>JAERMO010000014.1 GCA_016844465.1 Nitrosarchaeum sp. | reverse complement strand
TAATCAAATGTTTAGATCAAGAAAAAATGCATGGCTAAAAATCAACTAGTAAAAAAATAAAAAACAAAAAGATAACGTGTTTAACACGTTTATTTTCTCATTGCATCAATTTGACCAGATGTTACCCAGTCAAGTAATTCAGCTGAAGATGGATTTAGGTCTGCTCTCTGTTTCATCAGATTGTTTACCCATATCCAATTAAGTTGGTTAAGGAGTGGTTTGTTTCCTTCATCGCCTGCTCGTGTTTTAGCAACGACGGCTTGATCTTGTTGTTTTAACCATTCTTGAAAGCTTCTTCCCATGACGATCGAGTCTTAGCTTACACTAATTAAAGCTTTTGTAGATTCTATAGTACACGTAATGATCGGATTGATTCTAAAAAGGTTTTAACGTAGATAAAAATTCATTTTATTCTTGGAAGTTAAAGTTTTAGGTGCTGCCAATGAAGTTGGTCGATCAGGTTTTTTGGTAAATTGTGATGGGACAAATCTGTTATTAGATTATGGTGTATTATTTGGAAAGCGAGGAACGCCCCCAGGCTATCCAGTTCATGTGAAACCAAAAGATCTAGATGCAATTATTATAACTCATGCTCATCTTGATCATTCAGGAAATGTACCGTCTCTATTTGTAAGTGGAAATACGGATGTGTATGCAACTCCTCCAACTTTTGATTTAACAAGATTGCTTATTGAGGACATGTTAAAAATTACTAAAGATGCTCAGCCATTTGGATTACCTGAATTAAACAATATGATGCGAAATGCAAAGGAGATAGGATTCAAAGAAAAAATTACCAAAGGCAACGCAAATTTTGAATTAAGAGAAACAGGACATGTGATTGGCGGCGGTTCAGTATTAGTGGAATCTCAGAAAAAACGTTTGTTCTATACTGGGGATATCAAGACACATGGCTCAAGAATGTTACGTGAAGCTGATTTGGATGTAGGAGACGTTGATCTTTTAATTATTGAAAGTACATACTCCCAAACAGAACAAAAACCAAGAAATGAGTCTGAAAAAGATTTGATTGAATTTGCAAATGAAGTGATGGACAGAAAAGGAGTACTGTTCATACCATCATTTTCAGTTGAGCGCTCTCAAGAAATGGCATGTATTTTGAGGAGTTCAAACTTTAAGCACAAGATCATAATGGACGGCATGGCACTCAAAGTAAACGACATAATGTTTAATCATCCAGATTATCTAAGAGATCCAAAGATATTTGCAGATGCAATTAATGGATCAATTGCCATTAAAGATCATGAAAAAAGAAAACATGCATTAGAAGAACCTTGTGTGGTCATATCTCCAGCTGGAATGTTAGTAGGAGGAAATGCAACATACTATTTACAAGAGCTTTCATTTGATAGCAAAAATGGAATAGCGCTTGTTTCATACCAAGGAGAAGGCACTCCTGGAAAAAAATTACTAGATACAGGAAAGGTAAACACACGTGGAAAAGATCTGAATGTATCTGCAGAAGTAAAGCAATTTGAATTTTCAGGACATGCGGATAGAAATGAACTTTTTGAAGTGATTAAAAAGATCAAAGGAAATCCCAAAGTCTTAACAGTTCACGGGGATTCTGAATCGTGTGAAAAATTCGCCCAAGAAATTCATGAAAAATTTGGTCTTGTGGCTCATGCCCCAGCCGTAAATGAAGTAATATCTATCTGAAATGATAGATTACAATACAATTAACTTAGAAAATACAATCAATAGTGGACAAGTATTTCTTTGGACAAAACAAAAAGAATTTTGGTACGGCGTTAACGGTCAAGATGTTTTAAAAATAAATGATTCTGGAAAAATCACATCGTATTCAAAGAACAAATACGATTTTTTTAGAGATAGTGACGATATGGTAAAAATAATCAGATCAATTTCAAAAGATAAAACAACGAAAATGGCTGTAAAAAAATATTTGGGACTTCGACTAGTAAGACAGGATCCGTTTCAATGTTATATTTCGTTTATAGTTTCTTCAAATTCTAATATTCAAAAAATCAAGTTAAGTTTAGAAAAAATTTCAACAAAATTTGGAAGAAAAATTCAATTTGATAGTAAAGAATTTCACTTATTCCCGGAACCAAAAAAAATTGCAAATGCAACAATTCAAGAAATTCGAAATTGTGGCGTAGGATATAGAGCAAAATTCATAATTGATGCAGCAAAAATGGTTGAATCACAACAGATAGATTTTGAAGATCTAGCGAAATGCAATTATCAAGAGGCAAAAAAAATAATTCTGACAGTTCCAGGAATAGGAAATAAAGTTGCGGATTGTATTTTGTTGTTTTCCCTCGATAAGCTTGATGCATTTCCATTAGATAGATGGATGATCAGAATTTTAGAGAAATATTATCTAGAAAAATTTGAACTTGAGACAAAATCAATTACAGAAAAACAGTACGACACACTACATGAAAAAATTACAAAGTATTTTGGACCTTATGCAGGATATGCACAACAATTTTTATTTAAAATGGAAAGGGAGAACTATCAGAAAAAATGGTTGTAAACCCGTGAATTACTCACGACTAAAGTCGTCAGTTTCCTTGTTCAATGAGATTACATGACCACAGATCATGGACAGGTAATCTACCTACGGGATGTAGGGAAGTTACGCCTTTGGAGAGAACACCTCTAATTGTAGATGTCTCTCTGTTTGATATTCAGAGATGCATTGTAGTCTCTATCAATAACAAGACTGCGGTGTGGACAACAGTGTGTTCTAATTGCCGAAAGTCTTTTTCACCATTCTACCACAGTTAGAACAACTTTGGCTGGTTCCATGTGGTGCTACTTTTGCAAATAGAATACCAGCGTTTGCAGCTTTGTATTCTAGTTTTTGGAAAAACGAATTCCAAGAAAAGTCATATATTAATTTAGCCAGATGATGGTTTTTTACCATGTTTTGGATTTTTATCTCTTCGACAAATATTGTATCGTAACTATCAACATAATATTTTGATATTTTGTGTAGAAAGTTATTTCGTTGATATTTTATTTTTAATGTTGGAATCTTGTGGATCATACACTAGAATTTAACCATTCAGTCTGTTCGACTAAACCCTTAAAATGACAATTAATTTTCAGACTCTTGGGCTGGTAGCTCAGCTTGGATAGAGTGCTGGACTTCTAATCCAGTGGTCAAGGGATCGAAGCCCTTCCGGCCCGCTTTAATAAAATTATTTATTCCTACTCAATGTTGTTGTTTATGTGAAAGACATAGAGTTTAACCTAGAGCCAAAAGAAATTCATCCCGATTCTGAAATTCGAGGAAACATCATTGTATCATATCCAGGAAAATATGATGGCGTTGTAATTAACACCCAGATTTTAGATTCCAATGAACATATCATCTACAAATCATACAATGGAAAAAAAATATCTCAAAATGTTTCAAGATTGTTCATTAACAAAGATGTGATGCCTGAAAACAGAGCAGAGTTTACTGCAACAATAAAGTTTGAACCAAAGCAAGTTCATGAGATAAAATTTCGAGCATCAATTATTGAACAACATAAGGAAATTGAAAGTCAAATAATTTTTGCAAGATATTCGATCTAGAATTTATTTTTTTCAACTGTGATGCTTCCAGTCATCCAAGGGTGCGGTGTACAGTGATACTTTATTTCAGCGGGTTTAGTGAAGATAAATTCGAAACTCTCGCCAGGTAAAATAACTCCAAGTGAACCAAAATCACCGCTGTAAGAATCTTTAAATTCTTTATCTGGGGTTACTGTGTGTGCCACAGAATCAAGATTTTTCCAAATCACATGATTATCTTTTGATAGTGTAGCAATAGCAGCATTTGGAACATAATTTTTATTGCCTTCTGTAACGGCACCGTCTACAATATCGATTATTAAATTCCCTTCAGGTACTAGGATTTCTTCAGCAATACTTGGCTTTGCCAAAGATTCCGGGAGATAAAATGATGTGTAATAAACAACTCCTATTGAAGCGCCAATGATAATTGCCATTACTCCTACCCCATATGCGTGACTTGTTGTTGGTGCACTCAACGATTTTTTTAGATCTAACGAGTTCTTATAAAGCTTTTTTAGAATTTTAAAAAGATCATGGTTTTTTTAGATCTGATGAACCAAGGTCATAATTCCTATTAGCATCAATTCCTAAATCTGCCTGAATCTTTGGTGTAGAAATTTGAGGAATCTCTTTTGATTCATTCTTGCCACCCTTTGAGGAATGACCTGCAGAGATCTCACTAGTATTTGGAACTAGTGGTTCTGCCAATCCCTTTGGTTGTTCTTCTGGTACTGGCATAGGTGGTGGTGGAGGTGCATTCTTTGCCTGATTCAATCCATATCGGTAAATATGGAAAAAGCCAGCAAACACTATCAAAATAATTCCTATAAAGAATAGAGAAATATTTTTCATTCCACTCAAAGCTGCATTGTAAGCTGCAATGTTTAGGAATACTTGAAATGCCAAGAGTGCCACAATTAGCCAATTAATCCATTTTTGTGAGAGATTAATTGAGGCCACTTTCTTTGGACCTTTTTCTTTGGCAAGTTTAGCTTTTCTTTCAGATTCTTTTGCAAGTTTGATCATCATGTATGAGAATCCAAATCCTAGTGGAACTAGTAATATCATCACGGTGTAGAGGAATATAGGATCAACTACTAGACGCTCTACAAGAGGAATACTGCTATCAGATGGAATGTAAAAGCCCCAGTATGTTGTAACCATAATCTGAGCAATTCCTGTAATTCCAAATGCGGTGATTATTGGACGATCTTTCCAGGAGAATTTCTTGTATCTGTCAATGAATGGAATTAGTAAGAATGAAGCAATGAATAGTCCAGGCCAGAGTACACCGGTTACAAATTTGTCATACTGTGTTCTCAAAAATGCATATAGTCCTGTCAGATACCATTCTGGTACAGTAACACCCGGCGGCTGTGTAGGTACAAACTTGAATCCCATGTCAACTGGAAATACTCCCCCCGTGATCAAAATGGCTCCTCCAATTGCCATTACCATAGGTACATCAAACACTAGAAATCGTGGAAAGTGAACTGCCATTAAGCCAAGCATCACTAAAGGTAAAAGAAATACATGTTGTGCATAAAATCTTAAAACAAAGTCAGAGAAACCACTACCAAACATCGACTCGCGTATAGTAGGTCCAACTACAGGAATTGAAGTGGTAAGAGACGCAGCTATACTGATTGCAAGTTCTGCTCTTTCACTAAAGATAATATCATAACCAGTAAATGCTTCTAGGATTGTAACTGTTCCAAGTATAACTCCGGTAGCCCATAAAATTTCATTTCTAATTTTGTATCTCCCACTAAAGTATTGATAGTACATGTGTAAAATTGCCAACAATACCATCGCATTGGAAGCATGATAGTGAATATTTCTAATGTGAAAACCAAATGGAACTTTATCATTGATAAATTGAACACTGTCCCATGCCCGGTCTAACATTGGTTGATAATAAAACATTAGTAATGCTCCAGAAATTCCAAGTATTACAAATGTAACAAAAGTAAGCATTCCCAAAAATCCAAATGGGCTAACAAATCTTGCAGGAAATGAAAATTTAATTGCAGTAAAGATTGTTCTATCTAGTCCATCCCATAACCAATAAAAAAAGGCAACTGCGCCAGTTCTTCTATGTAACGAAACGGCCATATCCTATTACCCCATTGTCATTCACACCCCAAGTCGGGGGTGAAACCCATAAAAAACCATCTGTATCAAGTTCAAAATTTAGTTGCGGTAATGTGTTTGAAGGCGCAGCTTGTACTGATGCAGGTCCAACAAATGCAGTTCCAGTTGTTGGATCATACATACTTCCATGACATGGACATTCGCCTCTCATTCTACCTGGTTCAGGCCAATATTTCCATAAACACCAAAGATGTAGACATATCATACTATATGCCCTAAAAGATGAAACATCGTTTTTTGCACCGCCTAGTTCTTCAGGTAATCTAATGAATTGCCATTTTCGAAATGATTCTGTATCAAGTGCAGGATCACCAGTACTTGGATAGGTAATGACTTCAGCGCTATTTGCCGGAAATGTTTTTACGCTGGCTTGAGAACCATCAGGCAAAATAACTTTAGCTTTTTCAAGATTAGCCAGTGAGGGATTGGGCATAAAATTTCCAAACGGAACAAATGGAGCAAATGCTAAACCAGTACCAGCAGCTCCCATTAATTTAAGAAAATCTCTCCTAGATAATCCGCCAGACTTTTTTGTCCCCTGCGCTGACATTCAAGCTCACGTACTCGCCAAATTGCTTATAAACCTTGTTCAATTATTTATTAGGTTTTTGTCTAAAAATTAAAAATAAAACAATTCCGATCGCAATTCCAACTCCAATGCCAATACTAAGACCAATGTTAAAAAATGAGTCATTTTCAGATTGTACATTTTGAATTATAGTTGTAGAATCATTGTGAATAGTCTCATCAGAAAGTACGGGGGGAATCGCAGTAATATTTTCCACAGATGAGAGATTTACTTTTGGATTTGTTTTGTTTTGGATTAATTGAATTTCTGAGGAAATGTTGGAAAATTTAGCTGCAAGTGTAACTGATTCAGTAGTGGAATTGCCACCAAACAATGTAGAATGAGCTAAAAGTGAATAAGTTCCTGTTTGATTAATTGGGACGTAAAGTATAGTGGATGTATCATCTTTATTTTTCACAGGGAAAAAGCCGCCCCCCTGGCTGAAAACAGAACTGCCTAGCCAATCAAGTGAAGGCCAGCCAAGAAAATGACCAAATACTCCAGATGGCATATTAGTTTGAATTATCCTTCCTTTGGGATCCATAACAAATACTGCTAAATTTGTATCACTATTTTTCCAGGATAATTCAATTGCTGCAGAATTTATCGATTCATCTTTAATATCAAAATAATATTGTCTCCAATCACCTGCCATGTATCTATTTGACATATCAAATGCACCTTTTACAAAACCATTACCAAAAAGAACGTCATCACTTTGTCTTCCTTGAATTAACACCAACGAATCTTTTTGATCAACTTTTTGCTTTACAACAAAAGTTACAGGCGAGTTGACAGTATGTTTTTCACCTTCAAATGTTATGAATCCTTGATAAACACCAGTTTGCAGATCGTTTGGTACAACAAGAGATATGTCAGTTTGAGCAGTACCATTTGCTGGCACAGAAATTGTTTCTGATTGGGGCCAAATAACTGACCATTTGTCTTTGGCATAATAGCTTGCAGACAAGGTGTACTTCATTGAGGTAGAATTTTGTTTTGTATCACCTAGATAGAAAGACTGTCTAGTTGGAGTTGGATACACACCTACAAGTGGAATGCCGGTGAATTTCTCATTTGGTTCGCTAATTCGAAGTTCCTGAACAGTACCCCATGATCCAGCTCGGTTAAGCATAGATAATTCATTAGAAGTGATGTCAGTGTCGTTATTTTTATCAATCCAATCATAAAGGTATAGTGAAGAAATTTTGATATCATTTGCATATACCTTGTCAGTTTCGTTCATAAAATTATCAAAGGGGAAATTTAGATTCAAGATTAGTAGAGAAGATTTATCAGGTATTGGATTTTCATCAAAAAAATCCCCTAGTTCTTTGTGCTCTTTAATGTCAGACAATTCAATATAATTTGGAATAAACGCATCTGATTTATTTAACAGTGAATCTTGCTGACGCACTATTGTTGTACCATCAAATTGAGTTTTTTTAATTAGAGATATTACTGTAGGTTTGATAGATATTTGAATTGTTTTATTTGTCGGATTTTCGATTGTAAAAGTTGTCGCACTGTGTTCTCCGGGAAGTAATTGTCCTGCAAACCAACTTGTCATCGGCATGATTTTTGATGGGAACTCAAATTTTCCAAATCCTATAGAAGTAGAATTTATTAATTCAAGTGCAGGATTTAGAATTTTTTTTATGTTTTTGTATGATGCGTCATTATAAACTAGAAATATTCCTTCTTCGCCGTTTACAAAACCTAGTGCCTTATTGACATCTACAAGTCCAGATCCTTGTGTGAGTGGATCACTTTGAAGATCTTTTGCAGTTGACATCAAAATGTTTTTGATGGTAAATGGATCATACTCTTTTGATTGTTTGTTTAATCCTTCCATCAGTATTGCAGCGCTGCCAGAAACTAGAGGAGCTGCCATGCTTGTTCCTCCGAATAATGAAAAAGATTCCTTTTTTGAATTCTTTTCGATTTTAAGAACACTTGATGGAGTAAAACCGTGTGCACCAATACTCATCAAATCAGGTTTGGGATCCCCAATAATCCCAGGACCCCTGCTTGAAAAATCTACTACTTCATTGATTGGTAAAGTTGAATTACCAAATCGCGGTTGATCCTTAAATGGACCATAACCTACAAAAACATTGTTTGTAGTAGCGCCAACTGTAATTCCATATGGAGAGGCGTTAGGAAAACCAATCGTTCCATATCCATGTCCGGAATTACCTGCACTAGAGACAATTGTCACGCCAGGGTAATTATCATCAAGTGAATGCGGCGTTGCAAGCAACCCAAGTATTATTGATTCAACGTCCAATCCAGGGGCAGATTGAATAGATGGGAAATTGGAAATCCCCCAACTGTTTGAAATGATATCAACTCTTGGACTACCTGTGAAATTCCAACTGTGTTCTTGATTTTCAAATCCAGCTGACCACAACCAAGCATAAACCGTATCACCAAACCACAGTGCCTTTATTGGGACAATTTTTGCTCCAGGTGCAATTCCCTTTATTGTAAATTTTCCAGTATTGTTGTAGATATCATATGTTTGCTCCCCCTTTGATGTAATGGATGAAGCACTTGAAGTTCCGTGGCCCATAAAATCAGTCATCACTCCAAAAAAATTTCCTTTCGGATCAAGTGCTGGCAGTAATGTTCCATTAATTGCATGAAGTTTTTTGTCAACATCTGAAGTTTTGTTTTGAATTACACCGTAAACATCTAGCACTTGAGCACCTATTGTACCTGCACTGTAATCTGCTTTACCGTCATTGTTAGAATCATAAACCAGAAACTCTTTTCCACTCCCCAAAACAATTGGTTTTTCATCAGTAAAGTCAAAGTCATATTTTGGTTTCTGGCCTGATTCTAGTTCATATCTTGTATAATCTTCCCAAGAAGTACTCATATCAGGAATTACAGTATCATAAATTCCGGCAACATTAGAGTCCACCACAAGTACAGGTACAACCTGAATTCTTGCAAGTGGTCCTTCCAAACCACCCTGATACATTGCACCAAGATGATAGATTCCACTTTTTGATTTGATGTAATTTCTACTGTCTTGTCCAATTTTGATATCTTTATCAAGTGTGCCATTAAAAGTTGGAGCGAGTCCTATTTGCGGAAAAAATGAATTATAAACTGAAATTTGTGTTCCATTTCCTCCCTGAGATATATCAAGAAAAACTCCGTCCCTTGTTCTGTAGACTTGTGATGTCATTCCATCTGGAATCGGCTTTGTATAATTTCGTATAATTCCATCCTTGTCTATAAATGCGAAAAATGTAGAGTTTGTCAGTACTATTCCCTGACCATCAGGATCAAGCATTATTGGGTGATTTTTTTCATCTCGTGCCAGAGAACTCTGAATGTCAAGATTTGAAAAGTCTACGCCGGTATCAACTATGGCAATTTTGATACCTTTTCCAGTGACCTTGTATTTTGTTTCTGCCAGTGTAGAGCCAGTGATATTGCCAATCCTAGAAGCATCTTTAATTTCAAAAGTGTCAGAGTGAAAATCTAATTTAAAATCTTCCATCACATGATACCCCTGGGAAATAAGATTTGAAATAGAGTTTTCTGAAAGTACCGCAACATAAAAAAATCCGCCGCTAAATTGAATTCCATATAACGAATTTTTTTTTAAAATATTTGAATCATCAGAGCGTGTTCCAAAAATTATATATCTTTTAAAGTTATTTGGTTGAAGAAAATCTGAATTTATTTCCATAATATCTGAATCAAATAAAGTATCAGAATTTTTGTGAAAAGAGTTATTCTCACGATTTAAATCGCCATCCACATTTGCATAAGAATTTGCAAACATTCCTAAAACAAAAAGAATACTAGAAAAGAGAATTAATTTGTGGATTATAACTAATTTCGTTATTACTAGATTATTATAATTATCTTCTTCGGGCAAGTATTGTAATTTGTAGTGCCACAATTATTCCAATTGATGCAACAATTGGGAATAATAATGAATTTAGTTGCAATGTTGCTTCTTCCATGTTTTTTACAGAGTTTGAAATTGAAGTGACACTGGTGTCGATATTAGTGCTACCGCTTTCTAAAGTAGACCCGAATCCTGAAATCTCTGATTTTAGAGTGGTCAGTTTATCTGATGTTTCATTTAAAACTGAATTTAGTTTGATTAATTGATTTGAAATTCCCCCCAAATTCTGACTAAGGACATTAGTTGCAGCGGAGCCTTGAGATATTATTCCTTCATTAAATGCCACAACATGAAACACAAAGGTTCCCTCCTCATGCGGAGTATAATCTACAAAGTATAGTCCCTGGTGAAGTGTTGAAAAATCATTGGATATTGTTTCTACTTTTCCTGAAGGAAGATGGATGTGAGTTGTTGCAAGCAGTTCCTTTGGATCGTTTCCAATTAAAAGACCGTCACTTGTAGTCTGCACAAATACCCTAAATGGAGTATTTATTGCAGCAGTTTCAGGGGCAAATACCAGTGTGGTTAGATTTCGTTCCACAGGTATCTTTGTTAGTTCTGCAGTTGATGCAAATTTCACATCTATCTTTTGAGAGAGACCGCTTTGTAGAGTGCTAATTACTTCGATAGTATATGTGCCAAATGGGAAACTGGGTGAAGGTTCAGGCCACGTCAACAGCACGTGATTAAATATACCTTCACTACCAATTGTAATTTGATCAAACTTTGCAATTGTATCATCTGGGGCAAATACCCGAATAATCAAAGTTTCATCAGGCAAACCTTTTCCATATACCAAAAGAGGCTGTCCTGCAGTGTAGACTTGATTGTATGTGTTTAGTTCCAGTTCAGAAAATGCATCATCTACTGGAATAATCGCAAGTAAAACGATAAACAATATAATTTTCAATTTCAATTTAAAATAATAAAATATTATCACCTAGATATTGCTTCTGGAATTATCTATAACTAACGTTAAGAGTTATTCAAAAAAAATAAAAAAAGGGAAATGTGAACTAGTTGTTATCTTACTTTACAGTTATCGCTGTTTCGACAGTTGGTGATAGAGCCGTTGGATTATCTACTGATTCCCATACGAAGGCTGTAGCGACATAAGCGCCAGCTTCGGCTGGAATCCATGATAATGCAGGGCTAAATGATTGACCTGGAGTTAATGTACCTGTAATCCATGCGAGTGATACTGTAACACCGTCGCCATCCTGAACCTGTATCAAATAGGCAAATGCTTGATCTCTATCTTGGCCATTTGCAATATCACAAGTAATTTGTGCTTGTTGGTCTACAGAGACACTAGTTAAAGTGTTTGCAAACGCATCAACAACTCTACAAGCACTGATTGGTGCTCGTTCTAGAGGTGGCACAATAGTACCGATGAGTGCAGTGGCAGAGATATCGAGTTCATCTCCTGTTGTATATGGGTTAGGTAGTGTATTGTCTGCATATTCTGCTGTGACAGTGTCACCTTCTGCGACTCTGAGTCTGTGACCAGATGATTCGTCAACAACAGTGAAGAACACTGTGCCTTCGAATATTCCGGTTGCCTCATTAGTCTCAGTTACAGTTAGATCAATACCTCCGGCGTCGGAGTCAGACCACACATCGACGTTGAAGTTGTCGACTGCTTCTGGATCTAAGTTCAAGTCTGGGTCAATTATTCTTACAACACCTGTTCCGCTTGCTGGATAGCTTGCTTCAAGCCACTGGGTTTCACCGATATTCCATCTGATGAGTGCTGAACCGACTATTGTCTCGTCCTCTGAGAATTCAAAGGAGACAGTAATACCGTCATCGTCATCTGCTGACAATAATCCATTAGTTGGACCATTGCCAGTGGATGGAATTGAAATTACATCATTACCATTTGCGTCTCCAGTTGTTGGATCGCCATCGGCATTATGTGTAAATCCGGTAAGAATTACCTCACCAGTAAAGATGCCTGTGTCAGTACCAGTTTCGACTAGTTTGTAATTGTCGATATCGTCACTTCTGGTGGAGACCTTTATTGGGTCTACGTCAGTGTTACCGATGTCGTCAATTAAGTTACTGTCAAAGTTGTGATCTGGTGCGACAATAGTAATGTATACTTTATCAGTCCAAGTGTAAACTTTTTGGTCAAGCTCTACAGTTGCTCCGAAGTTTGAAGTAAAGACTGTCAAGTTGACGTCTTCGTCTTCGTCGCCTACAAAGTCAGATCCGGATGGGCCCCAATCAGAATATTCGAGTTGGGCTTCTTCGCCTCTCTCTAATCTGTCACCATCTAATTCTTGAGGAATCTCGATGACAATCTGGAATATACCAGTGCTATCACCTGTTTCTCTAAAGTTAAATGGTTCTGGGTCAAATGCGGCTCCTTGGCTGTCAGCGTCACCCATGGTGACGGTAGCAGCATCAGAGTCCCATTCAATCAAGTCCAAGTCATAAGTCTCTGCCTGATCATTGTCCAGATCGAAATCTGGTTCAATGAGGGTTAAGATCATGTCGGATCCAATAATGTATACGGATTTGTCGGATTGCAATACACCGTTTCTCAAGTCAAATGCTGCGGAATCAGTTACAGTGTTTTCATCACCTGATGCATCAATTGGATCAGTGTATTCTACTTGGAGAATATCTCCTTGTACAATACAGTAATCACCACTTGTTGCAGCTTTGGTGAATCTGTCCGTTACTGGATTAACAGCAACGTCAGCTGCTCCGTTAATTGGAGCAAAGTCAACTGTATCTGGGCACAACGAATTGGCTGGACCGTCGGTGTATCTAATTACAATGTCAGATTCGAATATTCCTGCGTCTGGTGCGATTTCCTCCATTGGACCAAACTGTCTTGCAGTTGGGTCATCAATGAAAGTTCCTGTTGCAATTCCTCCAGTAGCAGCTTGTGTAATTGATACTTGACCATTTACAAATCCAATACCACTTGGAGAAGGTGAGACAGTTAGTTCGCCATCCTCTATTGTGTTTACTGAATCTGTGAAGGTGAATGATGCAATCTTTCCAAGTTGGTTAACATACAAAGTATCAGGTGAGGTAAAGCCGGCACCACCACTGACAATAGTTAATTCATTATTGTCTATGTTGGTATCGCCATTTAGATCATTCCATGTTGCTGTTGCACTGTTTCCTACTGTTGCGGTTGGATCATCGTCAATTACTACTGCGCCAGGGATCATAGCATTATCTGCGTTTATGGTAACAAGCTCGTCTGAAGAGACTGCTCCTGTTCCAAGATTAACAAATGTTCCTGTTGCACAATTGGCTGGTGGCATACCTGATTGACAGATAATCACATTGCCAACTGTAGGAGCAATACTTGTTATTTCAGAACCAGAACCAAGGCCGGGTGTACCGTCATTAGTGAAGGTTGCTGATACCGTGGTAACAGTGTTCGGAGCTGCTTGTGAAATAGTTATTGGACCATTCACAAAGGCACCTGTTGGACCAACAAAGGCAGATAGTTCAGAACCTGAATCAAGACCGGTTACACCGGTATTGGTAAAGATTGCTGTTACTACGTTAGGTCCTTGGGTGATAGTTATTCCTGCGAAAGGAGTAGTTGGCACACCAAAGACTGAAGGATCGCCAGTTACAGAGCCACTAAAGCCAGGAGTAGTAGTGGTAATACCAGTTATTTCACCGTTATCTACCCTACCGTTTCCAACTAATGTATTACCTACATTGATTGGACCTGTTGCTTCTACTGGACTGCCAGCAAAGCCAAGTACTACAGTATCAGAACCTCTTAATACAGAGATCTTTACTGGACCGACGTTTGCTGTGCCTGCAACTGCTTGTGCGATTTTATCTTCACCACTTGCGGATATATCGAAATCTGGATCGTTAACTCTCACGTGAACTATTAGATCGCCACTGCCTAGGAACTCACCTGATTGAAGGCCGGTTGGTGCTCTTGGAGTACTCAAAGTATTCATTCCAGTTTGGTGGATTGGGAATACTGAACGGCCTTTTGGGGTGGTGTCACTAGAGACAGTAAAGTCTGATGGGACACCAAATGGTACCGGATAGACAGTTCTGTCTAGACTTACTGAACCAGTGTTGGCACGAATTCCTGCGCCATCACCTACTTCAATGATTTCACCAGATGCATCTCTAAAGTCAACATAGTTGACTTCAATATCGAGACCGGTTACAGATTCAGGAGCTGTTGCACCTGGTCTGCACCATGCAAGTGGTACTGCGAAGTCACCAGTAAAGACACCGGAGGCTTTGTTGGTCTCAATTAAAGAGAATCCAGTTCCGCCTAATCCAGTATCAGTTCCAACAAGTGGGATTAGCGGTGCTAAACATGCACTTGTTGCTGCTGGTGTCGTCCATAGTAAATCATCAAATGTGACATCTAGTAATCTACCTAATTGATCACCAGTACTCAATGCAATTGAGTTGGCATCATCACCAACAACATCATTTAATGATGTGATGGCACTTGCTGTAACTACTGTATAAATATC
>JAERMO010000002.1 GCA_016844465.1 Nitrosarchaeum sp. | reverse complement strand
TGACTTCAGCTGGCTTTACTTGAGCTTGTTTAACTTCAGCTGGCTTTGGTGCATCTGTTGGTTTTGCTTCAAGTTGTGTTGCCAATTTATTCAATTTAGCTTCTAATTCTGCAATCTTGTTTTCAAGATCTTGTTTTGTTTGTTTTTGAGCAGCTGCCATTTAATTTGGATGGAGTTCTGGGGTTTATTTACATTTGGGTTGATTGGCAGGATTAAACTTGATCAAGTTTTATATGTATAACGAGTAGTAGTTGTAACAATGGATGATTTTGAGAAAGAATATCCGGAATTTGACTGGAAAAACACCCCTGCATACAAACATCCGGGTGGAAAAGATTGTCCATGTCCAAAACATGAGTATATCAGAGAACAAATTCATTTTACAAAACAAGTCAATTACAGGGTGTACATAGAAGAAGTGATTCCATCTATGCCATTAAAATATAGAATTCTAACAAAAATTGCATTAAAACTTGGAGCTATTCAAGTAGAGCAGTTAAAGTATATGCAATCAGAATTATGTTTTTATTGTAAATTTGGTTCTGGAGGCCATGAAAGGAAGAATGAGCTTCCACCAATGTGATAAATATCTATTCAGGACTAAGTAAAATTTTTGGCTTATTTGGAGTATCGTGGTGACATTTCTTACCACATAGAGGGCATTGTTTTCGATCAAGAAAAATACATTGACAGATATGAGAATCAAGGTAGGATTTAGCAGAGTTATTTGGTTCGCCCGTTCCATTACAGAAAGGACATTGAGAATTCAGTAATGCTATAGTTCCTGTTCCTTTACATACAACACATTTGTCTTTGGTCATCATAAATTTCCTCCACTGTGGGAATTAAAATGCATGTGTTAAAATCATTCCAAAAATAATACTCTTCACGTAAATCGAGTTAAGCTTATACTTGAACTATTTTTAGAAAGATTGTGCCAATTGAAGATATTCATGAATTTGTGATAGAATTAGAAAAAAAGGGAGAATTAAAGAGAGTCAAAACAGAAGTGGATTCAAATTTAGAAATTGCAGAAATTCTCAGAAGAGAGATGTATTCAAATGGCTCAGCTATACTTTTTGAAAATGTAAAAAACTACGATATACCAGTTTTGGGCAATGCATTTGGTTCAATGAAAAGATTGGAGATTGGTCTTGAAATGACAGATTTTACAGAAATTGGACAAAGAATTGTAGATATGACGAAATTAGATATTCCGTCAGGATTTTTAAATAAAATTAAAAAACTACCGGAACTTTCAAAAATGACAGATTCATTTCCCAAGCCGGAAAATAATGGGCCAGTAACTGAAATCACATCCAATTTGGCATCTTTTGACAACATACCAATTTTAAAATCATGGCCAAATGACGCTGGACGTTTTATCACATTAGGATTAGTAGCTACAAAACATCCTGAGACAGGAATAAGAAATCTCGGTGTATATAGAATCCAAATTGTAGATAGCACACATGCGTTAATGCATTGGCAAAAACACAAGCGAGGTGCACATCATGGAGAAATTGCAAAAGAAAAAGGTGAAAAAATTGAAGCTGCAATAATTATAGGATGTGAACCTGCAACTATTTTTTCATCAATAGCTCCAGTACCTGAAGGACTTGACAAATATTTGTTTGCAGGAATTACAAGAAGAAAGGGAATTAAAACTGTCAAATGCAAAACAGTTGATCTAGAAGTACCAGCAAATGCAGAAATTATTTTTGAGGGATATGTAGATCCATACGATATGAGAGATGAAGGACCGTTTGGAGATCATACTGGATATTACACCCCAATTGAACCATACCCAACTTTTACATTGACTGGGATTATGAGAAGGAAAAATCCAATCTATGTGACTACGGTTGTAGGTAAGCCTGTTTTAGAAGACGCGTATATTGGAAAAGTGATTGAACGATCATTTTTACCACTGATACAAATGTTCCATCCAGAAATAGTAGATTTCAGCATGCCATCTGCAGGTTGGTTTCAGGGATTTGCAATAATTTCTATTAAAAAAAGATATCCAGGTCAAGCAAAAAAAGTAATGATGGGATTATGGGGAATGGGACAGCTTTCTTTAACAAAGATATTTGTCGTAGTTGATGAGGACATCAACGTTCATGACTTTAATGATGTAATATGGGCAATAACAACAAGGACAGATGCAGCACGTGATACAATCATTATTAATAACACACCCACTGACACGTTGGATCCGGCATCACCGCTTGTAAATTTTGGTTCAAAGTTAGGAATTGATGCAACTCAAAAAACAAGAGATGAGGGATTTATGAGAGAGATTCAACAACAAGTCAAAGTAGATAATGAAACAAAAAAATTAGTGGATTCAAAATGGTCAAGTTATGGCCTATAGCAAAGTAACAGGATTGTAAAAATTATCTCTTTCTTCTGCACAATATCCAATCTGATGAATTGCATCTACAATTATTTTATCTGTAAGCTCAGTGGAACGAGCGCCTGTACAGGATACAACCTCTTCGCCAATCAACGTGCCCCCAAAATCATCAGCTCCATATTGAAGTGCAAGTTGTGCCATTCCGACACCATTTGTAAGCCATGAAGATTGGATGTGTGGTATCAGTCCATCAAAAACTAGTCTAGAAATAGCTATCATTTTAAGAAGTTGAATGCCCCCAGTACCATATTCCACCAATTTTTCTTTTTGCATCGAAGTATTATTCGGTTCAAAATTCCAGGGAATGAAAGCCATAAATCCTTTAGTCTCTTCTTGTAACTTGACAATTTTAAAAAAATGATCTACAATATCATGATTATTTTCTACGTGTCCATACATCATTGTTGCAGATGCAGGAAGTCCAAGAGTGTGAGCTTCATCCATAATTCTAATCCAATCTGCACTTGAAATTTTCTTTGGACTGATTACATCTTTTACAGAATCAACAAGGATTTCAGCTCCTGCGCCAGGAATAGATTGAAGACCAGCATCTTTTAGTCTAGATAAAACTTCTTTTGTAGATGATTTTTCAATTCTAGCAATCATGTCAATTTCAGATGTAGAAAGCCCATGAACTCCGACAGTTGGAAATTTTTCTCTAATCATTTTAAAAGCATTTTCATAATACTCGATTTTTAAATTTGGGTTGTGTCCTCCTTGAATCAAAACTTGTCTAATCTTAAACACATCCCATGCGGCTTTTATTCTAGATTCAATCTGATCAAGAGTTAATGTATAGGAATCTTTAGATCCGGGGGATCTATAAAATGCACAGAATTTACAATCGGTGATACAAACATTAGTGTAATTTAGAATAATGTTATTTACAAAAGATGCTTTTTTTCCAAATTTTTTTCTTGTAAGATGTCCTGAAACAAGACCCATAAGATGAACATCATTTGACTCTAATAGTCTTAGACAGTCTTGAGGACTAGGACGTTTGCCGCAAATTGAATTTTCAAGAATGTCACCAATATCACTGCGATTAATCTGTTCAGTAGTTTGATTCAATTGACTTGACCAACGTCATTTGTGATTTGTATTTAATCTTTGATAGGAAAATAAATCCGAAATGAATCAATATGAGAGTTAATTTATGCATAAATTAGTAAGTAGTGAGTCCAAAATTCACGTTATTTTTAAGTAGGGCACCAAAAACAGATTCAGCCATGGTATCAGGTCATCAGATTAGAATGAATCGAATTCTAAGAAAAGGGAAAATGCTGTGCATTCCAATGGATCACGGAATTTCTAATGGGCCTATGGAAGGTCTTGTAGACCCCTCTTCTACAATCTACAAATGTGAATTACATGGACTGACCAGCATTATAATTAACAAGGGAATTTTTAAAACATTGTCAAGACCACCCAAGATTGGTGTTTTAGTTCATTTTTCAAGTAGCACTTCATTATCAATGTCCCCTAATCGCAAGATGTTATCAGGTACAGTAAAAGAAGCAATTAGAATGGGAGCAGATGGGGTTTCACTTCACATCAACATTGGAGGAAAAGAAGAACCAGAAATGCTTCAAGATCTTGGAATGATTGCAGAGCAATGTCATGAGTGGGATATGCCACTTTTAGCAATGATGTATCCAAGAGGAGAAAACATCAAGAATCCACATGATCCTGAAATTGTAGGTCATGTTGCAAGAATAGGTGCAGAATGTGGAGCAGACATAGTCAAGACAGTATACACTGGAGATATAGATTCATTTGCAAAGATCGTAAAAAGTACGCCAGTACCAATAGTTATTGCAGGTGGACCAAAAGCAAAAACAGATTTAGATATTCTTCAAATGACAGAAGATGCAATGACGGCAGGAGCAAAAGGAGTTACATATGGCAGAAACATTTTTGCCCATAAAACACCAGAGAAAATGGTAGAAGCTCTAGCATCAATAATTTTCAAAAAAGAATCCGTAAAGGAAGCAATGAAAAGAATTGAGTAGAACAAGAGAATTAATAGTTTCACCCAACGGGTCTCAGACACAACTAGGAAAATTTCTTCCTCAATTAGAAGAAGAAGGAATCAAATTAATATACATTGATCCCAAGAAAATAAGTTTAAAAAAAACTAAATTAGAAACAGTGTATCCATCAGCTGCTGCAAAATACATCGTACTTGAAAAAGAGGGGGTAGTAAAACTAAAGGGGAAAAAAATAGGAAAGAAATTTCAAGTATTATCCAATTTAGATATCGACGATATTCTAAAGGAGGCACAAAAAGGATTAGATTTTGTAATAGTTGAAGTAAAAGATTGGAAAATTATTCCTCTTGAAAACATAATTGCAAAGCTTCACAAGGTCAATACAAAAATTTTTGCCATTGCAAAAACTCCTGAAGAGGTCAGAAAAATGTTTTCAATATTAGAGGTAGGAGTAGATGGAGTAATTTTCAGCACATCTTCAATTAACGAGGTCAGAGAAGCCTTGGTATACTTAGGAACCAGAAGTTTTGAATTAAAACCAGCAAAAATTATTGAAATTAAAGAAGTTGGAGAGGGTGAAAGAGTATGTGTAGACACCGCATCTATGCTTCAGAGAGGAGAGGGAATGCTGATTGGAAACAGATCAAATTTTTTATTTTTAGTACATAATGAATCAATAGGATCGTCTTTCACATCAGCTAGACCCTTTAGAGTTAATGCAGGGGCAGTACATTGCTACACGCTTTCTCCAGATGGGACTACGAACTATCTTTCAGAGGTGGAGACTGGTTCTGAAGTTCTAATAATAAATTCAAAAGGCAAAGCAAGAAGAGCTATTGTAGGAAGATCAAAAATAGAACGACGACCTATGTTAATGATAAAAGCATCAGTTGGTGAAGAAATTGGTGGAATAATTGCACAGGATGCAGAGACAATACGATTAGTAAAATCAAATGGACAATTAGTATCAGTCACACACCTAAAGAAAGGAGATATGGTGATGGTACATGCAAAATCCGCTACAGGTAGACATTTTGGAATGGAAGTATCAGATGAATACATTTTAGAAAAATAAAAAATGAAATACAAAACATGTGTAACCATAGCAGAAAATTCATCAAATAAAATTAAACAGAATTTAAAAATCGCCCTAAAAAAATCAGATTATGTAGAAATAAGATTTGATTTTTTAAAAATAAATGAAATTCCAAAAACGCTGGAAATGGTTAAGAATGATCTAAAAAAAATAGTTTGCACATTAAGACCAAAAACTGAGGGTGGAAAATTTGAAGGTAATGAAAAAGAAAGAGTATCAATTTTAAAATTAATTGCAGAATACAACCCATTTTTATTAGACATAGAATTTAATACAATTAGAAAAGATAACACACTAGTAAAATATCTGAAATCAACAAAAACAAATATACTCATTTCAAAACATGATTTCAAAAAAACACCAAACTTTTCAGAATTGAAAAAAATGATGAATCAAATGATCAAATTTTCACTTAATGTTAAAATTGTGACCACAGCAAAATCAGTAGATGATTCAACAAGAATCCTTCAACTTTATAGCAAGAAAGGAAGCAATAATTTAATCGCATTTGCCATGGGCGATAAAGGTAAAATATCACGAATTTTGTGCCTATATTTGGGCAGTCCTTACACCTATGTATCTTTAGGAAAGCCCATAGTGTCAGGACAATTTAGCGTGGATGAAGTGAAGAAAATTATAAATCTGAAAATAGGTTAAATATTAAATTGAAAAGTTATTGAATTTTTAATTTAAACGCAAAGATCTTGATTAATAATTTTTGTAAAATATGTTTGGGCATACATTTGCGTTTATTATTGAGAGTTTAAATCAATCATATAATTGAGAAAAATAAGATGTCAAAGCTATTTGCAATAATAGGAGATCCAATTGATCATTCATTGTCTCCCAACATCCATAGTGCGGCGTTTAGAGAATTAAGTTTGGAATGTTCATATATTGCATATAGAATACCGAGGGGAGAATTAGAAGAAGGAATTGAATCACTTAAGAAAATCAAAATAGATGGATTTAATGTCACTATACCACATAAAGTTGAAATGATGAAATATCTAGATATGATGGATGAATCATGCAGTATAATCGGAGCTGTAAATACTGTTTCAAACAAGGATGGAATTTTAAAAGGATACAATACAGACATGGATGGATTTTTGGAACCATTTAAGAAAAGAAATTTGAATGTAAAAGATTTAAAAATACTTTTACTAGGAGCAGGAGGAGCTGCAAGAGCCATAATTGTGGGATTTGCAAAAGAACATGCGCAGTGCATAACTATTGCGAATAGAACTTTGGAAAATGCAAACAGCATGGTAAAATTTTCAAATAAAATAGGATTGAATGCAAATGCAATAAAATTAGATGAAGTTAGAGATACAGCAAAAAATTATGACGTCATCGTTAACGCAACATCAATTGGATTAAAAAATGAACCAAGTCCAATTTCACTGGATAGTGTAAATTCAAAAACAATTGTATACGATATTGTATATATGCCAATAAACACAGATTTTCTAAAAAAAGCAAAAGAGGGGGGTGCAATCGTAATCTATGGATACGAAATGTTACTGGGTCAAGCTGTCAGAGCATTTGAAATATGGCATGGGATGGAAGCACCTTATAATGCAATGAAAAAGGCATTGTTAGGAGGAACATAATGGTAAAAGCAAAAGCTACAGTTCATGGTGCAATATCACTTGTAAATGCGATTGCAACTCAAAAAGGTGCAACATTAGGTATAGAATTAAAGGTAGATGCAACAGTTGAGACAAATTCAGGAAAAGGGATTAGCATCCAATCAGAAAATAAAAGTCTAAGTTCACGCTTAATTAACAAAACAATAGAAAAAATTGTTTCAAAAAAAGAATTAGAAGAAAATAAAATTACAATTACATTGGATTCAGAAATACCTACAGGATATGGACTTAAAAGTTCCAGTGCCATTTCATCTGCAGTAGCTCTCGCATGTTCTAAAATTTTTAAGCCCAGGTTGACTGATAAACAAATTTTACTTGCAGGAGTTGATGCATCGATAGAATCCAAAGTGAGCATAACTGGTGCATATGATGATGCATGTTCATGTTATTATGGAGGATTTAATATCACAGATAATTTTAAGAGAATTCGTATTCACTCAGAGAGAGCTCCTACAAATTTAATAGCAATAATATTTATCCCAAAAAATAGAAAACGAGGAAATTTAAAAAATCTAAAAATTCTTTCAGGTGTATTTGAAAACGCATGGGAATTAGCTAAAAAATCAGATTATTGGAATGCCATGAACATTAATGGTTTAGCAACAGCTGCAACATTAAATTCAGATCCAAAAATTATTGTTGATGTACTTGAAAAAGGAGCATACGGTGTATCGGTTTCAGGAAATGGGCCATCTATTGCAGCTATAACAAAAAAAGAAAATGAAACCAATATTAAAAAAATATTTTCAGTGTTAGAAGGAAGTGTAATAGTTTCTAAAGTTAACAATAAGAAGGCCGAAGTTTATGAGTTGTAAGGTAGAAAAATCCAAATTATCAGGACACATTGTTTGTCCACCAAATAAGAGTTATTCTCATAGAGCAATTTTTCTTGCATCACTTGCAGGTAATAATAGTAAAATAGATAATGTATTGTTTTCTGCAGATACAATTGCAACAATTGAAGCATGTAGAAAATTTGGAGCCGAGATCGAAGAAGGTGATACATCACTAATTGTTAAAAATTCCATAAAGATGGATAAAATCGTGCCTGAAATAGATGCAAAAAACTCAGGCACCACCATCAGAATTGCTTCAGGAATTGCAAGTCTATTCACTAAGGAAATTACACTCACAGGAGATTCAAGTCTACAAAAAAGACCAATGAAACCATTACTAGATGCACTCGAGAGTATTGGAGCTAAATGTACTTCAATGAATGGAATGCCACCAATTAAGATAACTGGAAAAATTTTAGGCGGTGAAGTTTCCATTCCAGGAAACTTTTCTAGCCAGTTTATTTCATCATTGTTAATTTGTGCACCGTTAACAGAAAAAGGAATTAGTTTAAACATTAAAGAAAATTTAGTTTCAAAACCATATCTAGATGCAACTATTGCAACGATGCGAAATTTTGGAGTCGCAGTACAAACGTTTATCCCGTATAAGAAATATCATATCTCACCTCAAATTTACAAACCTACGACATTTACAGTTCCAATAGATTTTTCAAGTCTTGCAATACTTCTTTCAGCATCTGTATTAAATGGAAAAAATTTTGTAATTCATGGAAACATTGGAAATCTACCTCAAGGTGATGAGGTGTTTATCGATATCTTAGAACAATTAGGAGTTAAAGTTTCAATAGAAGGAGAACAAATAACAGTAGAGTCCCCAGAAAAACTCAATGGAGGACGATTTGATTTAAGTAATTCACCAGATCTGCTTCCACCCCTAGCAATATTGGCAATAAAAACAATGAACCCTATTGAAATAGTAAATGTAAAACATGCGAGATTAAAAGAGACGGATAGAATATTTATTTTAGCAAGAGAGCTTGCAAAAATTGGAATAAGAATACAGGAAAAAGAAGATGGGTTGATCTTAGAGTCATCAAATAGATTTAGAGGCGCGTCTTTAAATTCTGAAAATGATCACAGATTATTTATGGTGTTTTGTATAGCTGGAATGTATCTAGGAGATTGTACTGTAACAGACCATGAATCAGTTGCAGTGTCATATCCAAATTTTATCACAGAAATGAATAAATTGGGTGCAAAAATTACAATACAATAAAAAATAATTCCAAAAAATATCTAAAAGATGAGAGGCGCGACCCTATATAGAGTGAAAAGCATTCTCCTCACCCACATCGCCTTTGCGAAGATAACATGTATTTTTCGTAGAGTCGCGCAAATTATTTGTTAAAATTTGCATGTTTCTTCATGTTTATTGTATGTTATCATCTTATTTAAGATTTATTTATATTTTTTATAAAAAATCGGAGTAAATAACATAATTTCTAGTAATTAAAGAAAAATAAAAATAATGCGTAGGATCAAACAAGTGTCCCACTATTTCTGTAATGAGGAATTATAAGCATCAATTTGCCCTTACAATATGTTGCATGGAAGTTCAATAGGTCATCGTCTTGTGCTAACTAGTTTTGGTGAGAGCCATGGAAAATCCATAGGGGCGGTACTAGACGGTTGTCCTGCAGGATTGGAAATTGATGAGAAAGAAATTCAAAAAATGCTAGATCTAAGAAAACCGGGGCAGTCACTGATTTCAACTCAACGTAAGGAGGGAGACATTGTAGAAATTATTTCAGGAGTTTTTAGAGGATATACAACCGGAGCACCAGTTGCAATGATAATTTACAATAGCGATCAAAAATCAACAGATTATGAAAATTTGAAAACAAAACTTAGACCTGGACATTCAGACTATCCAGCCATGATAAAATACAATCATTTTAATGATCATAGAGGAGGAGGCAGATTCTCCGGGAGATTAACAGCTACGCATGTGATGGGAGGAGCAATTGCAAGAAAGTTACTACTAGTAACACTGGGAATTAAAACAAATTCATTTACAACACAAATTGGAAAAATAAAAATGGAAAATAAATTTAATGAAAAAATGATTAAGTCAATTTATAAAAACGAAGTAAGATGCCCTGAAGAAGAAACAGCAAAAAAAATGAAGACAGCAATATTAGATGCTAGAAAAAAAGGAGATTCACTTGGAGGGGTAATTGAATCAATCACTACTGATGTTCCAGTTGGTTTAGGGGAGCCAATTTTCAGTTCGTTAGAATCCGATTTGAGTAAAGCGATATTTTCAATTCCATCTGTGAAAGGAATTGAGTTTGGTTCCGGATTTGAAGGTTCAAAATTATATGGCTCTGAAAATAATGATCTATATACAATAAAAAAAGATAAGATTATCACAAAAACAAACAATTCAGGGGGGATTTTAGGTGGATTATCAAATGGCATGCCAATAACAATACGAATTGCGTTTAAACCGGCATCATCAATTGCACAAAAACAAATTACAGTAGACATTAAAACTAAAAAACATGTAACATTGCAAGTAAAAGGAAGGCATGATCCATGTGTAGTTCCAAGAGCACCTCCAGTAGTAGATTCGTTAGTAGCTCTAACCTTGGCAGACCATGCTCTTTTAGCTGGTGCGATAAAGTCTGTATTATAAGAAAATGACTGAAATCAACACACTTCGTAATAAAATGGACGAAATCACCATTGAAATGATTAAGATGCTTAAAACAAGAACAAATATTTCAAAAGAAATAGGAGAAATTAAAAAAAACGCAGGAAAAGGAATTACGGATGAAACAAGAGAAGATAATTTGCGTACTAAAGTAATCACGTTATGTAGCGATTTAGATTTTGATGAATCAATTGCCACACGATTTTTAAATTTTTTGCTTAACGAATCGGTTAAAATTCAATCAGACAATAAGCAAACTCATCTATCAATTTTTCTTAAGGCAAAATCGATGGAGCTTGAAGGCAAGAAAATCATCCACATGGAGGTTGGGGAACCTGATTTTTCACCACCACAAATTGTAAAAAAAGCCCTTACAGAAGTTTTCGATAAAGGTTTTTTAAAATATGGTCAAGCGCAAGGAATGCCATCGTTCAGAGAAGCGATTGCAAAATATTCCTCAAAAAAATTTGGCGTAAGTATTTCAAGGGACAACATAATAGTTAGTCCAGGTGCAAGATTTTCAGTTTTCACCACAATCAATACATTGTTGAATCCAGGAGATGAATTAATAATCATTGAACCAGCATGGCCCGCATACAAGGAATGTGCATTAAATTCAGGAGTTAAGGTAAGGACAATTGCTACTACATTAGAAGGAAAATGGGAACCATCAATTGATCAAATTAAGAAGGTCATTAATGCGAATACAAAAATGATCGTATTGAACTATCCAAATAATCCAACAGGAAAAATTCTTCCGGAAAGATTGCAAGATGAGATTGTAAATTTAGCAATTGAAAACAATTTATACATTCTAAGTGATGAGATTTATTCTCAATACGCCTTCAAGAATTGGAAAAGCGTATTATGCTATAATTATGATAAAAGTATCATTACACAATCATTTTCAAAATCACATGCAATGACAGGATTTAGAATTGGTTATGCAATTGCAAGCTCCAAAATAATCAATAAACTATCCACATTACAAGCACTTTGCCTCACAAATGTTTCTGAACCTATTCAGTATATTGCTATGAAAGCATTAGAAGCAGACATAACAAACAACACTAATACAGTACAAAGCAGAATAAATGTGTTGACTGAAAAAGCAAAAGAAATGAAATTAAATTTTGTTGTCCCAGATGGCGCTATGTACATTTTTGCGCGTGTTAATGAAGAGGGGTTTAATGGGGCAGAATTTGCAAACAATCTTCTGAAGAAGGGATTGGCAGTAGCCCCAGGAGAAGGCTTTGGAGAATATCAGAATTTCATCAGAATATCTGCATGTCAAGACGAAAAAATACTAATTGAGGGAATGAACATACTTAGTAATACTATGAGAGATAAAAAATGAAGACCATAACAGTAATTGGGGCAGGGGGACAAATGGGGCAATGGTTTGTCAAGTATTTTTCAGATATTGGTTTTGATGTAACAGGTTTTGATACTGAAAATAAAATTCTAGGTAAAGGAATAATCCAGTCAGATTCATTAGTTGGTGGAATTTTGAAAGCAGATTATGTAGTATTATGTACGCCCACAAGGAGAACGCCCGAGATCATTAGATTGATTGCAAAAGAAATGAAACGCGGAACATATTTAATTGAAATTTCATCTGAAAAATCTAAAGTAGTTTCATCGTTATTAAAAATGCCAGCAAAAATTAATCCTATATGCATCCACCCTATGTTTGGACCAGGTGCAAGATCCATTAAAGGACAAAACATAATTTCAATTCCAATAAAAGATGCCAAAAAAGAATTAGCGGTTGCAAAAGAACTTTTCGAAGGAGCAAATTTTATAACAATTGATGCAATAGAACATGATAAAAAAATTGCAGTCATATTGGGATTAACACACTTGATCAATCTTGTATTTGCAAACATAGTTTCAAAAGATGAAAAAATGTCATTAACAGAAAAAATGTCTGGAACAACTTTTAGAGTTCAAAAAACTCTTGCAGAAAGCATCATGACAGAATCCCCAGAATTGATTGAAACGATAATAGCAAATCCAGAAATAAGAAGAGTCGCAGAAGAATTCTGGAAAGACATAGGAAAATTACTCACAGCAGTGCAAGAATCAAAAACAGAGGAAGTAATCGATTACATTAAGACTTGTCAATCTAGACTTTCTGCAAATACGAATTTAGATGCATCATATAAAAGATTGACAAAAATGGTAAATGCCGTCGAAAAATAGACAAAATGCGCTCAACCAAGATCGTTACATCTTTTATTCAAGATAATCAAAAATTACTTATTCTCAAAAGAAGTAACAAAGTAAAAACAATGAAAGGTTTATGGGCAGGAGTTAGCGGAATAATAGAAAAAAATGAAGAGCCGTTAGATAGAGCAAAAATTGAGATTTATGAAGAAACTGGCATTTTTGAAGACGAAATTAAATTGTTAAGAGTTGCAGATGTGTTTAAAGTAAATTCACCGCAGTATGAGAATCATGAATGGGAAATCTATGGCTTTTTGTTTGGCGCAAAAAATCTACAAATTAAATTAAATTGGGAAAATTCAGAATACAGATGGATAGAGAGAGAGGAATTGCAAAAGTTCAGCACAGTACCTAGTCTTGAAAAAGTATTATTCAATCTGTTGTAATTTTTCTACTTTTTCATATTTTCTTTGTTGGGGCAACATCACATATACGCACGCACCACCGCACATTGTACATGGGACATTGTTTCCAGGATGTTGACCAGTACGACTATGAATTTTAGCCGCTTCTTCAGGATCAATAGATAGTGCAAGTTGTTTTTCCCAATCTAATGTACGTCGAGCTTCAGTCATCGCAAGATCCCATTTTATTGCTTTATCACGAATTTTCACCAAATCACCTGCATGTGCAGCAATTCTATATGCAATTAGACCAGCCTTAACTTCTTCGGCATTTGGCAACGCAAGATGTTCAGATGGAGTAAGATAACATAGTAAATCTACACCCTCACTTGCAGATACTGCTGCACCAATGGCACTTGCAATATGATCATGTCCAGATGCAACATCCGTCACCAGTGGGCCTAAAACATAGTAAGGCACATTTCCAATTAAGGATTTAGCCAATCTAACGTTAGTAGCTACTTCATTTAATGGAACATGCCCAGGACCTTCAACCATTACTTGAATATCTTGCTCATGAGCACGTTTAGTTAGTTGTGCCACATTAATCATTTCTTGAATTTGGAGTTCATCATGAGAATCAAGTATAGAGCCGGGTCGCAAGGCATCACCTAAACTAAATGTAACATCGTATTTTTTAGCAATTTCAATTAGATAATCATAGTGTGTCAAATATGGATTTTCTTTATCATGTTTTAACATCCATGCAGCAGTAATAGTACCACCTTTACTTACAACACCGCCATACCGTTGAACTTTTAGAATTCTTTTTGCAATATCCTTTGTAATTCCACAATGAATTGTAGTATAATCAACACCATCTTTTGCATTATTTTCAAATGCAGTTAAAAAATCATCTTCAGTTAGGTTTAATGGATTTTTATGAACTTCTACAGCATAATTATATGCTTCATAAATCGGAACGGTTCCAAATGTTATTGGTGCAGCCTCTAACAAAGTTTGCCGTATTTTTTTAATATCACCTCCATCACTCAAATCCATTATTGTATCTGCATGATATTTTACTGCAATCTTTGCTTTTTTAATTTCATCTTCCAAGTTTACATTTAGGGTAGAGGTACCTATGTTAACATTCACTTTAGTTTTAAGACCTTTACCTATTCCAACGTTATGAATTTTTTGTGGCCTTATATTATTACTAGGTATAATGATAGAGCCGTTGGCAATTTTAGGCAATAACCATTCTAAAGTAACGTCTTCGTATTTTGCCACTGTTTTCATTTCATCCGTAGCAACACCTCTTCGTGCTGCACTCATTTGCGTACCCATGCAATACCTATCTTTTAGTCTGATTTAAACAATAACGGTAGCTAAACATCATAAATTCTGAAAGATCATTAAGACGATGATAAAAATGATCGAATTCGAGCGGATGAACGAGCATAAGATCGGTAACAAAAAAATGTATTCAAGATAGAAAAGAATTTCAAAGTTTGAAGGATAAATTTTGTCATTACAAATACGTTAAACATACATCGTAGAAAATAGCAATCTAATTCATCAAAGTGAAAAATAGTAGGTAGAAAGTATGAAAATAATGGCCCAATTTGATTGAAGATATTCTATCTAAATTAGTGTTTTTCTTTGAGAATGATAAAAAAATATTTGATTATTTTGAAAATTAGTTTAGGGTTCACTAAACAAAGTACATATTTTTCATGGGACTAATTTTTATTTTTAAGATCATAATTCTCATAAATTTTTTATTAAGATGAACTCCAAGTTTCTATAACAGTATAGATATCAGAAGTATTAGAGACAAAATATTTTTTGCCGCACTTGAAACATTGCCAGAGAAAAACATTATCCATTTTCTTTTGATATTGCATAGGAAGCAAACATGTAGTACATAGTAGTTCTTCAGCATTACGTATTAGAGGAATCTTATCATTATTCAAATTAATAAATAAAAATTATTTTACAACTATAAATGCCCTGTTATCACTATTGAATAAATTAAAATGATGTAATTGCATGAAATTATTACAAAAGTATACAATTTGAATTAAAAGGAAAAACAGATTAAGATAAATCGTTTTTAAAATATTATTATGAATTTACTTTCAATAGGTGGCTCCGATCCATCATGCGGTGCAGGTATACAGAGCGACATCAAAACATTTGATTCTCTTAATGCTTATGGTTTAACAATAATTACTGCGGTAACAAGTCAAAATACTTCACGTTTTGGAATTATTGAACCAGTATCAAAAAAAATACTGCAAAACCAAATCGATTCTATTTTTTCAGATTTTAAAATCAATGGGATAAAAATTGGAATGGTATACAATTCAGATATAATAAAAATAATTTATAATGAAATTAAGAATGCAAATATTCCAATCGTATTAGATCCTGTAATAAGGTCTACAACCGGAGGGTCACTCATAGAGAAATCAGCTGTTAAAGATTTTAAAAATTTTTTAATTCCCTTAGCCACAGTAATTACACCAAATAAGTTTGAAGCGGAATTTCTTTCAAAAAATAAAATTGATTCTAGAAAATCTCTTCAAAAAATTGCCCAAAAAATTCAAAACATGGGTACAGAAAATGTTGTAATCACAGGACTAGAAATAAAAAATAACCAAATTTCAGATTTCATATTAGAAGGAAAAAAACAATACACGGTATCAAGTAAAAAAATTTTAAAAATTAATCATGGAAGTGGCTGCAATTATGCAGCATCAATGTTATTTGCATTAGCAAATGGAAAACCAATAAAAGAAGCAGTAAAATTTTCAAAACAATTTACAGTGAATTCAATTAAAAATGCTAAAAACATTGGAAGTGGAGTAGCTATTACACAGGTAAAAAATGAAGATGTCATTCGTGTAGAATTAACTCATGCAATTAACAGTTTTATAGAGATCAAAGATGCTTATAAAAAAATTCCTGAATGCCAAACAAATTTTGTGTTTTCAAAAAAAAACCCTAAATCAATTGAGGATGTACTTGGAGTTTCGGGAAGAATTGTAAAAACTGGAAACAGAATAGTAGTTGCAGGAGAGCTCTCATATGGGGGTTCAAAACATGTGGCAACAGCGTTAATTTCAATGAACAAAAAATATCCAGAAATAAGATCAGCAATTAATTTAAAATATGATAGAGAAGATATTTCAAAACTAACCAAGGCAGGCCTGGTAATTTCCAGTTACAATAGAAGTGAGGAACCCAAAAAAGTGAAAAGCAAAGAAGGATCATCTATTGTGTGGGGAATAAAAATGGCAATAGAAATGTCAGAAAAACAACCAGATGTCATTTATCATAGAGGGGATTTTGGAAAAGAGCCAATGACGATAGTTTTTGCAAAAACACCATCATTAGTCATTAAAAAATTTTTAAGACTATTTAATTGATTTTGGTTGTTCTGCAGGAATCCATATCTTAGAATAAATAGTCATATTTCAAAGAAAATCTCATGAAGGCAGTTATACTTGCAGGTGGATTAGGCACGAGATTACAACCATACACAATATTCCTCCCAAAGCCAATGCTGCCATTAGGAGACAAACCAATTTTGGAACATCTTATAGACTGGACAAGCAAAAATGGAGTAAAATCATTCGTATTATGTGTTAGTTATCTAAGAAAAAAAATTGAAGATTATTTTGGAGACGGTAGCGAATTTGGAGTAAATATTGAATATGCAATTTCCAATAAACCATTAGCTACAGCGGGTCAACTTAAAACAGCAGAGAAATTCCTCGATGATACTTTTGTTTGCATGTATGGAGATTCCATATATAATTTTAATCTGCGAAAAATGATAGATCAGCATTATCGACAAAAATCATTCGTCACGATGAGTTTGAATGAATACAAAACAAATCTTCCATACGGAGTAATAGAAACTACAAAAACAGGTAAAGTAATTGCTTGGAATGAAAAACCAGAAATCAAGGCAAATATCAACATGGGTTGTTATGTAATGGAGCCAGGCGTGCTGGATCTAATTCCAAAAAATATACCATATGGAATGGATGATGTAATTAAAAAAGCGATGAGTAAAAAGAAGATTGTCAACAGTATTGTTTCCAAAGATCAATTCCTCGATATTGGAAATAAAGCAACATACCTAAAGGCAAATAAAGAATATCTTCAGAATCTTGGAAAGATTTAATGGAAAAAAATAACAACATAACTATCAGAAAATTACAAAAAGAGGATTTGTGGAATGGGTTTTTAACAACACTTGATTCTCTTCGTCAAGCAAGCGACATAGATAAAAAAATTGCGGAAAAGGTTTTTGATAAAATAAATCAAAATCCTGAACATGTAATTGCAGTGGCAGTTATTGATGGAAAAATAGTTGGTTCTACAACACTCTTGATAGAAATCAAGTTTATTCATAATGGAGGAAAAGTTGGCCATATTGAAGATGTTGTTGTAAACAAAGAGCATCAGGGAAAAGGACTTGGAGAGAAAATTGTAAACTACATATTAAAATATGCCGGGGATGAAGGCTGCTACAAAACTATCTTAGATTGTGTTGACGAAGTAAAACCATTTTATGAAAAATTAGGTTTTAGACATAATGCAAACGCATTAAGATTTGATCATATTTAGAAATATTCTTTTTTAGGACGTTTCTTGTTCGTTTTTATCAGAAATATTCCAACCGTCATTACAGGTATAGAAATACCCATGAAAAGAGGAGGAGTTATTTTTACTACGTCTGTCAAATAGGAAACAATAAGATTATCCAAGAGAGTATAGCAATATGTCATTCCAATTAACAAAATAATTCCACCACCTAGTATCATGGAACCAATTTGTTTAGATCCATAACGCTTCGACAGAATAAACGAAAGTGCAGCTAAAATAGATGCGGGAGCTATTCCAATTGAAATAAATTGAAGGATTTTTGGATTTGGCTCAAAACCAACACCAAATTCAAAATTGGTTGGAATATCAGTCATAAAATTATAAATCGTAATCATTTCTCCAACAAACATTGCAAACAATCCAATGCTAGCTATTGCGGCCCATTTTTCAAGAGACATAACATTAACAAAATCTAGTTGATAAATAAACTATTCAGACAATACCGACAAGATTTGCCAACTCTTTTCTGCAGGATACACCAAGCTTTTCTGCTGCCTGTTCTGGAGATAAATCATTAAGAAATACACCATATCCTCTTTCAAGACCTGTCCAAGATTTAGTTATTGGATAGATTTCAATGTGCCAGTGAATTTGTCGACTATTTTTTTTTTCAGGAGATAAATGAAATACCATATTATATGAAACATCTTTTACTGTTTTTGATAACCCACCAAGAGTAGCTCGCAATATCAGAGCCAAATCATTAATTTCTTTTTGAGTGATTTTAGAAAATCCAGTCGCATGTTTTTTTGGAGAAATCCAAAATTCATATGGATATGATGGTGCCCAAGGACAAAATGCAATAAATCCTTCAGATTGAATAATCTGCCTTGGACCACCTATTTCTTCATTGACAGTTTGGCACATTGGGCATACGCCTTTTTCGTTAAGAATTTTATGAGATGCTTCGGCCTCTTCTTCAATAATTGGAGGGATGGTTGAAAATGTTAAGATATTCAAATGGGGGTGAGGGTTTTGACTTCCAGCAGATTCTCCCTGATCGGCATAAATTGAAACATACGATACGCCCTTTTGTGTATATAACCATCGCAATCTATCCTGAACAACCACAAGTACATTTGACCACTGTTCAGTATCAATAGTAGCTAGAGTATCTTTTTCTTTAGGAGAAGCAACAACAATGTAGTGATAGCCATAAGCTGGTTCACTATAATGAGGTCTATCACTGTATGAATTTTCTGTTTCAATTGAAACTATTGGGTTTTTACTTTCAAAAACTCTAATAGACCAACCTTTTACATAATCATCCTCACTGTCTTGAAGACGTTGCAACATACCATCTTTAGCAACTAAAGAAAGAACTGAGGGATTAGTCATAGATTCATTTCCAGGAGCAAATGGTGATTTTTTTGGATCAATTATTTTATCATCTTTTTTTGAGACAATCATAAAACGATCTGAAACATAGTCTTTTCGCATATCTCCCATAATTCATACTGAAGGTCTAAGCATGTTAAAACGTTTACTGATATACTGAAAAATCAGAAAAAAATATTTTCATTTAAAATAAAATTCTTTTTGATCAGATATAATTTTTTTAAAATACAAAATAGTGATTTGTAAAAATCCTAAATGATTTTCAGGGTTGAAAATGATTGTTTTATCTAGATCGCATTTTTTGATGTAAGATTTAAAGGAGAGCAATAAAAATTTGGAGAATGTGGCAAGTATGAATAATTCCAATATTCATATGATCTACGTTCTTTTAGATGGGGTAGGTGATCTTCCACATCCTGATTTGGGTGGAAAAACACCACTTGAAGCTGCCAATACACCAACTCTTGACAAATTAGCAAAAAATGGAGTAATTGGAGAAGTAATTTCAGTAGGAAAAGGAATAGCTCCAGAATCGGATATTGCCGTTTTTAATATGCTAGGATACAAATTTCACCATGCTGATTATGCAGGTAGGGGAGTCATAGAAGCAATTGGAGTCGGGATTGATTTCAAAGATGGTGATTTGGCACTAAGAGGCAACTTTGCCACATTAAATGATGAAGGGGTAATTATTGATAGACGGGCAGGAAGACATATAGAAAAAGAGGATGCAGATGGAATTGCAAGAGAAATTGAAAATAATATTAAATTTTCACATCCAAGTTCATCAGTAGTGGTATCACCCACAATAGGACATAGAGTCACAGTAAGGATCAGAACAATAGGTGAAAAACTATCATCTGAAATAACCAATACAGACCCAGCGTATGCTAGAGTAGATGGAATGGGTATTGCAAAAGCTGTTGGAGATTTTTTACGAATTGAAAAATGTCTCCCTTTAGATGAAACAATAAATTCCAAGACATCAGCAAAATTAGTTAATGAATTTACAGAACAATCGTTAACAATTATGAAGGAAAGTTCAATTAACAAAAAAAGAATCCAGGCTAAAAAGAAAAGCCTCAGTTGTATTTTACTTAGGGATGCTGGAAACAAATATCCAGATGTAAAACCAATCAATGAAATGCATTCAATGAATTTCTCTTGCATTGTAGATATGCCTGTGGAGATTGGAATTTCTAAAGTACTGGAAATGAAAGCATTTGAAGCGGGAGGATTAACAGATTATGAAGAAAAAGCAAGAGTGGCTGCAAACGCAATGAAAACTCAAAATGCAATTTATGTACATCTGAAAGGTCCAGATGAATTTGGTCACGATGGTGATGCGATTGGAAAAATGAAAAACATAGAAGAGATCGATAAAAGATTTTTCAAAACATTGCTAGATAATATCGATTCTAGTAAAGTAGCCATTGTTATTTCTGCAGATCATTCAACTCCGTGTATCAATAAAGGTCACAGTGATGATCCTGTACCAATTTTGGTATCAGGGGATTTTATCAAAAATGATGGAACTACAAGAATGACTGAGAAACAAGCTAATAAAGGAAGTATTGGACTAATTCAAGGGTCAGATGTAGTATCAACAGCTCTTAAATTAATTAAATCTCAAATAACCTAAGAACATTAGCTTTTTGCATTTCTTTTATTTTATTTCGAATTAGATTAACATCAATTTTGCCATACATCGCAGGAGAATCGCCTAGTTTTTTTAATGACCTGCTTAGCATGCCAAGACCAATGTTGGCCTCATTTTTTTGAGCGTGAGCGAAGGCTACTGCAAGAAGAATAATTCCTTGTACTAGTTCTTTTTCTCGCCCATAACATTTTTTCCAAACACCCTCTAGAGATTCATGACTTTCCCAAAATCTTTCGGAATTAAAATAAAAAATTCCATCCGCGATACCCTCTTCTTTATCAATTTTTTCTTCAACTATGTGTCGCATATTATCTAGTTTACCAATTGAAGATAGTTTTCCTATTAAGGAATCCAATTCATCAGGTGCGACAGATACATCAAATTCAATAAATTTACTTGCCACTCGAGCGACCCTAACAGAGACAGGCATGTCCGAACAAAGTTCTCTTGCTCTATGAACAAGATCACTTGAATGAATAGGTTGATACTCGTTGTTTTTTAAATGAAGCATGTATCTTTCCATATGAGAATTTGACTGTAATTTCATAAATTTGTTCTCTAATCTCAATCAAGGTTTATATGAAATATACAAAAGATTTTGGATACATGTCTATTATTGAAACGATAAATGATGTAAATAACACCTTCTTATCCAGACGAGAATTAGAATGTAATTTTATAGGATTGGGGGGGAAACTCAAAAAACTTGAGGCAGTAGATATGGTTACCAAGGAATTCAAACTATTTAACAAAGTAGTTATTCCCATGAGATTAAAAACACATGTAGGAAAATCACTCATTACAGGAACCTTCTATGTTTATGAAGATGAAGCTCTTGCAAAAAAACAAATTAATCCTACAATATTTTCCAGATTGGAAAAAGCAAAAGCCAGGATTGCCGAAGCAGTAAATGCAGAAACGAGTGAATCAAAGTTGGAGAAATCTGAATAATGCCAGCAAAAAAAGGACCGGTTGGAAAAAAAGGCTCTAGCCCGAATGTGTATAAATATTTCAAAGTTGATAAAGATTCAATATCCAGAACCCGAAAAAATTGTTCCAGATGTGGAAAGGGGGTATTCATGTCCAAACATAAAGATCGAAATACGTGTGGAAAATGTGGATTAACAGAATTTAATCAATAAAGTTTTTTCTCAATACAACAAATATCACTTTATTCAAAGGTTAAAATTAAAATTTTTGTAATATATGAAAACAGAAGTCATCAAAAAATCAGCTATAAATTTAAAGAAAAAGTAATAATAGGATAAATTCAAATTAAAAAAACGTAGAAAAAATGAATTATGAAAAATTATGTGAAGAAGTTTTAAAATCAGATTCACAAATTAGATTTACTGGAATCTTAGATTCTAAAGGAGATTTAATAATAGAAAAAAATCGCGATGATTCAAAATTGCTTAATCCGGATGAAGTGAAAATGTCAGTTCATTATACTTTTGAGAGATGGACACGGCTTCAAAATCTTTCTTACAAGCTAGGTAAAGAAAAATCATCAATTACAGAATATGAAAAAGTAACTTTGATTAGCATGCATCTCGGAGGTAACCTCTTTTTGTTAAGCACAGAACCAAATGTAGACTATATGAAGATAATTTCAAAAGTTAATTCAATAATGGTAAGTTTTCAAAAATAGGATCATACAAAAATTTAGTCCGATTAAACGATTACAAGATAGATACTAGACAAATTAGAATTTAATGAAATTTTATCAATAAAGTTTCTTCTTATGAATATTATGACTCTTGTGTTCTAAATATTCTATTTTTTGTAAAAATATTGGATCTAGGGTTATTTTGGACAAGGATTCTGCGGATAATTTAACGACATTAGTATCAAGGGAGATATTTATTTTTGGAAGATTTTTCTCGATCCAAAATTTTATCACTTTATCTTCTAATTTATGATCTCTGAAACCAGATGGGAATCGTTTAGTGATGTGATTCAATAGAGATCTGTCTTTAAATACCACTTTTGGTTCAAATAATCTCATTTCATCTGCATAAACACTTTCAAATAAATTTCCAGTAATTTCATCTGAAATCAAATCCATTTTAGAAATTTTTCTAATTAATTCAAGAAAATGTAAAAACTCATGCGCCAAAATTGCATGAATTGTTCCTTTGAGACCATATGCAACAAGAGGTGCAGAAATCTGAATTACAACATGAAATTTATCATCAAACAATAATGGAATTGTACGGGCAAATAATATTCCAAATTCATATGAATTTGGATTTGGAGAAGATATCATAATTGATGGCTCTACATAAGCTGTAGGATAGCGTATTCCAGAAGCTTTTTCAATTCGATCAATTCCTTCGACAATTACAGTAAAACGTCTCACGATCAGATCGTAGACATCATCAGAGATTAATCGCTTAATATGCGCCTCTTTTACTCGCACTAATGGATCCAACATATCCCCTCGAGAAATTTGAATGTAAAAAGGTTGATTCTATCTAGATTTTGGCTTGCCTGATTTTGCAGTCTTTTTTCTACGTCGATCAGCTCTCTGATCAGCATGTCTCTTATGTTTCCCCTTTTTTCGAATTGGCATGATTTATCTAAAAAATCAGGGATTAGTTAATTGTTATCATTTTAGAACAATTTCAAGAAAATCAAACTCTACACACCGACATTTATCATTCAATATTTGACTAATTCCAGGGATCACATCACCACCTTCTACAAATCGCTTTACAGGCAAACCACCTTCTGCTTTAATAAAAAGAGTAAAATAATTTTTGCTAGTTTTTGTATACTTTAAATCAGAAACTATCTTTTCAGATCGTCTTCCAGATGAATCATAAACCACCACAGGGCCATTAACAACTTCGTTTAATTTTTTTAGAGTTGAAGAATGAATTTCGTTTTCTGTGAGAATTTTCATCGCTATTGAAGAGATGAATTTTATTGGAGATTTTGGAGATTCAGAAATTATTTTGCAATCATGCATAGTTACAGAATCGAATGCCATACTGCGTGGCAGAGAGAGGTCTCTTTTGAATGGATTTTGAATTTTGACGAAAAATGGTCTCCCAGAGCCTACAACTAGACTGGACTGATCCTCACCACCAACCCAAGTAAATTTTGTAGTAGTTCCTCCAAATTTTTCAAAAAGGAATTGTGATATTTTACCTTCAACACTATCATACTCTGATATTCCATGAAAATTGCAATTTCTGCACCCTTTTCCAAAACAATTAATACATGATTTTTGTTTTTGTGGCAATCCTCTTTGTGATTTAGTATACCTGCCATGTAATATGATTGGCTTTGAACGTAGATCACATGTATCATTTTTAAAATCTATTGTAAAAGTTAGATCAGGATTTAGAAAATCAATTGTCTTCTTTGTTTTTTTAATAAATTGTTTTCCAAGTTCTTTGGTAATATCAGTTTTAACACTATCAATTCCTCTCAATTTGTATTTTGATCTAATGTAATCATCTCTATCCATAATAGAGGGTTTAATCATCGCACCTACAACAATAGAGTTGAATTCATATTTGTGTGAAGCAGTAATCATTGACTTTAGATATGGAGCAAGATTGTCCAAAAGATTTTTACAAATATAACATTTAGACGTTAATCGCTTAAAATTTACCTTTAATTTTTTTCCAAGCAATTTATTTGATGAGAGATTCAATTGTTTAGAAAATAATCTCCCCAAACACCTATCACATAAATCATATTCTTTGATTATCTGATTTGCAATAGGAATAATTTTTTTAGTATTGGTCATATTTTAATTTCTAATAAAGAAAAATGAACAGACTCTAACCTAATCCCATACGTCGAAGTGCGCCTTGCATTTGTCTCCCTTTTGATGCCTTCATCATATTTTTTGAATTTTTATAATTTTTGAGAAGCTCCTTAACTTCGTGTTCTGGCCAACCAGAACCTCGTGAAATTCGCTTTATTCGAGATGAATTTATCAAATCAGGATCAGTTTTTTCAGACATGGTCATACTTTGTATGATAAATCGCCATTTGGAAACTCTGCCTTCCATCTGATCTAATTGATCATCTTTCACCATGCCGGAAAGACCAGGCATGTTATCAAGAAATCCCTTTAGTGAACCTACTTTAGTTACTTCTTCTAATTGATAGAAAAAATCATCCATGTTCATTTTTCCGCTTGAAATTCGCTTTAATCGAATATCATCCCCTTCATTTTCTAATTTTTTTGCCAAATCTAAAATAGCTTGAATGTCACCCATTCCAAGTAATCTGCCAACAAATCGAGTTGGTGAAAATTTTTCTAGATCATCTATTCGCTCTCCAGTTCCAATATACATGATTTGAGCACCGGTAGCTGCAGAAGCTGCAATTGCACCACCTCCTTTTGCAGAACTATCCAATTTTGTAATAATAATTCCACCCACAGGAATTGTTTTATGGAATGCTTCTGCTTGATTAAAGCATTGTTGGCCGATGGTCCCATCAATAACAAGTATTACAAGATCAGGTTGAGCAGCTTTGTTAATTTGTTCCATTTCTGCTAAAAGATCCTTTTCTTCTTTGTGTCGTCCAGCAGTATCAATTATTATTACATCTAGAGGTAATTTTTCAAAATGGTTTAAACCATTTTTTACAATATTGGGAGAATCCTTGTTATTTTCTTCGCCATATACTTCAACATTAGATTTTTCACACATAGTTCGTAATTGAATTAGTGCGCCAGGCCTATAGGTATCAGCACCCACTACGCCAACAGCATAGCCTTGTTTTGTTAGAAATTTTGCAAGTTTTGCAGTTACAGTTGTTTTTCCACTTCCTTGAATGCCAAGCATGATTATCTTATTTTGTTTTCCAGGTTTGAAATCAAAATTACTTTCGTTACCCAGTAATTTTGCGAGTTCATCATACAAAATCTTTACAATGTGATCTTTTCTAGATAAACCTGGAGGGGGGGTTTCATGTAATGAACGTTCTTCCAATTTTTTTGTAATTTCAAAAACTAATTTAACATTAACATCCGAATTTAACAATGCCCTCTGAACATCTTTTGATAATTCTTTGATTAGTTCCTCATCGATGCCAGAAGATTTTACTATTTTCTTGATTGCATCACGTAGGTTATTTTTTAGGCTGTCAAGCATTATAATTTAGACTCGCATCCACTATTTCAAACCTTCCTCTATAGCCATCCCAAATTTTTCTTTCCTGATTAATTTTAATTGTATGTAAAAAAAGAGGGCAGTCAACTACAAAAGTTTCTGCCTCACCTCCCTCAAAATTTAAATTAAAACCAAATTTTTGAGATAGATTGTAAAGAACACCAACGTCATTTTTTGTAATTTTTTTACCAAGCCACGAATCATCTAATCCACCAGATGAAACGCTGGTGATAAGGAAAATAAAATTTGAAGATGTTAATTCATACATGTATTCTAGTGGTTCATGATTCCATACGGGCGAAACTGATTTTAAATTTAATTTATCACATAAATTTTCAAATTTTTCTTTTTGAAATTGACTTTTTATGCCACCATGTACTATTCCATCGATCTGATATTCATCTATAGCTTTAGTGAGGATTTTTTCTAATGCGATTATTTCATCATCAGTTTCATCCGATTTAGATCTAATTGTCAATTGGGGGATTTGCATTGATTGAGACTGCAGATGTGTCCATTCTAAATTTGGATGATGCAGTAGGTGACTTTCATCAGATTTTGGAAAAACAGTCAAGAGGCAATTTATTTCATGTCCTTGTTTTTTTGCCAAGAAGATGGAATACATACTATCTTTCCCTCCTGAAAAAAGTGCGGCTAATTTCATCCTAATAAAAAAAATAATTTAACAAATCTTCAAAGAAGAGATGTACAGATGCTTCATTACTCATAATCCTCATCAAATATCAGACGGCTTTTCCGCTCATCATCAGCATCCACATTAGCTTTTAATACGCATTATTTTAGTTCTGTCCATTACTTTCCAATATTCAACATTTTGACCATTTTCAAGTACTCCGTTTATTTCAGAATCAACTAAAGTGACATCAATGGTCTCAAAAGTTTCTGAATCCATAACTTGGATAGTATCACCAATAATCGATATAATCTGGCCAGTTCTCTTGTCTATTAGTGGGATATGCACTTGCATGCTAACAGGTCCTACATGTGGTCTGGATTTTCCATCAAATACCCCTACACCTACAATCCTAGCCTTTGCTGCACCGTGTTTTCCTGGTTTAGATGTATCATATTCTGTAATCCTGCAAGCCTCACCATCAGGTTGATCTGAGACAGGCAATAGAATGTATGAGCCAATTTTTAATGAACCAAGATCAGCAGGTTTGCTCATGATGAAGCAGATTTTAGTCGAATATTTAACTTCTACTCACGTAGGGCGTGCAGAAAATAAATAAAAAACTAGCTTTAATTTCAAGTCTTTAGGAAATAAGTTGTTTTTTTGGACTTACTTTTTTTACCTATCTTTGCGCACCTTGAGGATGAGAATATCTCAAGGTCTTGCAAATTTTTTTAAAATCTTTAATTTCCTAACCATTGTTAATCTAAATTATTTTCACTAGGCGGAAATCATTTCTATTTGTGTGGAAGAATGTCTTGAAATATCTTTATGCATAATGACGTGAGATTCTTCCTTAAATGTCAAGTCACATCTGTAACATTTCCACGCTTTCATACTATTTCATATAATACAAATTTTGTATTTAACCTCAATGAATGATTTATCTTTTTATTGTAACTCTAATCTTTTTTTGATTTTCCTAACATTACTCTGTGAGATTCAAGCCTAACCTTGTGTTTTCCAGAAAAACACACATGACTTTAAATTCTTACAAAAATTAGAAAGGCATGGAATTATCCAAACAAGAGTCCAAATATCATGCAGAAAAGTCTCATGTTGAACGCGAGATAGTATCTGTACTAACAGATCTAGTAAATGCGGATTGGGACTCGAATACTTTGAAAAGTCAAATACAAGAATTAATGAAAAAGCGTTTTTGTGTCGAACAACAACTCTACAAATTAAATGAACCACTTCTCATATCCCAATATACCACCACAAAGATGAAGCGTAAAACAAAATCAAAATTAACTCACGATTATTTGAAATAGATTCTAATCTCTTTGATTTTCTAAGTTATTTTTGTGACTAGAATATTTTGCATATGAAATGTATAATGACGAAAAGCTAGCTTTCTATTGTGATTTAAAACATGTTCTCTAAATGGCCTAGAAACTTAATAAGTAGAAAAAATATATTGTTGCAGTGAAACAATATTCCATTCTTATTGCTATCGGTATAGGAATCATTGGGATTATGGCCATAGTTTTTGGGTTGGATATATTGAAATTTTCAGTACCTACCCAAGAATATGATATTTTTGTGGATCCTATTATTGACAAACAAAACCTCTTTGTAACTGGAAGAATCACAATTCAAAATACTGACTCTCAGCCATTGACAAACATCCATGTGAATTTTGGTGCAGGTGACACACTTGATATTAAAACTCTAAAATCAGGCCAAAAGATCATACTCTCCCCACCCTCTGATAATCCAATGGAATTTGTGATGATTGATGCCGATAATGATATTTTTGTAAATAAAGCATACCGAGAATTGCCAAAGATGGTAGGTATGATGGGTTCTTAGAGTATTTCCGAGCAGTCAAATCCAATTAGAATGTAGGTTGTCTTTAAAATAGGCCTGATTCTGAATACAATCTGTATACTTATGAATTTGACATATCACTAGTTGACTAGAAATAATTTTCTGAACATATATTGGAATGTTTTACTCTAACTTTGAATCTGGGAGTGGCTTCTTGATTAAATTCGGGGAGAAAATAAATTAAATTCATAGTTTTTTCTAATTGTGATAAATGCACGTGTGTTAAAACTAGTAAAGACATTCTTGACTAGATTCCTCATAATTATCATATTATCATAAGATAAGAAAAATTATTGAAATTTAACAACAATCAAAAGATTTTAGCAGGAATCCTTTCACTGGTATTATTTGCAGGAATGAGTTCTACAGCATTTACTGCCGATAGGGGTTGCACCTCTGATCCAAAATAGGGAAATATTTGACCCCGTCTGCCCAGATGATTGTGCAACACTGGCATTAGAGAGTATATCTAGTAGACTCATGGTGTAAAAATGTCCAATTTGATAGCATATGTGTTCAGGAGTTACAAATTTTTACAGCTGACTGTCTTTCTACAGCAAAGTTAGATCTTTGTCCAACTACAGTAGCAGGAGAATTCGTACCACTAAACACTACAGTATTATTTGTATCAGGAATAACTTCTAGCGCAATTTGGATGGTTCCAACTATTCTAGGATTTGCAGGAGTCGGGTGTACTATATCCGAAAAAATAGAGAGAACTAGTCTTTTTTATTTTCTAATCCCAAATTCTATCCAAGAAATAATTAAGAAAAATTCTTAGATTCTAATTCCGATCCATAGGCTTATGTTCATAGTCATAATGGAAGAGTATGGGAAATTCATTAGGTGATTATATGCTTGAACAATCTTCTTTGTCAGGCACAGGCAACATCAAATGGACACAAAAAAACCCAGTAGATACTGAAAAATCAAAAAAGAAAAAAGCAGAGAGAAAAACTTCTCCAACAAACATCATTTACACGGATGACACAAAAGTCAAACCACATGTAGAAAAGGTTTTCAAAATTGAAGAGGATTCAAACACTGAATCAAAAAAGGAAAAAGCAGGTAAAAAGTTTCAAACATCTTCTGCATCTAACTTTAAAATCATACCTGGATTTAGTCGAAAAGGACGATAACCTCAAACTACACAATTACTAGCACAATTACTAGCACAATTACTACCCCAGGAAACGTTGATGTTCAAAATGGTGCTGTAATTACAATAGAAAATGGCGTCATATTAGATATTAAATTTACAACAAAGGTTCTAAAGATTCACACGGGTGGTGAGGGTCGGTTAAATCCGGTGGAAAATAAACTAAATCTATTTCTTTTTGTTATCTTCCTGTGTATTCTCGGTTATCTTTTTTAATTCAGACAGGATCAGAACCAGTATTTCCTTTTCACTTAACTTCAAAAGTTCTACTGTCTCTTCTTCTGTGAATTTAATCTCTTCATTTATTTTTGCGTAAGTATTAAGATCAGCCATATCACAATTGAATTTCAGTATTGATTAAAACTTTTGTATTACTAATTCAATCGTTTCTTTTTACTGTACTTGGTCATCCGTAAATTAATCAAATTAAAAAAAGAATATCAGTTAATTAAGCAATATGAGCAGGTTTTAGAGCACTCTGAATTGTATCTTGAGGCATTACAAGAGAGAGCAAAAGAAATTGTGAAACTACCCAGAAATGTGCGCTATGAGTCAGTTGGCAAAACCACGTATGAGAAATAGAGGAATATTTTTCATAATTCTTTGATTCTAATCTCTTTGTAAATCCTTAAGTCTATAGAAAATTTACAATGCCAGTGGAGAAAATTCTAGTTTTTACTCTGGTCTTGATTTTCACACTTGCAATAATTCCCAATGCCTTTAGTGATCCAATTTTATATGATCAAAAGCTAATTGTCAAAAAATATGTTGCAAATTTGTGTTGTGTGGTAACTACAATGACTTTTGTTGGAGATGATATCTTAATTGTACAAAAAAATGATGGGATAGTTCGTTTAATTCGAGATGGCGTTTTGTGGGAAAAGCCTGTTCTTGATGTAAATGTTAATTCAGGTGGAGAGGCCGGCATGTTGGGCATTACTAGTGTCAATTCAATAGTTTATCTTTATTTTACAGAGGCAAAAATAGACGGTGGTGAATCATTAGGAAACCGAATTTTCAAGTATGATTGGGATGGGAACAAATTGATAAATCCTATTTTGTTAAAGAAACTTCCTTCAAACACTTATCATAATGGTGGAGCTATGGTGGCAGGATTGGATGACAAAGTGTATGTAGTAATAGGAGATACTGGACGGTATGGCCTTCTTCAAAACAAGGCTCTTGAGTGGTTGAATAGTTCTGATTTAAACATGAGAGATAACGGTGTAATTTTACAAGTAGAACAAGAAGGCCCATACTATGCCATGGGAATTCGAAACAGTTTTGGACTTGCAGTGGACCCTGTGACTGGAAATTTATGGGATACTGAAAATGGAGATGATGATTTTGATGAAATCAATATGGTTCAAGAAAAATTTAACAGTGGTTGGATAGCGATAATGGGCCCTGCGACAGAATCTCAACTAGGGGATCTTCCAGGCTATGAGGATTATGTTTATGATGATCCAGAATTTAGTTGGGAGAAAGTAGTTGCTCCAACAGCATTAAATTTTGCAAAATTTAAGGAAACTCGGGATTATGATAATTCTCTTTTTGTAGGTGATTGTAATAATGGTAATCTTTACAAATTTGAATTAAATGAAGAACGAAATGGATTTCAATTTATCAATTCATTTCTTCAAGATGATGTAATTAACAAAAATGAAGTCATGGACGAGATCATAATCGGTACTGGATTTGGGTGCATTACAGATATCGAAAGAGGTCCTGATGGTTTTCTATACGTTGTATCATTAAATGATAAGGCAATATACAGAATAATTCCAAAAGAATCACTCAATATAACTGATTCAGATATGAAAGAAGGTGGGTGTTTAATCGCCACTGCAACTTATGGTTCTGAACTGGCTCCGCAAGTTCAACAGTTACGAGAATTTCGAGACAACAAACTACTCAAAACAAAATACGGAAGCAACTTCATGAATACATTTAATGATTTTTACTATTCTTTCAGTCCAGCAGTAGCTGATTATGAACGTGAAAATCCAATATTCAAAGAGGCTGTCAAGATTGCAATCATACCAATGATTTCATCACTTTCTCTTCTGAATTATGTTGATATGGATTCAGAAGGTAATGTATTAGGATTTGGAATTTTCCTGATCTTACTCAATGTTGGAATGTATTTTATTGCTCCGGGAATTGTAATTTATCAAATTAAAAAGAAATTCTAATCTCCTTTTGATTTCCCAAACAATGCTGCAAAACTTGAGCCTAGAATATGGGTGTTGTTTAAAAAAAACACATGATCTTAAGTTTAAACAAAATTTAGAAAATCATGGAAAATAAAGATTCCATTCAATTAACTGTTCAAGATTCTACATGGATACAGACTCCAATACGTGATTTTGGCTTCAAATGTGTGATGAATCAGCATGATTTCTGTAATGAGCTTAAATGTGCATGTCTTTGTCATCATAAAAAACTAATCATTAATCAAGATAAAGAATTATTTGAACCTGAATCCAAGTATTCTAAAAGATAAAAATATTTTTCATTGAATATGACACATCTAATAATTTAACAAATTTAAAACAGAATTATGATAAATCCTCACACAGGTTTGCAACTCTGCAAGTGTGACTGATGTTACAATAAGAAATAGATACAATGATCTAAAGTTAGACCAACACATGGAACTGTAAAACAGATATTGTAAAGAATCTGAAATCTTGTAATGTTTTTTATCAACAGCTAAAAGTTCCTGTAACGTAACAAAAATCTGGAATTTTTCAGGTGGAAATTTCAGTTTGTTTGATTTGTATGAATAATATAAAAATTTTAGGGTTTGCATATTACCAGATGTCAAAATCTCAGTATGGCATTTTGTAATTTGATAATTATAGCAATTCTTTAATATTTCTGTTGCAAATGTCATTTACGGAAAAATACGAAAAACTTCTTAACATGTTAATGGATTTTGATGATTCTATTAGATTTGCAGCAGTTTGTGATAAAGATGGTGAAATATTATGGAACAGTCAAAGAAAAGGAGTAAAAAATATTGTTCTTTTAGATGATACCAAGAAAACGCTAAAGAGAGCAGTAAATGCGTGGCATGAACGATCTACTATCACAGATAAGGTTGGACGAGGTATGTATGTAATAGCAGCTTATGAAAAAGTGTGGATAATACACCACTGAAAGCTAGTAAGGGGAAGAGCTATGGTCATTTGGTAGATATGGGTAAAATAATGTCTATTGTGGATTTTGTAAACTCAGCCCCATAAAGGATTTTACATTTATTGAAATAATTTTTGATTCTGAATGTAGCATAATGAATTGATCATGTAGTAAATCATAAAAATATTTTTCATTGAATATGACACATCTAATAATTTAACAAATTTAAAACAGAATTATGATAAATTCTAGTGCTAATTTAATGACACTCAAATACTGCGATTTATACTAAAATATATTCCTCAGTAACTCTGAAAATTTTATTGCTATGGTTTTTCAAATTTCATACAAATCATGTTATTATCCATATGTTCAATATTAAGTTTTAATGAAAGTTTATTGCATAGAGCATTGTGTGTCCCCCCTAGAAATTTTGAAAAATTTTCTGAGACTCCATGTAGTATATTTATATTAAATGTCGAATCAATTTGCTTGCATTTTATTTTTCCAAAACGAGAATCACTAACTTCAATCATCTTCATTAGATTACTAAAGTTAAAAGTCTCCCTTGAAAGATAGATTAATTCCTGTGGAACAGTCCCCCCCGACATTTTTGGCAATTTTTCCAATAGTTTCATCATCCATTGTATTAAATATTTTTTTAAGAGTAGGTTTTGTTAATGATACAAGTCCCAAATCTTCCGAGAATTGTTCAAAGATCAAATAATGCTTAATGATGCTATTGATTAAAGAGTTCAAACTAATTCCCTTGAAGCCTGCAATCTCCAATAATTCTGTGTATGCTTTTCCATCTATCCTTGTCGAAAGATTTATTGATTTGTTATTTTTAACTAATTTATTATTCAATGAATATCATAACTCCAATAAACTTTTGTTTTATTTTTTAAAAAAAATTTATCCCTGAAAAACAAACCTTTGATATTCCAGTTTATAATTTTGTACATTGTTTTTAAATTTCACATAAGTAGATTATAATCCTATTTAAAAATAATGAATATTTTCTTGCAACTACAAATAATTACAAATGAATGCTATTACTTTTAATACAAATAGGCATGATTTAGGATCATGCCAGTAGAATTTGCACAGATAATTAGTACCCAAGACCAAAGGCCTGATACAACAGAACCTGTAAAAGTGACAATGAATCAAAATGATGCGATATCTGGAATAGAACATTCTGCACAGAGTCCTGGTGACATTGTAATTCACGATTCAGGTACCTATGTGGTAATAGCTGCCCCTCAAATAGGGCGAACAATTGGCAACGAATCTAGATACGTTGACTTTTGGCTACGAAAAAATAATCAAGACATTGTAAATTCCAACGTACGTAGTGTTCTTAGTAACAATCAGAGCAAAAATGTCGTAGTTAATCAAACCATGATGAACTTCAATGCTGGCGATGTTATCAATGTGATGATGGCAGTTGAAAAGACAAAGGAAGGGTTGGGAATTGAAGCCATTCAAACTCCAGGTAGACCGTTAATACCTAGCATCATATTTTCAATGCATAAAATAAAAGATACAGTAACCGGTCATTGGGTTACCACGCAAAGAGGCACTGAGAAATTATGGGTTGGGAGCTAAACTACTCTGGTTAATCCAAATTCGTGGTATATTGCAATGCATCTAGATAGATTAAGTGATGAATTACTTTCTGGTACATATGGAAAACAACAAGAAGAATCACAAAAAAAGAAACAACAAACAAAATTAAACATTGAAATTGACAGCACGGACGATGAACAAAAAAAAGATCTGTAAATTAGATTCTAACCTCCTTTTGATTTCCTTGGTGGATTTATTATGAAAAATAAGATGTAAAACCGGCATCTTTAAGAAATTCCTATGACCATCTCATTTTTCAACTATCTAACTCCTGAGAATACGCGATAGTCATTACATCCATTACAATTCAGGACATATTTTCGAGTATGGGATTTTTGAACACGCGAAGATCATCCTTCTTTTTTCAAGTTCATGTGAATCTCTCATTGCCAATCGGATGCACCATTACTGACAACTTGGGACTGGATACAATAATTAATGATGATTAAATTCTAATCTCTTTTTGATTTCCTAAACTCTTTTTAGTTTGTAATTGTGGTATGTGTAAATGATATGTTGTTATTGAACGGTTATGCTATAATTGTCATTCAGTTAAAACACACGGTTAAATTACAAACTCTATCTGTCTTCATTTATATTTCACGTGAATATTAGCCAGAATTCTTTTGAGCCATTCTTGAAGCTTCACCACTCTTAATTTTGCTAAAATCATCAAGAACTTCATCATCCGTTGAGTTTTTGATATCCATATCTACTAGGATACACCTTGCCAGCTTTTCATTAATTATCCTAGCTTTGTCTTCTAACGCTAAAGCAACTACTTTTACACCTGCTGATTTTAGCCTTGAAACAAATGGTTTGTCTACCGTAACCACCAATGAATTTGTTTCCTGAGAATATCTGAGAATATTTTCATCAGATCTTGCTTCCTTTGTAGATCCAAGTTTTTCGGTAACTGTACTGACATCCCAACCCTTATCTAACAAAATATCTTTCAAATCCTTCAATGGAACATCTAGGATAATTTTTGGTTTAGACAGACTATATCTTAGTACTTGAACTTATTATTTTTTTCATCAAATTAACACTTTATCTCAAATGTAATTAAATTCTAAACTCTTTTTGATTTTGTGATAATTCTACTTTATAAATTACAATTAGGTAAATGACTCTATTTTTTGGATTTAATCCTTAACCTGAATCAACAATATGGTTCACAAGTTTATGAATAAAAAGTACTTTGAATTGCATCACTTAATAATTTTGAATCTAGATTTTTTATTTTTTCGGCAAGCTGTCCAACTTCATCTGGAGTCATTCGCTTATCCACTGTTAGATATATCGTAATCATTGGCAGGTAGAGCACGATTTGTTGTATCTTTTTTCTAATGATATGGATGTATTCTGTTGCACCGTAAACATCATTAAAGTGCTCACGTCTCCCTCTACGCAAACCAACTTGATAATAAAACATTATTCTATCGTCATCTGGTTCAATTGGAACAGAAGACGCTGATGATTGATCTGTTAATATCTGACCTTCTAGATCAATCAGGCCCAAATGTTGAATTAAAGGATCTACCTTAAAAATTTGACTTGCAAGTTTTTGAATTTTCTCATTAACCAATAAGAAAGCCATTTTTTGATTAAAAATAAACGTATTGTGGAATTGAAAATTAGATTCTAAACTCTTTTGTATCTAAAACCACTAAACGCGTAGAATGCCAAACAAGTAAAACAACCTTTTTTCAAAAATGAGAGTAAATACTTGATAATTTAGGCATGAAATATCAGTTATGAGTAAATTTATTACCCAAAACCCGACGGAAGAATTTAACTTTTCTATTTTAGTTTGTCCAGAATTGAAAGACTAAGCAAATTGGTCATTGTCAATCCTTTTCTATTCACATCACGTTTGGTTTCTTCACAATATTTTTTTACACTCTGATGGCTCTTTTCGCTTGCAACCTCAATTATCACAATATTTTCAGAGTATGGAAAAGTAAATTTTGAAGGGGACGTACAAACCATATTCATGTAACCTACGCCGGCAGTCTCAATTTTAGCCCGTTTTAATAAGAGATTTGCAATTTCTTGCAAATCCTCCTCAGATTGCCCATATTCTAAATAATAAACCGTAACAAAATTTGTTTCTCCCATAACTTCCTTTTGAAAAAATTCGTCTTTAATACTAAAAACAAAGGATGTTTTTTCTTGGTTGTATTTGTTTAGATCATTTATGATGTATTGACTATCTTTGAATTTTCCTAAAATATAATGATTAGTTGAATTAGAAAAATATGCACCGCTTTCATTGGAAAATGTTCCAGTCACAAAATACAATGATTCAATATTTTTTGAGATTATCCAAGCATCTTTTAATTCAATAGATGTATGATTATGTAAATAAGGAGCACAAACATAACCAGAGTAAGATAACGTCTGTGTAGCCATAATCAAATTCCTTGAAATAGAGTATTTATGCATATTGAGTAGAGGTTTAATTATTAATCAAATTAGGTCATCTTCGATAGTTTTTTAATACAAGGATACTTCTTTTTTTTGTCCCAAGCTAGCTCAGCCTGGTAGAGCTTCCGGCTGTAGTTGTCGGCTTATGATGGCTGACCGAATAACAGCATATCAGGCATACAGAAACCGGGCTGTCGAAGGTTCAACTCCTTCGCTTGGGACCACAGTTTTTTATAAATTAAAAATGTAAAAATAATAAAAAATAGACTAATTTAAGAAAACAATGATGAACTCTTAAATTAATAAAAATATCTATTGCCTATGCTGTTTTTTTGACTTTCTGAGCAGCTGGTCCTTTTTGACCCTCGCCTACTTCAAACTCGACTTTATCGCCTTCATTGATGAATCCATCAACATCTGATTTGTGAACGAATAGATCGTCACCGGATTCTCTTTCGATAAAACCAAAGCCCTTAGTGCGATTGAACCACTTTACTGTGCCTTGTTCCATTTGATATGTGGAATAATTATTCCGTATATTAAGATAAGTTATCAAAATATATCAAATACAGCATAATTATTCATAAGCTAAATACATTTACCAGACCAATCAGGGGGATTTAGAAGTCTTTTGCGATGTGGTTATTGTTTTTAAGCCAATCAACTTGAGGTAAAGTAAACCTCCAAACAATATCACCTCGTTCATTCTCTTTAAAATCCCATGGAGCAATTATGACTATATCATTATCACGAATCAAGACTCTACGCTTTAATTTTCATCTGATTCTACCTCTCCTAGTAAGACCATCAGTACATTTTATCATCACATTTTCCCCACCAAGCATTTTAAGAACTCTACCAAAAAGTTCACCCTCTTCTGGCAAACGCATTTCTTTTAAGTCACTTTCATTTTTAACTTGGCGTTTACCCATGGTAGACATTACAGTTATGAGCATATAAATTGACTAAATTCCAAAATCACTCTCATTTTTTCTAAAAAGAAAAAGTGTCTTCACAATCATCATTTTAGATTTACAATATAGTGAGTCAACAATATGTAACAACACAAAATTCATTAATTTTTAACTGAATAGTGAAGTTATCATATCATATATTGTGCCAAATATAGTACTAAGTACATTAGTCATTTTTTATCCTTACAAAATTTGTATTTAATTTAGTGAAACAACTCCAATTTGATCATTTGATGAAAATATAGATAGGCTTTACCAACAACTTACAATTAAAACCCTAATCCTAAGGAATGATTATCGGAATAAAGGATTCGTAGGCATTGCAAGATAAAATATCCAATGAATTTTATGTACAACCAATAAAAATAATCTGTGGAATTTAAATGTGTGACGGATTGTTCACAGTGTTGTATTGAAAGAGAGTATTATCCAACTAAAAAATTTGGAAAAATTGGAGTTTTAATATTACCTGAAGAAAAAGGAAAAATAGAACAGCTTGCAAAAATACATAAATTAAAAATAGAAATTGTGCCAAGGATTGGAACATCAAATGAAAAATTAATCCCAACAAAAATATTAGCATATCAATTAATGGGTAAAGAACAAAATGGAAATACATGTCCTTTTCTAGATACAGAAACTAAGAATAGATCACCTCATGGGGGATTTTCTTGTAAAATATACAGTCAGAGACCTCTTGCCTGTATGACTTATCCATTAATAGAATTTATTCCAGTAACACTTGATCAAAAATGCAAATTTTGTAAAGAACATAGTTCTGCTAATCAAAATTTAAATTCGGAGATAGAATCACTTGTTAAAATTAAAACTAAAATGACAACAGATGCGCCCATCATATGGAGATTTGCTACTGGTGTAGGGGAAGAATCAGATAAAAATCAAATAGAAACAGGTTGGAGGGTAGAAGAATAATTTACAGGCGTTAGGCCATGAGTAGAACAAATTAATTGTAGAATATGTGTGTCATAAATGATATATTTTTCAAATGTGTAAATACGAAATAACAATTTATCTTTACATACAAAATAGATACACAATTTTTTATGTTATCAAATTTTACATTGAATATTTTGAGTTAAGGATTAATTACAGCGCGCCCTACAATTTTACGTGCTTTAAGATCCTCTAATGCAGAATTTGCGCTCTCAAGTGAATATCTTTTTGAAATCATTGGATTGATTGTTCCCTTTCTAGCAAGCTCCAATAATTCTAACATATCAGAATAATTTCCAGTGTAAGCACCTTGAATAATAATTGATTTAAGAGGAATTGTAACAAGAGATAGATCTATAGAACCACCAAACAAACCAACTAAAACGAGATTTCCTCTTTTTCTTAGAACAGTCAATCCCATTTTAGCCGTGGGTGGAGCATTAACAAAATCCACAACACTGTCAGCACCTTTACCATTACAAACAGAAATTATTTTGTTAGATGTTTCGGCATCTTTAGAATTCATTACAAAATCCGCTCCCATTTCTTTCGCCGTTTCTAATTTTCGATCATCTAAATCCACACAGATTATTTTGGCTTTGGTAATTGCCTTTGCAATTTGTACGCCCATTAGACCTAATCCTCCTGCACCGATTATTACAAGAAATTCGGGGGAGTTTTGGTTTGATTTCTTAATCGCAGTGTAGGCTGTTAATCCAGAACAAGCCAATGAAGTTGCAGATTCTGGGTCAACACCGTTTAATTTTGCCAGATATTTGAAATGTGGGACAAGTGAATAATCAGAGTACCCACCATCCTGAAAAACACCGAGAGATTTTGGAGTATCGCATAAATTTTCATTATTTACCTTGCAAGCAGGGCACTCTCCGCATCCTATCCAAGGATAAACCAATACCGGATCACCTTTTGAAAAACCTTTAACATTATTTCCAAATTCTTCAACCGTGCCAACTATTTCATGTCCAGGAGTAACGGGGAACTTTACACCTCTATCAGTGACTTTCATAAATTGGCCATCGCCTAAATCGTAACCACCCTCCCAAAGATGTAAATCACTATGACAAACCCCTACTGCTTTGACTTTAACTAAAACTTGGTTATCTTTAGGATGCGGAGTTTCTAATTCTACAACTATCAATGGTTCATTAGGACCAGTAATTCTTGCAGATTTCATAAAGTAGCAATTCAATCATAACAATATAAGAGTTGACTGGATATAAGAAAAAAATAGAGCCCTTAGATATTATGGAATAAAAAGATAGAGAGCACATGAGTGAAGAGCGAATTCCAGGTAGTATTTCGCAAGCACCAGTAAATATTCTGTTTAATCCCACCTCAATTGGCAAAAAAGATGTTTGGGAGATTGATCTTATTCTAATTTTAGATTTATTAATAAAAATTCTTGAAAAAAATGGAAGAAAAGATCTTAGAATTGCAGGAATGGCAGCACTGTCATCATCGCTAATTTATCGAATGAAGGTGGAAAGCATTTTTGCCTTACAACGGGCAGCAATGGAAAAGAAACCCATCAAACAAAGAACGGATGTAGATATAGAATTAATCGATATGCCTTATAGACATGAGTCTACGTATCCGGTTTCATTAGATGATTTGTTAGGATTGTTACAGAATCTAATTGGTACTATTGCCAATCCACAAAATAGAAGAAATAAACTAAACATAGAACCAATTGAAGCACCTGATTTTCAAGAATACTTTATTTCACTTGAAAATATCATTGGAAAATATGAAGATTTGATAATTAAAAAAATCTCAGACGTAGGATACGGTATGCTTCAAACCATAATAAAAGATCTTGATGGAATAGATTCAATCAGATGCTTTTTTGCAATATTGTTTTTAGCTAGAGACGAAAAAATAGACTTGGAGCAAATAGATGAAGATATAAAAATTATTTTGATAAAAGAGAAGTTAACAATCTGATCAAAAATGAAGAAAAGATTTCTTTAAGTAGATTTTATGCTGGAATATACATAATTGACTAAAATTGAAAAAGATGATGAAGCAAGTGCACGAATTGAAGCAGCGCTTTATTCTGCTGGAAGACCCTTAAAAATAGAAGAATTAATCAGGGCATCAGGCACAGAATCACGCACAAAGACGTTTGAATTACTTGGCGACATAATGAAAAAGACCAAATCAGCCTTTAAAGCAATTGAGATAGTTATACTTCCAGATAGATCATATGTATTTCAATTAAAGATATGCATCAAAACCTATTCTTCCAAATGCAACTCTGAAAACATTATCATATATTGCATACATGCAACCAATTTCATCAAAACAACTTGTAGAAACAAGAGGTTCTGGAGTATACGAACATCTTAAGGAATTACGACAATTAGACTTTATTACTCATCAAAATGTAGGAAGATTAAAAATTTTCAACACTACTGAAAAATTCCAAAAATATTTTGGAATACAAGGAGATGTAGAGAATCTCAAACAAAGATTGTTTTCAAAAGTAAGAAAAACTGCAAAGATGTCAGAATCAAATCATACATCTCAAATTGTCACTAAACTAAATTAAGCATATTTTTTATTTTAAGCCTAATTTTTTGCGTTTTATATAAATTAGAGTAGTTAAAAGAATATTCATGCGAAAGTCAGTAGAAAATCTTGCAACCAGTAAGATAACTGGGGGAAGAAGACATCCGTTGAGAATTAGAAGAAAGTATGAAATTGACAGATATCCTAACGAAGCAGTTTCAGGTGCTCAAGTTACGATTACAAGACGTGTACGAGGTAATAATAAAAAAACAGCTTTGAAGTCAATCGATTTTGTAAACTTGGCAACGAAAAATTCAAAAGTAAAGAAAACAAAAATTCTCAAGGTATTGGAAAATTCTACAAACAATGATTATCAAAGAAGAGGGATCATCACAAAAGGTGCCATATTAGAAACAGAAGAAGGCAAATGTAGAGTGATTTCCAAACCAGGGCAAATCGGAATAGTCAACGCAGTTTTATTAACGTGATAAAATGAAAGATTACGAGCATGTCGTAATCTGGTTGGATTATTTCAATAAGACACTACCAAGATCTAAAGGAAGAAAATTAGAAAAGGAAAAATGTGTTTTTGATCCTTCACTAAAAGAATTAACCGAAGCTGCACAGGCAGTCGGATTTGAAATCACAGAATCAGATGAAAAAGTAAGATTCCCTAGAAGACCTTACGTTAGATCAGGCTACATAGTGTTACCAAAAGGATCCTCCAAGACAAATATTCTTAACAAAATTTCACAAAAATTAGTTGCGAAAAGAGCCAAGCAGTCAAAATAAAATCAAATCTAGCTCTAGCTAAAGTAAAGTTGACAGAAGTCTATGATAACAATACTATGATTACTATTTCTAATTGCAGGAGGTAGGTGAAATATTGCACTTAGCCGGTAGTGGCAGAGTGATCATTCAACTATCAGGTAAATTAGTTGAGGGACAAATACTCTGTGACGAGAAGGGAACTAAGGTTGCAAAAGTAATGGAACTAATTGGTCCAATAAAAAGACCGTTTGCGTCAGCAACTCCGTTAACAAACAACATAGAGAAATTCATTGGCAAAAGTGTTTTCACAGTTGAACATTCTCCTGCCAACATACAAAAATTCAGGAGACGAAAAAAATGAACATATTACAACCACAGAGCTGTCCTGAATGTCAATCTTCATTGGTAGATGACACTCAGAATGGCGAAATAATCTGTTCTGGTTGCGGCGTAGTTGTCGCAGACCAGATGGTAGATTATGGTCCAGAAACAAAAAGCTCAAATCTCGAAGACAAGATGAAGCTTGCAAGAGCAACAGGACAAACAACTTATTCTCAACATGATTTGGGAATAACAACAGAGATATCATTAGGTACAAAGGACTTTAGTGGAAAAACAATCAACCGCGAAGTTGCAAATCAAATGCATAATCTCAGAAAATGGCAGCAACGAGTCCGTGTATCCTCACCAAGAGAAAGAAGATTAGCAAATGTTTTATCAAAAATGGGTGAAACGTGTGACAGTCTGAATCTTTCTAGAAATGTTTTGGAAACTGCTTCTATGATATACAGAAATTTGGATGGACATATCGATGTAAAGGGAAAATCAGTAGCCAGCATCACTGCAGCTACAATTTACATGGCATGTAAACAATGTAATGTAGTAAGATCATTAGAAGAAATTTGTCGGGGGATATGCGAACCAAAAGATGTCAAGTCTAAAACAAAACTTGCAGCAAAATACTATAGAACCATGGTAATGGAGATGGGTCATACAAACGCCCCAGTAGTTACCATGAACAAATACATCTCAAAGATTGCAAACATGACACAAACCGAAGTTAGAATTGAAAGACTAGCCTTGGAAATAGCAGAAAAAACTAAAGACAGTAGTATTTCAGATGGAAAAGCTCCAAATGGAATCGCAGCAGCATATCTATATGTTGCATCAGTTTTGCTAGGACAAAATGTCCTTCAAAGAGATGTCTCCAGCATTGCAGGTGTCACAGAAGTAACTATCAGAAATAGATGTAAAGAGATCCTAACTTGTTACAAACTCAAAATTACTTTGAGACCATCACTGGCCAAAATTTAATTCCCCCCCCCCCTTTCATTTTATTAAAAATCATTAGATAGTTCTGTTAGGATTAGCTAAATTTCGTGGGTATTATATATAGAAACAAAACAAAATGCACCATGGCAGTGCTAGAGATTATAGATCTTCATGTTTCACGGGAAGGTAAAGAAATACTCAAAGGAGTTAATTTGAAAACAGGTCCTGGAGAAATACATGCGATAATGGGACCTAATGGTTCTGGAAAAAGTACTTTAGCATATACACTACTTGCTCATCCAAAATATGAAGTGACTAAAGGAGATATTTTGCTTGATGGGCAAAGCATTTTAGAATTATCTGCAGATCAACGTGCAAAAAAAGGGTTGTTTTTAGGGTTTCAGTACCCTACAGAAGTATCTGGTGTTGGATTCTCACATTTTCTAAGAACGGCTTACAATTCACTAAGTAAGGCACTGCAAGGAGATGACAGAGAAGTATTCATCACTGTAAGAGAATTTCAAAAATATCTTAAAGAAAACCTGAACAAGGTTGGATTGAAAGAAGAATTTCTTTCAAGATATCTTAATGAAGGATTTTCAGGAGGAGAAAAGAAGCGCGCAGAGGTATTACAGATGGCAGTATTAAAACCTAAGATTTCAATTTTAGATGAACCTGATTCAGGTTTAGATATTGATGCAGTACAAGCAGTGGCTAAAGCAATAAGCCAGGTAACAGGAAAAGATGCAACCGTAATTATAATTACTCACTATGCAAGAATTTTAAAATTCTTGGACAAATTAGATTTTGTTCACGTCTTTGCCAGAGGCCAAATATTAAAGACGGGTGATGCATCCCTTGCAGATAAGCTAGAAAGCGAAGGATATGATTGGGTTTTAGAACAAAAAGTCTAATTAAATTTTCCAGTTTGTTGATCATTTGATATATATTTTACTAATGTCTTTATCCGCAGAATTAAATATTTTACTCGCCGTTAGATCAAAAGCCCTATATCTTACATTCTTGACAAATCGACAGATTCAATGTCTGAAATCCCATCATCTGGTCTTGTACGCAGTTTATCGCTCGTAGATATTGTCATGGTTGGGATTGCAGCCATGATAGGTGGTGCGATCTTTGTCTTAGTTGGTCCAGCAATGAATGAGGCAGGGCCAGCACTTATGATTGTGTTTTTAGTCAATGGAGTAATCACGTTATTTACAGCAATGACTTATGCAGAACTTGGTTCTGCGCTTCCCGAAGCTGGAGGTGGTTACGGTTGGATCAGACAAGGATTGCCAAGACCAAATGCGTTTATCAGTGGATGGATGGCGTGGTTTGCACACATAATAGCAGGAAGTCTCTACGCAGTGGCCTTTGGTTCGTTTCTCAGTCATTTGCTTACAGTATTGAACATACTAGTTTTTGAAGGACTAGACAAAATAATTGCAGTACTAGCCATTGTGCTTTTTACTTACATTAATGTCAGAGGAGCATCAGATACGGGCAAAATTGGAAGTGTAATTACATTTTCGCAGTTGGCAATTATAGGCGTTCTCATAATTGCAGGTTTGTATGCAGTTAGCTTTACCAATCATGACTGGCCTGAAAATTTTCAGGATTTTTTTCCTAATGGAAGTATAGGAATTATTATTGCAATGGGTTTGACGTTTATTGCTTTTGAAGGATACGAGATAATTGTTCAGACAGGTGAAGAGGTTAAAAATCCAAAAAGAAATATTCCACGTGCAATTTTTATTTCATTAGCAGTAGTTGTTGTACTGTATATTGTGTTTACATTTGCGTTCATTGGAGGTTTGAACTCATCTCAAACTGGAGAAGATCCTTGGAAATTTATTGGAGGACATAAAGAGCTTGGAATAATTGAAGGTGCAAAGTATCTTCTTCCCTTTGGTGCGTTTATAGTAATTGTTGGAGGTATCGTATCTACATTATCGGCATTAAATGCAACTACATTTTCATCCAGTCGTGTTGCGTTTGCAATGGGAAGACATTACACTTTACCTGTAGAGTTTAGTACACTTCATAAAAAATACCATACGCCACACTATGCAACAATAGCATCGGGAGTAATAATGATAATAGTTGCATTACTGTTGCCTCTTGAGCAAATTGCACTGGCTGCAAGCGTTATGTTTCTTTTTCTTTTCACTCAGGTAAATATTGCGGCTATAACAATTCGCCGATTATACGGACATAAACTAGACTATGGATTCAAGATGCCTTTTTTCCCTGTTTTGCCTTTAATTGGAATATTTACCACAATCGGTCTTGCGATATATCTTTTAGTTTATAATCCGTTAAGCTGGTTGATTGCAATTATTTGGATATTGATAGGTTTTTCAATTTACAAAATATATTCGGTTAAAAAAGAAATCGAGCACCATGCCCCTCTGTTTGCCAGTGAGGGTCCAAAAGAAAGAAAGGATTACCGAATAATGGTTGTTTTTGATCAACACTCTGCAAAATTAGCTAAAATAGCTTCAGCTATTGCGCAACAAAAGGATGGCGAAGTGTCATTTTTGAATATAGTGACAATTCCTATACAATTACCACTTACAGAAGCTCAGAAATTCACAGAGCCTGCAATGAGATCATTTGATGATCTAAAAAAAGAATCATGGCAAGTCCCATGTAGATACCTTATACGATTAACACATGATACCACTGAAGCTATTCTTGCAACCGTAGAACAACAAGGAGTTAATCTGCTAATAATGGATTTTCATAGTCTAAAAAATAATAGAAAACTACTCTCACTTACCACATGTGATATTATGGGAGTTCACATGGGAGAAAATTTTCATACCGAATTATCCAACATTGTTGTTTCATATGACAAGGGACGCCACTCAAATATGGGATTGGAAATCTCAGACATACTTGCCAAATCACTAAATAGCAAAATCCGAATAGTCCGTGGAATAACAGGTTCCCCCGAGGAAGAGCGAGATATTTTGGCAAAACTTAACGAACGAATGTTTGATCTGGATATAAAAAAAATTCCAATACACAGAATACCTTCAAGAAAAGAAAATGTGATGCGTGATTTGTTAGCACATTTTAACAGCACCATACCTGAGATAATTATTATGGGTGCTGGAAATCAATCTGATCAAGCATTTAGTCCAAAAACAATGGAAATTATTGAAAAAACAAAGACAACCATTTTTGTGATTAGAGATTCCAGATTGTCCTCAATCCAAACTAGGTATTTCTGGGATAAAATTGCCCCAAGAATAAGAGAGAACAAATTTGCTTATAGAATTTATCTGGATTTGTTAAGACTGATATATTTTATCAGAACGAAAAGACATCCGATAGAATCTGATGATGATTATTTTATATCAAAAAGAAAATAAAGTAAATTGCTTTACACTTCTTACAATCTAAAATTCTAATTTATTCACACAATCAGTTAGAAGATAGAACATTTTGACCCTTTAATGTCCCATTTCATACGTTAGTTATGCTTAGAATGTAACTGTGTTTTTGGTAATTCAATAGTAAATGTAGTAGGATTATTTTGCACTGTTATGCTTCCATTATGCTCTTCCACTATGCGTCTGCAACTTGCAAGTCCCAGTCCTGTTCCCTTGCTTTTTGTAGTAAATAAGGGCTCAAAGATTTTTACAATACTTTCAGATGATATGCCAGAACCCGAGTCTTCTATTTGTATAATGGAATGATCCTTATCTTCACTGGCTTTTATTGATATTTTCCCCTCTGTCTCTATTGCTTGAATTGAATTATTGATCAGGTTTGTCAAAACAACTGTCAATTTACTTGAATCACAATGCAGTGAAATGTCATTCAAAGGTAAATCTATCTTAATATTCTCTGGAATTTTGATTGTCTTTAATGTATTTTCTAATAATTTTAACAATGATGCCTTTTCTAATTTGAGCGGAGTTTGTCTTATAAAATTCAAAGTGTCATCTACTTGATGTTGTATATCGATGACATATTTTTCCATAAGGATAATTTTAGATAAAACCTCTTTGTCCAGTTTGGTAGAATATTTATGCTGTAGGATCTCAAGTGTTATCTTTATCACAGACAAATCATTTCTTATGTTGTGTCCAAGTGTTGATGATAGCAATCCCATTGTGGATAATCGTTCTGATTTTCTAACATTGTTTACCATTTGATTGAATGTTTTTGATAGCTCGCTAATCTCATCATTACCTGATTCATTTGCTTTAATGGAAAAATTTCCTTTTGAGATTTGTATGGCTACATCTTTTAGGGAAACGATCGGCTTTGAGATGGATTTTGATATCAATAATGAAAATAGGACAACTGCGATTGTTGTTACTATGCTTACTATTATCATGCTGATCTTTACTGATTCACTATTTGGAAAATCATCAAGAATGTTAAAATTTAATCCCACTACAAATATTATTGGAATTAGTGAGGATGCTAAAAACAGAGATGTTATTTTAGTGTGAATTTTTACAGATTCGCCACGTTGTATAGGTATGTTGTTTCTTGAGAGAATTAGTGCAATTCCAAGCACTGTAAATAAAATTGAAGTATGAATTGCCATCGCAGAGCTTACATTATCAATGTAATAGTACAGAGTTGGTTGATTTGTTACATATCCCACAATAGATATGATTCCAATTATTGAAACTGCATATCCAATAGGAGTGATCAGTTTTCTCAGTCTGGATTCAGAGAAGGCAAATATGCCCGCAGCAATAATCAAAATAAAGTTCAGCATGGTTGCAAAAGACGGCATGCCCGCATGCGATGTCTTTATTGCATCAGAATTTTCTCTGACAAATAATTGCTCTATTCCACTTGTAATGCCAAAAATATATGCAGTTAGAAGCGTTGCCATAAATAGAAATACGATAAAACCAGATACAGGTATTACAATTTGAGCAATACCTGTTTTTCCTTCATTATATCTTGAAATGAAATAGATTGTGATTCCACTAAAAATAAACGATATTGAAGTGCTGAATTTCATTGTAACTGCGTTTGGGATAATTGATTTTAGAATCGGAATGTCCAGTATCCATCCAATGCAAACAATCAGACCTATACAAATTGATACACATGAGATAATCTGTGATAATTTACTAGGCAGTAATTTCATCTTGCTTGTACTAGTTCAAAGAGGGGATTATTATAATGAGGTAGAAATATAGTTGAACTGATAGTAAAACCCGCATGGTGTAACACCTGAAATCAGTTATTATAGGGGATTTTATTAAAATCGATATGCCTAGTATACAAGACAAATCTTGGATCAGACTATTAAAAGAAAATTCTTCTGAAATCAGAGAAAGAGTAGTGCAATGGCGTAAAGAAAATGCCATTATTAGAATAGATAGACCAAGTCGTTTGCAGAGAGCTCGAAGATTAGGCTACAAGGCAAAACAAGGCATAGTTGTTGTTAGAATGAGAGTTGGTACTGGTGGTATGCGAAAACA
>JAERMO010000146.1 GCA_016844465.1 Nitrosarchaeum sp. | reverse complement strand
AATTAATTAATTGTATCTACTAAATGAAACAAATTTTCCTACATTTTATGTCTAAGCGCTAATTTGTTTGTACGTGGATAAATCAATTTGAAAATAAATCAAAATATGCAGAAAATCTAGCGGAATGCTATAAGACAAAAGATGTGTAACCTATCATAATAATGAAAAGTGTCGACACATGCCCCATCCTATACACCAATGTATCTTTTCAGCACGTTATGTTTCTAACCAAATCACCTTAACACTTGATTTTTCACCCGCAAATCTGATATCCCCTAACATAGCAGACGAGGATCTACCAAGTGTAGATGCAATGATTTGGCCGTCTTTCCAATCAGAACCACAGCTAGGACATTCACTACCATAGCCAATAGACGTTGCTCCAAAGTAGGCATTGAGAACACCAGAACCACAGCGCGTGCATAGCACCCAGATTTTCTGCATACTGTACATACCGCATTCAAGTTCATTAGAATGATCAAGCAGTTTAGCTTAGTTTTCAACAAATTAGCTGATCAGAGACCATTTATCACTAAGAACTATGTGCTGAAAATTATTAATTTTTAGGCATTATATTAAAATGGTAAGTAAGACTAAAATTTTTGCTCTGATTTTAGTTTCTTTTTTTGTATGACTAAAAATGCAATGATAGCAGATATTGCTCCTGCTCCAAGCATTCCAATTATTGTGCTAAAATCATCAAGGGTATTTTTGTCTCTTTCAACATCATTTACTATTGAAAGAATAGAGTGCCCAGAATAAGTGGTGTATATCTTGTTTGTTTTTGGGTTTATCACCAACTCAAAAGGTTGCTCGACTGGAATTGAATCAATTACCTCGTTTGTTGCGCCATCAATAACTGATAGCGAGTTTGAGATTTGATTACTAACGTATATGATATTAGTGTCAGGATTGACTACAACTCTTCTCGGGGTATTTCCAACTGTTATAGTATCAATTACCTCGTTTTTAGAGCCATCAATAACATCTACTGTACCTGCAAGCTGATTTGTCACATATACCATATTTGTATTAGGATTAGCTACAACTCCACGAGGACTTTTTCCAACATCTATTGTAGTTACAAGGTTATTTTTAGAGCCATCAATTACATGCACTTTGTTAGTAGATTCACTGGTAACATAGACCATGTTTGTTGCCTCGTTTACAGCTATACCACACGGCTTTTGAACATCAAATGTTGAAATAATTTCATTTGTAGAACCGTCTACTAATGAAACAAGATTAGTCTTGTCACTTGTGACATAAACTTTATTGGTTTTAGAATTAACTGCAATGTCATAAGGCTCAACAAGATCAATTTTTTTGATAATTCCACCAGTAGTAGTATTGATTATTGCAAGAGTATCATTGTACTCTAGTGCTACATACAACATTTTGGTATCAGTATTAATTCCAATTCCGTAGGGGGTTTTACCAACCTCAATTATTGAAAGGGGTTTGTTTGTAGTACCATCAATAACAGTCACTGTAGTTGATTTGAAATTTGTGACATAAACTTTGAAAGTATCTGGATCAACTGTAATAACTCCCCATCCGTCACTTTGTTCTATTTTATCAACTAGAACAGAGCCAGAAGCAGTAGCACTTTGCATATCTGTAAAAATGAAATAAACTAAAGATCCTCCTATTGTAATTAGTGAAAACAGCATCAAAATTTTCTTAAAACTTACTTTATTCAATTCTTGTATCATTTAGAGTATCTACCAATGTCTTATGAACAAAGTTATCTCTTTTTTAATATTTTAGAGTTAAAATATACTTTTTTGATTTATTTCATCTAATGTGGTTGAATTAATCCCATATCCCTTAGGTATTTGACGCTCTTTGTAAATTCGTCATCTGTTATTTTATCGTCTAACCACCAAGATGCTGTTTGTTTAAACCATGATGGCAATCCAATTTGGAGATCATCTTCATAAACTCTGTTTAGATCCGATTCAAAATCATAAGGTATTATTGAAAATAATTTTTCTTTATTGTTTGTTCCATTGTATTTGATGATGTCAAACCAATTTGGGCCCGTAGCATCAACTGGTCCATCTGCAAACATTATATCCCTTGATTTGAGATCAGATAATTCCTCTTCACTTACTAGATACCCACATTGAGTAATGAATTTATTTAATTGAATTAACTGAGGAGAAATAGCACCTTCTTTGGTTTCAGATGCTAAAACGCCAATGGCAGAGTCGTATGGGGGCATTACAGAGTAAGAGTACGCTGAAGTATCAACACGCATTTTTTCAACTACCGTACTACATTCTGATGAATAGGACTCTCTACATTTATCATATGTATTATCATACGTGTGAACTAGTGTCTCAATAATGTCTGAATCATAGTTTAACGAATACAAAACAAAATGAGATAACTCATGAGATAGAGTCCACACTGGATCTGAATAAGAAAAGTTAGAGCAATCACAGGCTAGGATTACGTGGTTAAGATTTTTATCAAGACCGCTATGAGCGTATAGTCCTCCTAGTTTTACAGAGTTTAATTTTTCTTCGCCCAAGTCATTATCAAGCATTATAATTAGTAAATCTAGGTCTTTTGGAATGTTATAATTATATGATAATTTCCCAGGAGTTGTACATATAGAATCATAGTTTGAATTTGGAAAATGATATGACTCTAGATATCTTTCTGTAATTTCAGTATATTTTGATACACTCTGAAAATCGTAATTGCTACACACAGGATTATGGGTTAGATAGATTAGCTGCCATTTTGTATCATCGGATAAATGTGTAGCATAGGATTTTTGAGAATTTAGAGGAACTATCAAAATTATTGCGACAAAAAATACAAATGTAAAGCTTAGTAATTTAGATGCCATTTATACCGCTACCTGAATATAACATCGGTTTGGAGATTGCATACAATCCAATTCTATGATAAATTCATCATCACTAATTGTTTCCCAATTTACGATGCTACTGCTGTTAGTTACCGTTCCTATGTCAAAAACAACATTTGATGCAACAACTAAATTGTCAGCAGGACCAATTACAAGAGTTGTAACTGTGCATATAGAAATGATAGAGTTCCATACTCCACCTACTGATGGAGCTTCGCATGATATTTGGTCATGGACTGTAGAAGATAGTGCCATTGCATTTGGATAATCTTCAAATCCTAGAACAGAAATCAACGTTACTAGTACAGAAAGTACGAGTGCTTTTTTCATGTATGTCATTATCAGTTTAATTGTGGTGTATGGTATTAAGCCGCGCTGACATGTGTATTAGTATCATTGACAAGTTTGTTAGTGTTATGGACTAGTCTATCAGATAATTTTTGAAATCATTGACGCAAATTTTCTGCCACGTGTAGTCAAAGCAACATTAACTTTGTTATCTTCAATTATTGATTCAACAAGGCCTTTTTTCTCGAGCCAAACAATATGCTTTACAAGTCTTGCATAGTTTAGATTAGTATAACGCGATAACTGGGTCTTGCCTTTAGCTCCGTGTTCTGTCATGGCTTTCATAATACGCAATAGAGTTTTCATGCTTGGATCAAAGTCAGGCTCTAATTTTTTGCTCTTTATAGTTTTAATTGTTTTCCTTATTCTATCTGCCAACAGTTTGATCTGTCGGGCTACACGAATTAAGCCGCGCTGACATTTGTATTTGTTTTATGGACAGGCTTGTCAGTATGATGGACTAGTCTATCAGCTAATTTTTGAAATCGTTGAGGCAAATTCTCTGCCACTTTTAGTCAAAACAACATTAATTTTGTTATCTTCAATTGCTGATTCAACAAGGCCTTTTTTCTCTAACCATACAACATGTTTTGCAAGTCTTGCATAGTTTAGATTGGTATGAAGTGATAACTGGGTCTTGCCTTTAGAGTCGTTTTCTGTCATGAATTTC
>JAERMO010000063.1 GCA_016844465.1 Nitrosarchaeum sp. | reverse complement strand
AATGCAACAGATGTGGCAATAAAAACACAGAGATTTTGAGACGGGGAAAATTCTCACACGATATTTTATTTTGTCCTTTCTGTGATGATGTTTACACCAAACTTAGGTAGTCTGCGATAGTCTCTCTATATAGATTATAAAATTTTATAGTTGAACTGAAACTAATTACGATTTTCTTTTAGACTGCGAAGATAATGTATGCTTAATGACTGCCACTTCTTCCCTAGAGCATGACAAGTCATCATTTTCAAAGATTCTTTTGTCCAAAGAAGTGGCAGACATTATTAAACAAATAGTAAAAGAGTCGACCAAGACTATTTATCCTAAATACGATGACGGGGGGAAATAAAAAATTTATGAGATAAAAATGTCAAAAATTCTCAAATCACAATGCAGACCCAACTGTTGGTGCAAACAAGAAAAATTTGTAAACTATTTTAGCGATGATTAAGTTTGCTTAGAAGTCAGACCCAAATATACCGTATTACGAATAATAATGAGATAGATTACATCTGATTATTGTCTAATTCCCAAAAATTATTCAATGATGCTAAAAAAGTAATTCCATCAGGTGTCAATAGCCCTGTTAGGTATTTTGAACCATATCCGTTCTTTACAAAAAAATCACACGGTGCTTACATTTGGGATGAAGACAAAAACAAATACATTGATTTCTGTAATGGTTATGGTGCACTGTTATTAGGACATCGACGAAAAGAAATCCTCAACGCCGTATCAAAACAATTAACACAAGGAACTCTATTTTGCACCCCAACTGAATCTGAAATTGAATTATCAAAATTGATCATTGGGAATTTTCCATCAATTGAGAAAGTTAGATTGGTAAACACTGGAGGTGAAGCTACAATGACTGCCATAAGATTGGCTCGTGGATTTACAAAAAAGAAAAAAATAATAAAGTTTGAAGGATGCTATCATGGAGCACATGACTCTGTTTTGGTAAAAGCAGGATCTGGCTCTGCACACAATGGAATCTCAGTATCTGACGGCGGATTAGATGAAGTTTCAAAAAATACTCTGGTTGTACAGTATAACAATGCTGAAGACCTTGAAAAGACTATAACAAAAAATAAAGACATTGCAGGAGTAATAATAGAGCCAATACTAGCTAACATGGGATTAATTTTACCTGAAAATAATTTCCTAAGTGATGTTAGAAAAATTACAAAAGAAAATGACATTCCTTTAATTTTCGATGAAGTTGTTACAGGATTCAGAATAGCGCCAGGGGGTGCCCAACAACATTTCAGAATAAAACCTGACATTACCACTTTGGCCAAGGCACTTGGAAATGGATTTACTGTTGCAGCAGTTGGAGGACAAAAAGAAATAATGGATTTACTTTCTCCAGGTGGTAAAGTTTACCAAGCCAGCACATATGCTGGGAACCCAATTTCAGTCAGCGCTGCTATTGCCTCAATAAAAACAATAAATAAAATCAAAAATAAACTCTACCCTAAACTAGAACGCTATAATGCCTTATTGACTCATTCAATAGACAATATGGCCACTGACATGAAAATACCTCACCAAATTAATTTTACCTCGTCAATGTTTCAGATTTTCTTTACAAACAAACCTGTCATAGACTATAAAACATCCAAGAATGCAGATACAAAAAAATTCAAAAAAATGTTTTCAACGTTGTTAAAAAATAAAGTTTTCATTGCACCATCACAATTTGAAGTGATTTTTCTATCTGATGCTCACACACAAACTGATCTAAATCATACTGTGGATGCTTTTGATGTTGCTTTAAAGTCGGTGAAGAATTGAAATATGTGATTGGTGCAAGAGGAAGTCAATTATCTTTGGCACAAACTAATTGGGTAATAACAGAACTAAAAAAAATAAACCCAAACACAGAATTTGAAATCAAAACAATAAAAACCAAGGGCGATACTGATGCAAGACCGCTATTTACGATTGATCAAAAAGGAATATTTGAAAAAGAAATCGACAAGGCCGTTGCAGATAACGAAGTAGATTTTGCAGTACATAGTCTCAAAGATGTACCTTCTCAGCTAATTGAAAACTTGATTCTATCTTGCATTCCAAAAAGAGAGATGGTTAATGATATTTTCATTTCTTCTGATGGTTCTACACTTGATTCCATAAAATCTGGTGCAGTTATTGGTACAAGCTCTCTACGACGTGCTGTTCAAATTATACGAAAAAGATCCAATGTTATAGTTCGTCCAATACGGGGAAACATTGAAACAAGAATTAAAAAAATATTTGGCAATGATTTTGATGCAGTTGTTCTTGCACAAGCGGGAATTACAAGATTAGGCGCTGATATTGCTTTCACTCCCCTAGATATTGAAGACTTTTCTCCATCTCCAGGACAGGGTGCACTTGCTATAATTTCAAGAAAAGATGACCGTGATACAATTTCAATGCTAAAGAAAATTGAAGATGCAGATTCTAGATTGGAAATAGAGGCAGAACGAGCTCTCTCTGACTATGTTGATTCTGGATGTAGATTTCCAATTGGCGCTTATGCAAAGTCATATGGACATGAAATGACTTTGAGCGTATCTGCTTTTTCAGTAGATGGAAAAAAATCACTCTTTGTAAAGAAATCTGGGGAGAAGAATGATCCTCTGTCTCTTGGTAAAATTGTAGGACAAGAACTACGTGAAAAAGGAGTAAATGACCTTGCAATAAATTGGAGACAAAAAGTGGAGGAGTGGAATAGACAATGACAGGTACAGTTTATCTTGTAGGGGCAGGGCCAGGAGATAGCAAATTAATCACCTTAAGGGCAGTTGAGCTATTACAAAAAGCAGATGTGGTGCTCTACGATAGATTAGTAAGCAAAAAAATAATTGCGATGATTCCAAAATCCACTGAAAAAATCTATGTTGGAAGGGAAGTCAGTGATGACACCACTCATCAAAATAACACCAATGAATTAATGATAAAATTTGCAAAATCCAAGAAAAATATTGTTCGACTAAAAGGCGGTGATCCAATAATCTTTGGTAGGGGTGGAGAAGAAGCCGAATATCTTAAAGAAAATAAAATAAAGTATGAGATAATTCCAGGAATTACTTCTGGAATCGGCTCTGCTACTTATGCTGGAATTCCACTGACTCATAGAAAATATTCATCTTCAGTTGTATTTGTTACAGGTCACGAGGATCCTGAAAAGAAACATGAAATAGTCAAATGGAAGCGTCTTGCGCAATCTGTTGATACTATTGTCATTATGATGGGACTTTCAAGAATTGACATTATTTGCAAACAGCTTGTTGCAGGCGGTTTGGATAAACAAACACCAGTAGCTGTAATTCAAAACGGTACCACTCCACAACAAAAAATGGTAATTGGAACTTTGTCTAATATCGGAAAACTTGTAAAGCTTAAAAAAATTAAAGCCCCCAGCAATATTATAATAGGAAAAGTTGTAGGCTTATCAAATATTATAGGATGGAGAAAAAATGTTTAAAGGAAAAACTATAGCAATTACTCGCTCAAAAGATGATTCTTCTGAATTCATAGATTTAGCTACTAGAGATAATGTGAGACCTCTTCCCTTACCTACCATTGAATTAGTTAGTAAAGGTGAAAAGATTGTAGATGAATTTTTAGATTCAATAAAACAATATGACCCTGACTATTCTGTTTTTATGAGTTCCAAGGCTGTAGCGCTTCTTTTTGATACTGCAAAAAAAGTTTCTAATTTTCAAAAATTGCAACTTGCAGTAGCAAATACTATTGTTATAGCTGTAGGCCCCAAAACAAAGATTGCCCTAGAAAATGAGGGAGTTAAAGTCTCATACATGCCAACCATCTATTCTTCAGTAGGAGTCGGCGAATTATTTACAAAATTACATGCTGTAGGAAAAAAAGTAATTGTCCCAAGAAGTGGAGCATCTACGCCGTTTTTAAAACAACTATTAAACAAAATAGGAATAGATGTTAAAGAGATCCATCTATATGATGTATGTGCTTTTAGAGATACTTCACAATGGAATGAATTTAGGGAATTATTTTCACAAAACAAAGTTGATGGTATTATATTTACCAGTGCCTCGTCTGTGAGGGCATTTTTTGAAATAATGTCCAACGATTATGATAAAAACGCCCTATTGAGAAATTTAGAAAAATTGCCTATTGTGGCAATTGGTCCATTTACTGCCGATGAATTAAAAAAATTTAATGTCAAAAATACTATCGCCCAAGTTCATACTGTGTCAGGCGCTTTTGATACTATCAAGAATATCTTTTCAGTTGCCTAGATTTTCCTAAATATTCTCTAAACTTTTTTTATCAAAGTCCTATCGATTTTGCTTTTTGATTTCTTGTAATTTTACTACCTGAAAGAAATATCAGATGTTTGAAACATTCTGATCGATACTTCGTTATTGTGTATACAACTTTCACTCATTGCTTTTTTTCAGGATAGTGAATAGTTAATATATTAGAAATTTTTAGGCTATGATAGTGAATTCACAATTTGTATTATTTTCATTAGTTTCTAGTCTGTTTCTAATTGGATCTGCATCATACTCTTTTGCTGAGGAAAACTCTGTAGATGTTGTTGAAAATCGAATGGTGACACTTGTCGGCCAGGGAATTGATGCCGATGGTAACGATCTTAAATTTCAATGGATTCAACTTGATGGCGAATCTGTCAGTTTATCATCATATAATATTGCAGAACCACAATTTATGGCTCCTGATGTTGTAAATGGACAAATTAAGGTTCTAACTTTTCAACTTACTGTAACTGACCCAGTTGGAGAAAGTGACACTGATGTTGTTGAAATTGTTGTAAATCCTGTTAATCATGATCCAATTGTCAGCGCAGGAAAAGATCAAGTTACATATGATACTGTTAATATTGTTACTCTAGTTAGCAGCGCTGTAGATCCTGACGGTGACGCATTAACCTATAATTGGGAGCAGATAGCTGGCCAGCCTATAGAATTATTATCCGTTCATGGCAAGTATCTTACAATTCTTCCACAATCTCTTGATTTTTCACAATCTAATCCATTAACTTTTGAACTAACTGTTGAGGATGGATTTGGTGGTTCTGGAAGTGATACTGTAAGTGTATATCCACTCTCTGGTCTTATTTCAAATAGATTAATCCAAATTCAAACTGGTCCAATGCAAATTGTACATGAAGGTGAACAAGTTACACTTAGTGCAACAGGTACTACAGCAAATGGAAAACCAATTACCTATTCTTGGGTTCAATTAATTGGAACTAGTGTAGCATTAAGCTCTTTCAATGGCTCTTCTGTTCAATTCATAGCACCACAACTTCCTGAAGAACAAGAAATGATGTTATCATTTCAAGTATCTGGATATTCTCCTGGTAATGGGTGGGCAAGTGCATTAGCCCTAGTTAAAGTAATTCCTGCAAACGGCTCACCTATAGCTGATGCAGGTCCTGATCAAAGTGTTTCTGAAAATGTTCAAGTCAAATTGATTGGAAGTGGCAGTGATCCTGATAATGATAAAATACGATATTCCTGGACACAAGTATCTGGAATGAAAGTTGACTTGTATGAGCAGACTACCTTTTCAGTTTACTTCTTTACTCCTAACATTACAACTGATTCTGAAAAATTAGTTTTTGAACTAACTGTTACTGATTCACAAGGTAATACTGGTAAAGATATGGCTTCTGTAACGATAAACACTGTTAATTTACCTCCAAGAGTATCTGCTGGTCCAGATAGAAAAGTCATTGGTGAATCTGATGTAACTATAACCGGTGTTGCTATTGATCCTGAAAATGGTCCTTTAACACATTCATGGAAACAAATTGCTGGTGAAACAGTTTCATTTGATAGCACTGATCTATCAATTTCATTCAAGGCACCTTCAGTAGTTTCTGGTGAGAATAAACGAATGATATTCCAATTAACTGCCACGGATTCTGTCAATCAGAGTGCTTCTGATCAAGTAATCATTATTGTAGTTCCTGAAAACAGCGCACCTATTGTAGATGCTGGGGCTGATGTAACTGCAGACGAAAATACATCCTTGAATTTATTATGCTCTGCATATGACCCTGACCACGATGCAGTTAGTTTCATGTGGTCTTCATCTAGTGATGAAGCTGTGATAAAAGACAGTTCATCTGCAAGTACTAGTGTTCAAATTCCTAGTGTTGTAGGAAACAAAGTAATTGCCATGACATGCACTGCATCTGATGGTAGACTATCTGGTTCTGATAGCATGAAGATTAATGTCCAAAATGTATTGAATCTTCCAATAGTAGCAGATGCTGGCTTGGATAGAATTGTAAATGAAGCTGTCAAAGTTTCCTTAGATGGAAGCAAGAGTAATGATCCTGAAGGTCAAAAACTCTCATACAT
>JAERMO010000145.1 GCA_016844465.1 Nitrosarchaeum sp. | reverse complement strand
CTTTTAGATATTGTTACGATAGACAATGTCGTTCCATGGATTAAGGAAAAATTGAGCAAAGGGGAGAGAATAATGGGAATGGGTCATGCGGTGTATAAAACATATGATCCTAGAGCACAAGTTTTAAAAGAATTATCAAGAAAACTTGCTGCAAAAACAGGTGAGCCATGGTATGACATTACAGAAAAAGTAGAAACAACTACAATTGCAGAAATAAAAATGCAAAGAGGAAAAGACATCTATCCAAATGTCGATTTGTACAGTGCTTCAATTTACCATATGCTAAAAATTCCAATGGATCTTAATACTCCAATTTTTGCAATATCAAGAGTTGCAGGATGGGCTGCACACATAATCGAAGAAAAATTTGCAGAGGCAGCACCAAAGACTGCATTATACAGACCAGAAGCAGTCTATGTTGGAAAATATTGCGGACCAGAAGGCTGTGAATACAAAGGTCTAGACTTGAGAAAATAATTTTTAATTTCTTGTTCTTGTGTTAAGCCATTCTTTGGCTTTAGAGTTTACATCATGTTTGTACAAAACTTCAAAGACCATATCATAAAATGTGATACCTTTTTTTTGTGCCTGATCATCTAGCCAACGAATTCCATCAGCCAGTTCTGGATCATATTCTGAAAATTCTACGAGTTCATCAACCATTTTTGAAAAGAATGTTTGTGACTCTAACATGTGTTGTTCTTTTAATCTTTGATCATAAGGGCGGGATTCAAAATATATAGACAAAAAACCGTTATTTGGTTGACAATTGGAGCACGTTTTATTTTTTGATGGAAATACAAAGGCAATATCATGGGTTATTCAAACAAACAATTCAATCATAGAGCAAAAAAGAGAACATGCCGATATTTACTTGGATAAAGTAACCAGCCAACAATCAAAATACATCGGATTACATGTTGGGATGTTTTGGGGCATTGGCACATTTATCATAAAAAACCAAGATGTTGTAAAAATAGCAATAGACGATAAAGTAATCTTTGAGCATCTATCAACAAATCAAAAAAGCCATGATGAATTTATTGAAAAAAGAATTCATTTTATCAGACAATTAATTGAACAAAGAGAATTAAAAATTCAACATGTTTTGATAACACCAGAGGAAAACTTGGCTGCTAAAAAAATACAATGCAGAGGGGCTTAAGACCAAAAACGAGAGTTACTTGGTGAGAGCCCCAATGCATCTTATATTTGACGATAGGTGAATGAATGATATAAAAAATAATTGTTCAATATGATTGACCATAGTTAAAATCAATTAAAGCGATCATGTAAGATTTTCAAAAGTTTTTTTAGATTTATGTAAATTTTTGAAGAAAATCAGAAATCACATATGTATGAAATTTCATAGTTGTAATTATTTAGCAAACAGTGTTCCATATTCAAATTATTTTAAAATGTGAACGTAATAGTAAAGATTAGATTTATTTAGCTTGAGGAAATCCTTGGATTAATTATGGCAAGTATAGATAAAGTGGCAATTGCATTTTCTATTGCAATTGTAGCTGTCGGTGTAGGATTTGCATTCTATGCTGGTGAGGTTCAAAATAACGCTCCAGTAGTCTCAGCTCCAGTAATGACTAAAACTGAGATGCCAAAAATGCAAGCACCTACAACAACAGAAAAAACTGTAAAAATAAAAGAAGAGGTAAAGATTGAAGAAAAACCATCTGTACCAGTTGAAGAACCAGCTGTATCAGTTGAAGAATCATCTGCACCAAAAACAGTTAGCGTAACAATTCCAACCGGAACTTCATCTCCAGGCTGTGAAACATCCAATGCATGTTATTCACCAGAATCAATTACAATCAATGTAGGTGATGCGGTAGAATGGAAAAACACAGATACTGCAGCACACACAGTAACAGGTGGTAGTCCATCAGATGGCCCATCTGGTGTATTTGACAGTAGTTTAATCATGGCAGGCGCATCATTTGAAAATACATTTGATGAGGCAGGAAGTTATGATTACTTCTGCATGGTACATCCATGGATGGTTGGAAACGTTCAAGTGAACTAACCGAAATTTTTTCTTTTTTCTTATTTTATTTGATTTTTACGTATTGCTCTATTGTATGCTACTCCAAATCTATGAGTCTCATCTCTGGCATATTGTAAAATTTTCAATGATGGCTTATCTTTTGAAATTACAATAGAATCTTTTTGGGTTGGAACAAATATCTCCTCATTTTCTTTAGCAAGTGAAATGCAATTAATCTTTAATCCTAGTGATTGCAATGACTTGAGTGCAGCATTTAGTTGCCCTTTTCCACCATCAATTAATATCAAATCAGGTAGCTGAGAATGTTCTTCTAACAACCTAAGATATCTTCGTTTGATGATCTCACTTATCATTGCAAAGTCATCTCTGCCAGAAACTGTTTTAATTTTGAATTTTCGGTATCCAGATTTGTTTGGGGTACCATCTACAAATCTAGACATCGAACCTACTGCAAAATCATCCCCATGATTTGAAATATCAAAGCATTCAATGATGCTAGGAATTGTAGAAAGGTGCAATATCTCTTTTAGTTCTATCAAGCCAAGATCACCACCCTTGGAATGAATCAATGAGATATTCTTTAAAATCAAATTAATGATATCCTTTCTTTTACCACGTTGTGGACAAATAATTTCAACTGAGAATCCTGCCTGCTCAGAAAGTAATGATTCTAAAAGTATTTTATTTTCAGGAAGTTCACTGACAAGGATGAATTTTGGAATTTTGTGAATAGTGTAATACTGAAAAAGAAAATTGGAAAAACTATTATCCCCAACAAGATCAAAAAAGAATTTGTCGCTGTCTCGCATTACTCCATTAATCATCCGAAAATTCATTACAGTTACAGTTTGATCTTTATTTCCAATTC
>JAERMO010000001.1:33515-53525 GCA_016844465.1 Nitrosarchaeum sp. | reverse complement strand
TCAAGCAGGCTGGTTGGAACTGTCCCCCTGCTCATCTCAAGAACCATCTCGCTGTCTTTGGGCAGGCAGTGTCCTCCTATTCCTCCCTGAGCTTCTAGGATGTTGATGTTCCATTTTGTGTTGATTGCCCCTCGCAGGTCTTCAAAGTTGACACCTATGTTATCGCACACCATCTTTAGTTCTTCGGCAAATGCAATCTCTAGATACCTGTAAGAGTTTTCCACGGTTTTTGTAAGCTCTGCAATGTCTACAGACCCTGCAATGTGGAGTGGAACTTTGAGCATGTCCTGATAGAAATGTAACGCCTCTTTTTTGCAGCATTCATCAGATACTCCCAGTACGCGGATACAATTTACTCCCCACTTTTCCTTGTTGCCAATGTACAGCCTATGAGGTACATGGGCAACATGGAGCTTGTGTTTTACAATTTCTTTAATCTTGTTTGATGTTCCTCTTGGTACTGTACTGTCAATTCCAACTAGAGCTCCTGGTTTCCCTTCTTTTTCTAGTCTTTTTGCCAGCTCGTACACACCATCAAGATATGGGACAAACATGTCGTTTGGATTGTGAGTAGAAACGCAAATCAAATAATAGTCATAACCCTCAAAACTGGTGGCTCCTTTTTGAATAACACCACTAGAGACGGCTCTGTCTACTGCCATTTGAAAGATATCATAACCATCTGGGTGCAGTCCGATGGATGTCATGTATTCAGCATTACTGTATCCGATTTGTCCAAGGCCAATCACTAGTATTTTTTTATCAGAATTCATTGTTAATGTCAAACTCCAAAATATGTATATTAATTTGATGTAGTGTCACATCAAAATGTTACAGTTTTCTTCAATTAGAATATGTTTAAATTTTCAAATGCATTATTGAAAATTAAGTATTTACAATGAACAATAGGAAATTGAAATTTTTACTAGTTGCCCTTGCGGTAGGTTCCGTAGTGCCTTTATTATTGAATATGCCATTTTCAATCAATACAAGCAATACTGCAAGTAATCCTTATGATTATCGTGTATTGTTTCCAGCTGCAAGTGCAGATGAGTTAGTAGAAGTCCAGCACCATTTCAAGTCAAGAGCTGTGGCAGGAGATGCAGCAATTGACGATGGTTCTTTTAGTATTATCGAAACTTATGTTGATTTGGAAAGTTGTGAATTTTGTACTCGTATTCAATATACGCCTGGAGAGAATGGTGTTGCAGGATTTTCATATTTGGATGAAAAGGGATTTGATCTCACTAATGCTAAAAGAGTGACTTTCTATGTAATGGCGGTATCTGTAGATGAAGAGATAAAATTCATGGCAGCAGGAAAGAATTCCACTATAACTGAAAAAGGGGTTTTCAAAAATCAAAAGTTTGCAAAGACTACAGAAAGTATCAAATTAGATTATGATTGGAAATTTATTGAAATAGATCTCAGTGGATCTGATTTGAAAAATATTACACACCCATTTGCCTTGGAGATAATACCTGCCAAAGATTCTGGACAAATAGTATTTTATATTAAATCTGTTTTCATTGATACTCAGGCTGCCAATAACCCCATACCTACTGAATAACAATTAGATTGAAAAATTAGTTATTACACAAGTAAGTTTTCAAAAAATTAAAAAAATTATGGATAGTAGATTTGAAATATTTTATCCCTTTTTTGTTTTGGATGATTGTTGATGTGTATGGTATAAACGCAGATGACATCATTTGTTAGATACTGTTTTTATCTGATTGTACTTAGTTGTTAAATTCAAAAGGCTTTTAACGAAATAACAAGCCAATCAGCTGAAAAATACAGTGATTGGGATTTCTGTGGATGAAGTATTACCTGCAGTATCAGTTGCTATTGCTTTAATTTTATGAGGACCTTTTGTATTAATTGTGGTTATGGCTGACCATAATGCAAAGTTATTTAGATTATTAGTGGCCGATATTTCTGTTCCTGAATCAACACTTATCTTGACTGAGGTAATTGCACTGCCAGAATCATAGGCAGAACCTGAAATTGTTATTTGCACTCCACTTGATGGCCCTACAATAGGAGATCTAGCTGAAGGTGAAGAGATGGTAACTACTGGGGGTGTTGTATCTGGTTGCCCTGAAGGAACTGGAGCTCCTATCTGAATTATTTTTCCAACAGATGGTATGCCAGAGGTATTTATGATGTGAATCAAGTAATATCCTGGCGGTGCAATGTTGACATTGATTGGAGCGCTTGCGACAACATTTGATCCGCTATTATCTATAACTTGTAGCCATACAAATCTATGTTCTGCATCAAAATGATGTGTTACGTTTCCAAGTCTTATAAGTGATACTGAAGCCCCCCCCAGTGGAATGCTTGATGCGTCAGAAGTTGGTATAGTTATTGTTCCACCATATGGATTAGATCCATTTGGAATAACAGTTGGTTGACCGGAAATTTCTGGTTTTATTTCACCTAGATCCAAATATCCTGGGCTAAAAAATTCTGTGTGTGCTTCAAAGCTATTCATACTAGGTGTTCCAGAAGATATCCAAACTCTTCCATCAGGTAAAAGCAATGAAACTGCATGATAAAATCTTCCATAGGTTGCAGCCGGTAATTGAGTCCAGGTATTATTAACAGGATCAAACATTTCTGGAATTAATACAGGACCCGTATTACTTCCCGAAGTTCCGCCAAATATTATGATTTTACCTGTAGGAAGAATTACTGGAAGACTATACATTCGCGCAAAAGTCATTGGTGGACCCTGGCTAATAACTGGATTTGTATTTGTTCCCGCATTGAAATCAACAAATTCTGTAGTATTTTGAACAGTGGAACCAGAATTGGACTGTCCACATGCAAGTAGTACCTTACCTCTTTCAGAAGACGTATTATTTAGTGGAAGTAAAATAGTGGTACCATAAGTTCTTCCTGATGCAATCATTGTTCCTGCTCCACTCCACACTCCAGTAGATGGATTCCACAATCTCATTGTTGATCTCATACCTCCTAAAAATAATAGACCGCTTGGCATGATTATTGTACGCGCATAATATGAAAAGTCGGGATTGGTACCATGTAATGGACCCCCATAACACGGAGAGCCTGCGCCAGGCAAACTGCTTCCAGTTCCAACACAGTATGTGTTGTTAGAATTTGGATTGTATTTTATTGAAAAAGTTTTTGTGTTAGGATCATAAATTTCTGTTAAATCATTTTCTGTTCCATATTCATCCAAGCCTGTCATTACGTAGACTTTGCCATCAGGTAAGGTTCCCATACTTGGATACCACCTACCATGAGCCATCGAAGAAATCTTGTTGAATGTGTTAGAGTTTGTATCAAATTCATATGCAAAATTCCCGCCGTGATATTTTCCGTCAGGACCATTAGCATATGATGTGGTTCCACCCGTAATCACCCAATTTCCATCAGCAAGCTGAGAAAACCCACAGCAAAACAAGTCATCTGGCAAATCAGAAAAAGTTTCAGAATCTGCAGCAAGATCGATTGTTCCCACCTTAAATGGACCAGTCTGAGTTACTTGTTGCCAGCCAGAACCTGGAGTAGTCATTATTTTTCCATTCTTAAGAAGTGCGACGTGGATTGTTGGGTAAGGAAGACTTTTTCCCGTAGTCCATGATCCCAATGAAAATGCGCTAGCTTGCCTTGATGACATTGTTTGAGGTACAAAACTTGTAAACATACCAACTGCTGCCACCATACCTCCTAGTCCTAATAATTTTAAAAAACCACGTCTGGATAAATTTACATCAGGCAATCGACTTTTTTTTCCGTTTTAATATTTAAAGTTAATTATGTGTAACATTTGCATGGAACACAGTGATAAACTATTATTGAAAAGTTTCATAAAGTGCCAATGATAAAAAATCTTGTTTTTCCAGGTATACTCTTAGTGCTAGTATTTGTAATTGGGTTTTCCCCCCTTCAAGCCAGTGCCATAAATCAATTTAATTTTACTACATCAAATATTACATATCAATCTACCATAACTTCTAGTGGTGCTAATGTTGGATATGTCGTTACTGCCACAAGTAACGGAACTTCTGTAAATCCAACATGCAATCCAGCTTCAGGATCCTTGTTTATTCTTGGGAATACTCCAGTTTATTGTTCTGCAGCAAATAATAATGGAACTGTAGGTGCGGGATCATTTATCATTACAGTTAGCGGTACTGACAGTGTACCTCCAAATATTATTCCACCACCAAATATCATTGTATATCTAAATGAAAATCAAACAAATCCTTTGACAACTGTAGATATCGGAGTACCTTTGGTTAATGACAATGTAGATCCTTCTCCTCTTGTAATTAACGATCATCCAAGTACAGAATTTCCACTAAATTCAACTTTGGTTACATGGACAGCTATTGATCATTCTGGCAATTCAAATACTGCAACCCAGACAGTCACTACCAAAGTATTTGTTGGTGTAAATGTAGATGCTACACCGCCTGGTGGGTTGTACAAAACTGCACAGTCTGTTGTGCTAAGTGTAAATGAAACAGTGCCTATCTACTATACTGTTGACGGCGTTACACCAACAACATCCAGTGCCATATACAGTAATCCAATACCTGTAAACTCTAACATGACAGTAAATTTCTTTGCAACACCAGATGAAAATGGTAATCCTCAAGTGTTAGAGACTGAAACTTATACACTTGATGCATCTCCACCTGTCATTACACAAAATGGTCCTAGTCCCACAAAAGTTTTACAGAGTTCCATATATGTTGATGCCGGTGCAACTGCAAATGATTACTTTAATGGAAATGTAACTTCATCTATCGTAACCGTAAATCCAGTCAATACATCATTACTTGGTAATTACACTGTAACGTATAATGTATCAGATACAGCAGGCAATAATGCAACACAAGTAACAAGAACCGTCAGAGTATATAATGCAACAATAGCTACTCACATGAGTGACACCACAGTATCCGGTGGATTTGGTACATACCTTCAAAGACAAATTAATGCAGAATATGTTGCACCTTCATCACTTCTTGTTGGAAACAACATAGATAGCATTACATTGCAACTCAGAAAGAATGGGTCTCCAACTGGAATTGCAGATATTGGTGTCTTTAACACTGACTTGTCTGTGAAAAAATTATTTGGCACTAAAGATGCAGCATCACTTACAGGTGTACATCTTGATTACACATTCTCACTACTTAGTGGACAGATGTATCAAATACAATCAGGTGATAGAATTGGAATCAAATTCGCCGGAGGAAATTCAACAAATAATATTGGAGTAGTGAGAGATACAATTTTAGCTGATCCATTTGACGAAGTCAATTCGTATCACACTTACCGTACAACCTTTTGGGCAAATGATACAAGTAATGATCTTTACATGATATTGAAAGGAAATTCCACAAACATTGGAGACACGACACCGCCTGTTATCACTCTGGTTGGTTCCAATCCTGTTTCGGTTCAGATGAATTCAACCTATCTAGATGCTGGTGCAACCGCATCAGATAATCGTGATGGAAATATCACTCTGTCCATTATAACTGTAAATCCAGTAATTACTTCAGTACTTGGTAGCTATACTGTGACGTATAATGTATCTGATCTAGCAGGTAATGCAGCAGCCCAGGTAACAAGAATTGTTAACGTAGTTGATAATACAATTCCTACAATATCTCCAACCCCACTAGCAGGTATTTACAACTCTCCTCAAAATGTAACACTTGCATCATCAGCCCCATCTATCATTTACTATACAACTAATGGTACCACTCCAACTACATCCAGTCCCGTATACAATATTCCTATCCCTATCAATACAAACTCTACTGTAAAGTTTTTTGCAAAAACTCTAACTGGCAATTTAGGACCTCCAACTAGTGCTTTGTATACCATTGATACAATATCACCAGTCATAACACTAAATGGTAATGCTCATGTAACAGTAGACATTGGCTCCCCTTATGCAGATGCAGGTGCAACTGCAAATGATAATGTTGATGGAAATATTACTCCAGTTATAACTGTAAATCCAGTAAATACTTCAGTACTTGGTAGTTACACTGTAACCTATAATGTGTTTGATGCAGCAGGTAATGCTGCAACCCAGGTAACAAGAACAGTTGAAGTAGTTGATCAAGTCCCACCTGTAATCACTCTACTTGGTTCTAATCCAACAACGGGTTACTTGAATTTGCCTTATGTAGATGCTGGGGCAACTGCAAATGATAATGTTGATGGAAATCTCACTTCATCTATTGTAACTGTAAATTCCGTAAATTCAACAATAGTTGGCAGTTACACTGTAACGTATAACGTATCAGATACAGCAGAGAATATTACGCCAGAGGTAGTAAGAAATGTCGTAGTTGTTGCTGATTTCACACCACCAGTAATTACATTAGTAACTCCTGCTTCAAGCTCATCAATAAATCAATTTAATGTGGCCTATACTCTCAGTGAAGATGTATCTTCAGGTACCATTACATTTGCTAGAACAGGTGGTACATCTGATGGACTCATACACACCTACAACTTTACAGCTGGTGATAAGACCTCAGGTCCACACTCTATTTCAAAAGCAACTCTAGAGGCAGGATTTGGAAGTCTAGTTAATGGTGCAGTGTATACCATGACAATAACTGCAACAGATGGAGCATCTTTAGTATCTATCCCAGTAGAAAGAACCTTGCTAACTTATTCAAATACTATCGGTACTTGCTCTGTTCCATCAAACCCTTGGGTTATTACATCCGGCTGTAAAATTAACAGTAATGTTATTGCACCAGGAAACGTTGAAGTACAAAACGGTGCTGTAGTTACGATAGAAAGTGGAGGAACACTCAATATTGACTTTGCAACAAAGTTCCTAAAGATCCACTATGGTAGTGGTATTTTGATTGAATCTGGTGGAAAAATTTCTTGAAACTAAATTTTGGTTGTCATCCAAGTGAATAATAATATCAATCTGCAATTGACTGATATTCTATAACAATCTAGAGTTTAATTTGTGATCTTTCGCCTAGCAGAAATTGGTGCTTTTTTGGTATGTCATTGTCTGTAATTTCAGAGCCATGAGCTATGATGCTTGATTCAAAGTCTACCTTTGCGTTGATTGTACAGTCCTCCATTATTATGGAATTCTCTATATTACAATTTTTTAAAATACAATTATCTCCAACTGAGACATATGGTCCAATTCTTACTGCAGGGCCTATCTTGCAGTTTTTGCCAATAATTACAGGACCTGTAACAAAAGAGTCTCGCGATATTTCTGTATTTTTTCCAATCACTATGCCATCTTTGATTTTGGAATCGATATCAATTAGAAATTGGTTTTCAGTACCAATTGAATCTAGTACCAGCTTGTTTGCGTGAATAATATCTTCTGGCGTCCCAGTGTCTTTCCACCAGCCAGTTACGGTATCATATTCTATCTTGTTTCCCTGGTTCAATAACATGTCTAGGGCATCAGTAATTTCCAACTCTCCTCTCAATGAAGGCTTTAGATTGTCTATGATATCAAATATTTTTGGAGTAAGAAAATAAATTCCAATTACTGCCAAATTGGATGTGGGATCTTTTGGTTTTTCCATAATTTTTTTTATTTTTCCTGGATGTTCTTTATCTAGTTCTGCAATTCCAAATCTTTGGGGATCATCAACTTCACACAATAATATCATGGCATCTGCATCTGAACTTTGGAATTTTTTTGTATAATCTATCAAGTTTTTTCTTAGAACGTTATCACCTAGATACACAATGAATTTATCATTACCAATGAAATCTTTACACAATCTAATTGCATGAGAGATTCCTTTTGGAGCATCTTGGTAGATGTAGGTAATCTTTACTCCAAACTTTTCTCCTGTTCCATAATATTCCTTGACTTTTTCAGGATATACATCTCCAACAATAATTGCAATATCTACAACTCCTGCGGTTTTTAGATCATCTAGGGCATATTGGGACATTGGCTTGTTTGCAATTGGTAATAGTTGTTTTGGCCCTGTATGAGTTAGTGGTCGTAATCTTGTACCATGACCGCCATGAAGAATAATCCCTTTCAATGCTCATTGGGTAAATTTATTCTAATATAAAATCAATCATAATTGAGATAAAAATAATTCAAGACTTTTTTGTATGGTCTGTGGTTTTTCATTCAATATTTCACTAGCCAAAGATACATCAAGGGAGGAATCTTTTGGTCTTGGTGCCTTCCAGTTCATCTCATCTAATTTGGTTGGTTTGAGTAATGTTTTGTCCAAATTTAGCTTGTCTGCAATTATTTCAGCCAGTTGGAATCGTGATATTCTTGTCGCGCCAGCCACATGAATAATTCCTGTAATCTGTCTTGTTGCAATCTCTATTAGCATCTTGGAAAGATTAGGGACATAGGTAGGCGATGTAAACTGGTCTGTCAGCACTGGAATTTCTTTTTTTGATTCAAGATTTTCTTTGACCCATAACGGAAATGATTTTTTTATTTTGTGAACTCCAAAGGGAGTACTAGTTCTTGCAATACACCAACTCGATGCAAGATTATTTAGCGCAATCTCTCCTGCTAGCTTTGATTTACCATATTCTCCAAGGGGATTTGGTATATCGTCTTCTTTTTTCATTCCTTTTTTTCCATCAAAAACATAATCAGTAGATACATAAACAAAAAATACGTGTTTCTTTGCAGCTTCTCTTGCCAAAGTTTCTGTTGCGTTTGCATTGATTTTAGTTGCCAGATCTTTTTGTGACTCACATAGATCTACACTAGTCATTGCAGCAAGATGAATTATGGCATCTGGAGTTGTGTTATCAATTACTTTTTTGATGTTATTTGGATCTAAAAGATCAAGTCTTGTTGGAATGCCAGCATCAGACTTTGAATCATGATAACAAGAGTATACAGCATGGTTTTGATCTGCAAGATCTTTTACTACTTGTGAGCCTACAAGGCCAGCGGAGCCTGAAACTAGGAACTTCATGCTATTTTTACGATCTAGTTGTTTGTATACTTGTTTTTAGTCATATTATCTATGTTGACAAAGTAACGAGATATGAAAAAATTCTTGCTTGTGAATGTTCTGTAGGTCAGGATAGTTCAAATTTGTGAAGTTATAGCAAAATAAGAAAACAGATATTTTTCACCTTGTTTAGCATAAAGTGGGATGAATAAACAAAAAATCATCATTTTAGCTTTAACATTAACATTGTTTGCCATAGTTCAATACTTCGTAATTGAAAAAATATTAGATGAAAATCAGAAAAAAATGTCAGAAATTTATCAAGAGGGTTATGATCAGGGATTAAAAGACACTGTAACTACTTTATATCAAGAAACAAAAGACTGTAAAACAACTACAATCTGGCTTGGAAATTTATCAAAACAAATTACTGATATAACATGTTTGGAAAAGTTAACTCCATGAAAAATCAAAATTCCTTATAATTATTAAAAAACTAATACAAGGTCAATTTTTTCTATTTTTCTAAGGACATGTTCCAATACAGATGTCATTTGGTGAAACTATGTTTCCTGTTAAGCGTATGTTTCCAATAACATCTAATTTTTCAGCAGGTGTTGAAGTTCCTATTCCAACTTTTCCAGTGGAATCAACAACAGTCAAGGTACTTCCTAGTTTGGTTTGAAGAGTAAATGATCCGTTTGTAGGACCGTCAATAATGCCGTCTGAGCCATTCAAAGTTGTTATTGCAATATTTGAAGGTGCAGCTGTTGGAGAATTAGCAATCTTTCCCACAAAAAGGGTAATCTGTACTCCAGCAGATATTGATTGTGGCGAGGTTACTGTATAAATCAATGAGTCGCCAACTACAGACAAGGTACCGACACCTATGCCATTAACATCAATTACTCTTGCATTGGTAAGAAGAGTTCCTGTAGGAAAGTCCATTTTTATTTTGGCTATTGTGTCAGTACTTGCAGTAGTAAATTGTACAGCATACTGTGAAGCTTTTCCAGCATAGTTAGAAGATGGAGATACAAATGGCGTAGTTAATGGTGCAGCAAAAGCAATATTTACTGATGCAACAACAATCGCAGCAATGACTATTAAAGACAATAATTGTAAATTTTTCACAATACTTTTAGAGTTAGCCAACATATAACGTTTATTGTCCTGTGTCACTTTAGAATAGTACAATATTTAACAAAAGATATTGGGTTCTGATTAAAGGCATCATCGCTTTATCAGACAGTTTTCTGGAGGATATGACGACATAAAATGGTCACTTGTTGAATAATATTTAGATGGTATCAAAAGCAATTAAAAATCGCTTTTACCAAGTATTCTAATGAAGAAAAATGTGTTAATTCATTATCATATTTTTAAAAATGCTGGAAGTACTATTGACTGGATTTTACAAAAGAACTTTGGAAAAGATGCACTAAAATTAGATGAGTCAAATCCTGATGGCCACATCAAACCACAAACAATGTTGGAATTTTTACATGAGCACCCCAGTCCAAAATCTTTCTCAAGTCACCAGTTAAGATTTCCAACACCCCAAAATCAAGATTATCGTTTTTTACCCATTGTTTTTATTCGACATCCAATAGACAGAATTTTTTCAATTTATCATTTTTTGCATCATAATCCTGATGTTAATGAATTAAATGATATACTAAAAGCTAATAATTCCACACTAAAAGATTTTGTGCAATTCAACCTCAAGTCTAATCCTAAACGAATGCGTGATAATCAATTGAAGTTTCTAGCCAGACGCGGAAAGATTAGACTGTATGGCAAACATTATCTTTTTCGAGCTTATAGAACTATCAAAAAATGTACAGTGTTAGGAATAGTTGAACGAATGGATGATAGTTTAGTGTTAGCTGAAGAAATATTACAAAATTATTTTCCAGAGATAGATTTAGCATATGTTGCACAAAATATCAGAACTAGGAATCCAAGTTTAGAGAAACGAATAGAGGAGGGAAAAGATGAAATTGGTGAAACTTTGATGAATAAATTAATTACAATTAACAAATGGGATTTTTCGTTATACAAGTATGCCAATAATGAACTTAACTTACGAATAGCGAACATCAATAATTTTTATCAAAAGCTTAATGATTTTAAAAAAAGATGCAATGAACTTTCAGACAAATCATCAAATTAGGTATTTTAATAATACAAAATTGGAAGATTATATACGTTATATTTTTTATGATATTTAAATAATTTTCCACTAGATTTAATCCAAATACCTAAAAAACTGCCAAGTAGAGTTTTAGAAATTTGATTGGAATTAATATTTAACGAGTTATTACTCTATGGGAGCAGATCATGTTCAAAAGAATTCATGATTTATTCTATAGATATCAACTTACAGTGTTTTACATCGAATTGTAAAATTTTTCAGTTTGTGTTGAAAATTTTCTATTCGCATTATTCTTTTATCCAATTCCTTATTTGCTTCTAAATAAAGATCCATATCCAATTTATTCTCATCATATAGGGAATTCATAAAGAAAAACTCGTGATACATAGTACAACAAACTGAAATGTTTTTGATTTTAAAATAACTGTTATTTCCGGCTTAGAGTCCAGGGCTGTGGATGAAGAGTATTTTCATCAATTAGTGGTTCCCACCATGATTTGTTTTGTAAATACCAATCTACGGTTTCTTGTAATGCTGCCTCAAACTCGTATTTGGATTTCCATCCTACTTCATTTTCTATCTTGGAGCAATTAATTGAATATCGTTTGTCATGTCCAGGCCTGTCTTCGACATACTCTATATTATCATGAGATTTTCCCAAAATATCCAGTATTTTTTCTACAATAGTTTTATTTGTTATTTCTTCATAGGCAGTAATGTTGTACACTTGACCTGGTTTTCCTTTCGATATCAATGATTCAATTGCCTGTACATGATCATATACGTAAATCCAGCTTCTGATTTGTTGCCCATCACCATAAAGAGGAATCTTGAGGTTTTTTAGTGCACGGATTATTGTTTTTGGAATTAATTTCTCTGGAAATTGACATGGGCCAAAGTTGTTTGTACATCTAGTAGTGATGCAGTTTATTCCATAAGTTCTGTAATATGATGATACCAAATGATCAGCTGCAGCTTTGGTAGCTGCATATGGATTACTTGGATTTATTTGAGAATTTTCATCAAAAGATGATTGTCCTTGTGCATCACCGTAAATTTCATCAGTAGATACATGAATGAATTGTTTGTCATGCTTTCTTATTGCCTCAAGAATTGAATATGTACCAAGTATGTTTGTTTCAATGAATGGCTTTGGATTTACAATACTTCTATCAACATGTGATTCAGCTGCAAAATTTACTACCACATCTACATTTTTAACTAGATTATCAACTTTAGATTCATTTCTAATATCATCTTTAATAAATGAATAATTTGGGTTGTTTTTTATTTCTTTTAGATTTTCTAAACTTGAACCAATTGTTAGAATATCAAGATTAGTTATTTTTGAATTTGGATTATGTTGTAGATAATTTCTAATAAATGCACTTCCAATAAATCCTGCTCCTCCACAAACTAGAATTTGCATATGTAGAAGTATCAGAGTACGTATTTAATTCATATGAAAGTAAGTCAATAAACAAAATTATTGTCAATATCTTTTAAGAGAGATAAACGAAGATCCTTTTCTAACAAAATTGGTTTATCTATTGGCCACGTAATGTCGATTGCAGGATCATTCCAAATAATTCCATTTTCATGTTCAGGAGAATATTCTTGGTTAACTTTGTAAAGAACATCTGCCTCTTTGCTTAATACACAAAAACCATGCGCAAATCCTTCAGGAATGTAAAGTAACTTGTGATTTTCTTCGGAAAGAATTTCACCTATCCACTTTCCGTATGTTGGAGACCCTTTACGAATATCAACTGCCACATCAAAAATTTCTCCCCTTAGAGCAATTACTAATTTTGCCTGTGCCTTTGAATTTTTTTGATAATGTAGTCCTCTTAATACTCCTTTAATTGAATGAGAAAAATTATCTTGTACAAATTTTGTATCAATGCCATTTTTACTAAAAACAGACTCTTTGAAACTTTCCAAGAAAAACCCCCTACCGTCTGAAAATGATTTTGTTTCTACGAGTATTATTTCTGGAATATCTAATTTTTTGAAAACAAATGGCATAAAGAATTAAAATATTATTATTGTATTTTAATAGATTGTTTTTATTTCTAAAAAACAAAGAAGTCTAGACCAGTTGTAAAAGGGAGATTCTTAAATGACTATAATTGCTCAATATTTAGATTTGAAAGTTGCAATAATACTTGGAACTAGACCAGAAATTATCAAGATGGCACCAATAATAAGAGAGTTACAACGAAAAAAGATCAATTATTTTATCATTCACAGTGGTCAGCATTATTCATATAATTTGGATAAAATTTTCTTTATGCAGTTATCACTTCCAAGACCAGATTATAGGTTAAAAGTAGGATCTACCTCTCCAGGAGAACAAACTGGATTAATAATTGCACGAACAGAAAGAATTCTAAAAAAAAATAGACCAGATATAGTTTTAGTTCAGGGTGATACAAATACTGTACTTGGCGGAGCAATTGCCTCAAGAAAGTTGAATATTCCAATAGGACATGTTGAAGCAGGCCTTAGAATATTGACAGACCATTGTAGTGATTTTTTGTTTGCACCAACAAAAGAAGCTCAAAGCATACTTTTGCGTGAGGGTATTTCAAAAAATAAGATTTTTTTAACTGGAAACACAATTGTTGATTCGGTAAGACAAAATTTAAAAAATATTGCTAATTTAGATAAATTAAATATAATTCCAAAAAAGTTCTTTTTGGTATCTTTGCATAGACAAGAAAATGTGGATAATCAAACTCGATTCAAGAATATAATGAAAGGATTGAGAAAAATAAAACAGGAATATAAAATGCCAATAATATTTCCTATACATCCTCGCTCAAAAAAGATGGCAAAAAAATTTAATGTTAATTTTGATGGAATCGATGTAATTGAACCTGTTAATTATTTGCAGTTCTTGTTTATGCAAAAAAATGCCAAATTAGTATTAACTGATTCTGGAGGAGTACAGGAAGAATCATGCATTTTAAAAGTTCCGTGTGTTACTTTACGAGATAATACAGAAAGACCAGAGACATTAGAAGTAGGAGCAAATCTACTGGCAGGAGATAGTCCTGATGCTATTTTATCATGTACAAAAAAAATGCTTGAAAGAAAAGAAGATTGGAAAAATCCGTTTGGAGATGGTAAATCTGCATTAAAGATTATCAAAATAATAGAAAAGAAGATCTGAAAGATTTGAAATTTTTTATTCAGATATATTAAATCTTAAAATTGGCATATTAAAAATATCAAGTGTGAAATAGAACTATTATGTTTTATTTGATTTTAATTGATCTTAAAGGTAGATTTTTGTTGTATGATTGAATTGGCCCATTTTTTTGTAAGATAGATAGATGTTTCTTTCTCGCATGTAGTGTATGTTTTAAATTCAATAAATTCCACATTATTGCTTTAAATCTTATCTTGATTCTTGAAAAATTTCTATTTTTAATATCTCTAAAAAGAACATAAAGTGTTTCACCAAAAAATATAAAGAAAAATGATACGATATATAACAAATCAAAATTTTTTACCGTAAATCGTATCCTGCTTCTTTCCATATAGTAAATCTTATTTGTAGAATTAGAGAGTGCTGATACTGCATGCCACACAATACCACTTGGAACGTACATCAAGTCATAACCACCTCTTATCATTCGTGCACACAGATCTGTTTCTTCAAAATATAAAAAATAATCCGAGTCCAGAAGTCCAATCTTTTCTAAAATATCCCTTTTGATTACCATTGCGGCACCTGAAAGATAATCTACTTTTGAAATTGGTTCGTCATCATGAAAATTATATGGAGATGCAGAATAGGGGTTAATTTTTGACCAAGTACAAAATACTGCATCTTTTCCATACTTGTCTCCAAGATAATACATTTTTCCAGTAACAGCCGCAATTTTTTCAGATGATTGAATTACATTTACTAGTATTGATAACCACTCCTTGTCAGCAATTGCATCTGGATTAAAGAGAACTATTATTTTGCCAGTTGAATTTTCTATACCAATATTATTTCCTTGTGCAAATCCCATATTTTCATTATTTATGATTATTCTTACTTGTGGAAAGTTATCTTTGACAAAAACAACAGAGCCATCAGAGGATGCATTATCGACAAGAATTATTTCATAATCAGTAAAAGTTTGAGACAAAATAGATTCAAAACATCCCTTAAGGTATGCTTTGGCATTCCAGTTTACTATAATTATTGAAACTAGAGGCATATTTGTGATAAAAAATTCATCTGTTTAACTGTGGTGTTCTATATCAAACAAATTGTTCTTCTTTAATTCATTGTACAAAGTCTCAAATCTATGATTCCATGTATTTTCTGATGCAAATTTGATTCGCCTTTTTGTAATAGTTTCATCCTTTTCATCTACTGCCAAATCTAATTTCCTAAGAAAATCTTCTTTATGTTCAGCTAAATAACACATATCCATCATAGGATATAATTCAGTCATCTTTGTGGCAACAACGGGTTTTCCTGCAGCAAAATATTCGTATATTTTTACTGGGTGAGTTGCTTCAATAAGCGGGATAATCTTAAACGGAATAAGACATACATCGAAATCTTGAAGATATTTTGGAAGCTCAGAATAAGGTCTTTCACCTAAAAAGTTAATATTTGGAAATTTTTGTAATTTTCTAATATCTGCCCCAAATGTATGGCCAATCATTACAAAAGTAAATTGTGGTTTATTGCTAGCAAGATATTCTATTAAATCAGTATCAAACCAATCAGAAATAGAACCAAAATATCCAATGATTGGTTTTTTATATTTTGAAAGTGAACCTGCCTTTGCTTGATTTTTGAAATGTTCAAATTCTCCTGCATTTGGGAGATAAAGATATTTTGTAGTTTTACTCATAACTTTTTTCAGTAGATGTGAAGAGGTAGCTAACACTAAATCACTTGATAATATGAGATTAACCTCTTCATTTTTTCTTGCACTAATTACATTACTAAACTCTGTAAAGTCATCCAAACAATCAAAGATTATTTTGTGATGATATTTTTCCTTCAAACGTTTGCAAAGTGGTTCCCAAGTTGGAAATTGAACAAATAGTATAGGATCTATGTTGAGATCTTCCCGAAGTTTTTCATATGATTCAATTAATTTCTCAACAGTGAAATTATCAAATTTATCCTTGTAAATATCAAAATATTTTGGGGCATTAAGCTCTACTTGATATATGTTATTTGATATCTGCTTTATTTCATATAAATTCTTTAATTGTCTTAGGTTTACGGTAAGATAAAATATCCTATGACCATTTTCTGCAAATTTAGTTAGAATGTGTTGTGGACGCTGAAATCTAAAATCCCAATTTGTTATTGGAAAACAAATTAAATCTTTTTTATTTACTTGAATTTGTTTCACATTTTCAGTAATGGAATGAGTTTCCTCAGGATCTTGATAGGTTTTTGCAGAGGATGTGAATTTTTTTGGCCGTAGTGGAATTACTTTTCCTATAGTTTTATCATATTTGTGAAGCATTCTCAGTACAAAACTTTGATGAATATCTGTAATCACTTTTTGATAATCCTCTACTGCTTTTTGCAAATTAAGTATGTCTGATTCTTTGTTTTGTAAGGATTTTTGTAAATCAAATATCAGGGATTCTTTGTTTTGTAAGGATTTTTGAAATATAGAAATCTCTGAATTTACTTTTGTAAGAATTTTTTGTAACTCTGATATAGAAGTTTGATTTTTAAGATTAATGTCTTGAAGGATCTCTACATCTTTGATAGTGTTTTCTAATTTTAGATGAAGATTTTTTCCGTTATTTTGTTCTTGAATTGCAATTTTTGTTAATGATTGTGTAATTTGTTTTTTCAGGTGATTCCAATTAACATTAGATTGTTTAGTAACCGAAATTTTTTCTTTTGAGATAATTGAATCAGGTAGTTTTTCCTTTGAGGCTATAACAATTTGTCTATATGATGGAGGGATATGATCAAATTGATATAGATAATCATTAAAATATCTACTTAATTCCATAACACTAGGTTTTCCATCTTCAAACTCTAGTGCACAAACAACAAATGACAATAATTCTTTAAGCCATGGAGTATGACCGTTATGGTCTACAAGAGTATGCATGCCAAAGTTTTGAAAAGTATAAAGAATTTGAGATAGTTTAGGTAAACCGTTATCAAAGTGTTCTTTTAACCATGAATAATCTCGATTAAAACAATCATTATACACATTATTTACCCACTCATCAGTTTCTAGGGCGTCTCCAGCATCAGAACAAGGACCAGATATTATTACAGACTTTTCAGCTAGTTCATAAAGTTTGTCTAGAAATTTTTTCCTTAATGTTTGAGGAATATGTTCAAATGTATCAATGCATATTATGTGATCGTATTTTTTTTGAGGTAACTCTAGAGTAAAAATATCTCCAACTAGGGTATTTTGGATATTAGGTAAAGTAGAAAACAGTGGATCCAAATAAGTTATATTTAATTTTGGTAAGAAATGACCAAGTAAACACTCTGTACCACTTCCTACATCAAGAATAGTCTCATTTTCTTTTACGAATTTCTGCAAGATATCTGCACATGAACGATATCTACTGTATTGATCGAAGATGATTTCAATTAATACTACAAAATTTAGATTAAATAATAATCTAATCTATTTTGATTAAAGCTAAAAATCATGCGTCTATTTTAGGCTAATTCCAAATTTTTCACTTTTTATTTATAACATAATTATTTTGGAGGCCGTGTAGAAACCATGCCAAATTAGTCAGATTATCTCTTGTAATTCTGTAAGCATTATACGCAATCACTCTGTACATCAGTTCCCTGTTCTGCGTTGCTATCTTTCTGGATGTGACATTTTCTCCAAACATCATCTTAATTACAGAAAATATTGTCTCTGTTTTGTTTCGCTGATGGTATGTCACACTATCATATCCTTTCCTTTTGAGCATCTTTCTGTGATATCCTCGAGTCTTGTACACTGGAACATATTCATACCAGGTAGGAATGATACTTGCAATTCCCAAAGTGTGTGCAGTGATGTGATTCTTTTCTGAATCATATCCCTTGTCTGCCACTATGGTGTAAACGGGAAGAATGTTGTTTGCCTTGTGCAATAATGATGTAAAATCCACACTGTCATGTCTTTGTCTGTGTCGTATTTTGACTGCACAGACAAGCTGTTCTCTCATGTCTGAAACTGCAGACATTTTGACAAATTTCCTGCGTAGTTTGATGCGTTTTGTGTAATAGTATGACGCTTGCGTGTGGCCAAATCCTGTTGCATCAATTCCTGCAAACATATTTTTGATTTTGGCATGAATCACAAATGACTCTAGAACCTTTTGCAGCATTGCAGTGTCTAGTCTTGCAGCTGCCTTTTGCAGTGTTGTGTAGTGTGGCAATATAGACAAACCAAGATATTTCTGTACACCGATACACTCATCTAAAAAATCAACGAACATACGGTAACTCTTGGACTCATATTGACGCAGTGCAAGCAATATGAGATGCTGCCATACCGTGTACATGTGATTGGAAGTCTTGTGTAGGTATGGTGACGTCCTTGCCCTTTTTATTATCTGCATCATGATACGAGCTATCTTTACGTATCTTGATGGTTTCATGGGAGAACGTAATGATGTGCTTAGCTATAGATCTGTCCATGGAATAGGATCTACAAGTTTGTTAAAAGTTGATGGTTTCTACAGGGCCAGAATAATATTTTTCATTTTATATGAAACATGTCCATTTTTTCAAAATTTCGGTATCTAGAAATAATTAAATTTCTTCATCAATTCTCCTGAGATTGAAATAATTGAATTAAGTTGTTCAGAGTCTAATTCTTTTTTATATTGTCCTACACTTGAAATGTTAATAGGATTATGGGCATTAGTTCTTCCTATAGTATACCCGTCTTTATCAATCTCAGAATGTTCTATCGTATGATGATTCAAAACAGAATCCTCCCATTCTAAATCTAGGAAATGCAGCATGCTCATGATAGTATCGTTTGGATTTGTTACCAATTTCTCATAACTGATTTTAATTATAGGATAATTTAATTTCACATATCTAAAGTATGAATCATTTTTAAATTTCCAATAAAGGGCAGCCATTGCAAGTTCATAATTTTTTGAATCTTTAATCTTGATAATATCTGAATCAAAATTTTGTTTAAAATCAGGAGAATTTTCTATCCAGTAATTCACGATGGGAATACCCCATTTTTGCAACCAATTACCATTTTCTGAATCTTTTAGATTCTTCATAGAACAGATCACGTCACGACAATCACGTACTATGAATATGAGTGGATTCATTTCATAAAAATTTTGCATAGGTGTTGACAGACCATAATCATGAATAATAGAATTATTGATTTGTTCAGTTAATCGCGGAATTTTAAAGCCAGTCCACTTCATTTTACTATTAACTTCTAAAAATTTTTTAAACTTATTTGAATCAGATAAGACTTCATATGATATATTTTCATCAGCACATGAGATCTTACTATGAGAATCCAAAATTAGTCTTAATAATGTTGTACCTGAACGCTGACAACCTAAAATAAAAAATCTTTTTAATTTATTATTAAAAGTCATTATACATCAAATATTTTCAATGGTTTTTATTAAAATTCATAGTCCCATAAACGGCAGGCCTCACGTATCATATTAATTGCTTTTTGATCGATTAATCTCTTGATTTCATAAGTATTTTTAATGCTGGAGTATGAAGGTCTTGAAATTACCTGTTTTACTAGATCAATATTAGAAATTAGATTAAATTTTGTTGCTATTTTATCAATAATCAATTCAGGTTCTTTAACCAGAATTTCATATCGAATAGTTAACTGATTCTGAAATAATTGTTTATGAAATGCCTGAGCTTTTACCATTTTCAGTATTTGTTTT
>JAERMO010000001.1:0-33500 GCA_016844465.1 Nitrosarchaeum sp. | reverse complement strand
CTGCCTCAATATCATATTTTCTTTTTTTTTCATCCTTTATCCCAGGAGAATGCATGTTCATTACACTGAGAAGCGTCAGATATGGATTTCTTTCCAAGAAAAGAAAATTTGCGTTTGGGTAATGTTGAGCCATTTGTGGTAGACATAGTAAAGAATTGGGAGTTTTTTCAACATAATATTTTGAAGTCCATGTTGATAAAATATAGTTGTCAAGATAAGAAAAATCGTTGTTTTTTAGTACGTGTGCATAACAGCTCATGCCATCTTGGCCACCAATTCTTGATTCACCAATATTATCAAAACCGTCAAAAGTGTTCATAATTTCTTGAAAGATTGAGGTTCCACCTCTACCCAATCCCATGATGAAAAATAATTTTGATTGGTCCATAAAGATTCTCATAGTTTAGTGGATTTCAATAATATATTCAGTTTTTGGTTGATGTTGATATTGAGTAATAAATTTAGGACATTGAAAAGATCCTCTACTAAAAAATATTTTAGGGAATGAATAAATTCTATTTTCCATTTTAGATTTGACTCTGAACAATTCTCTCATTTGATCTTCTTAGGAATAGATTTCATAAATTTTAGAATTTCTTATTGATTCCTATAAAGTTAGTATATCTGAGGAATTACGAGCCGTAATCTACAAGAAATTTATTGTCTTCCTTTCCATCAAAAAGAACACAGTTTTCTCTAAACAAAAGAGAACTGTTTCCAAAAACCATGGAAAAAGTATTTGTAATTCTAACAAGTTCATATGATTGGAGCAAATTTTTGCTCTAAAGTAGAATGATACCTATCTATACATTTAAAACATTTTATTTACAATTTTTTAATAGTTTATGCAATTGGTTAATGTATTGGAACAAAATTACGAATCCAGAATAGATGTAAAAACTCTACCCAATTCTGATTTTACACTAGAAGTAACTAATGCAAACTCTTGGGATGGTGTCAGATTAGTTGCTGAAATCAATCAAAACGACACTTACAATGTTGAATTTGAAGCGATTCCAAGTTTAAAAAATTGTCTTTTAGAGATAATTCTCCCTACAAAAAAGAGTGAATATAGAATTAATAGTTTTGTCTTGGAATCGCCAAAAAAACTTCAATTTGCTTTCACACCAATGCATAACTCGGATTCAATTTCATTTAGAATGTCCTCTTTTGGATGATATTCACCTGGTAAAATAGAGATAAAGAAATTAAACATATTTGATTTGTTTCCAGTTTCAGATAATGTAGATTTAATACAAAAAATAAAAATTGTTGGTCCATGGTTCCACCAAATCAATCTAAATGGAATTAAAACCAGAGATATTTACAAAACAGATAGTCCATCCAGACCTGGAGGCTTTGCCAAACATTTTACCATGCAGGACTTTATTGACAATCCAATTTGGATATGGTCTAAATTCAAAGATTCAATACCAAAAGATCTATCTGGATTTAATGTTCTTGATATAGCATGTAATGCAGGATTTTATAGTTTTGAGCTAGCAAAGAGAGGTGCACATGTTATTGGTATTGACAACTCGTATGAGGACATAGTTAGAGCAAAGTTTGCAAAGAAAATTTTAGAGGCAAGTAATGTTGATTTTGAAATCATAAATGTCGATGACTTGGAAGAAGAGTTTTCAGAAAAATTTGATCTAGTTTTGTGTCTAGGTTTGTTGTACCATGTTAGTGACCCAAAGAACTTGATCAGAAAAGTTGCCAAGGTAACAAATTTTGCATTTTTTGAAACAATAGCAAATGTGACAAGTCAGAGTAGTGAATTAATCGATGATCGTTTAATTACGAACGACGGATTTCTACCTACTGTTCCCTGGTTGAAGGAAGCGTTTGAGGAGGTAGGATTTACACAAATAGATCAGATTACAAAGCCTGATTTTTCTAGAACTGTGTTTAGATGCAAAAAAGATTCATAATAAAGTTCATCCAGTCACATGCATAAAAGATCAAAATGAAGAAAAATTGGCATAAAGACGACTATGAACGTAGAATAAAAGCTGAAGCGCAGCATTTTTCTTCTAAAGCTAAAGCAATACAAAAAAATTCTGATAAAGTAGAGAGATTTTCGCCCAAAGTACCAGCATTTGATGAAGCCATGAAACTATACCAAGTTGTTTTTTATGAAAAGATGCCCCATATGGCTTTGGAGAAATATATTTTGGATTACGCGTCATCAAATAATCAAAATACCAAAATCGTTAGTTTGGGTTGCGGTACAGGGGATTGGGAGGTTGTTTTAGTTGAAAAATTAGACAAGATATCTATGGACCTAGTAGAGATAAATTCGGAACTTTTGAAATATGTTAAGGAGTATTCTGAGAAACACCAACTCAAAGTAAATACCATCATACAGGATGTAAATAAGCTTGATTTGGAACCGTCCCAATATGATTTTGTTATTGTTAGAAGCTCCCTTCATCATTTTGTTGAATTGGAACATGTTTTTGAAGAAATAAAAAAAATACTAAAACCTAATGGCAAATTTCTTGTAATGGGTGAGGTGATTGGAAGAAACGGTCAGTTGCTGTATAATGAAACAAGAGAAATTGTAAATAACGTAATGAAAATATTACCAGAGAAATTTCATCTTAATCATAACACAAATGAGATTGATTCAGTGTTTCCAGATATTGATTATGCCAAAGATTCTTTTGAAGCCATAAGGAGTGAAGATATATATTCACTAATTCTAAAATATTTCAAATCCGTAGAGCATATTGCATTTGATGCAATAATTTCATATTTGCTGGATTTTAGATATGGGCCTAATTATGATGTTAACATTAAATTAGATAAATCAATTATTGAGTTAATTGTAAACTTTGACAGATATTATTTAGAAAATAACATTTTAAAACCAACCTGTTTATTTGGTATTTTTGAAAAGAGATGATGTAACCTTAGAAATGCTTTCCATATTGTGAGAAAGAAAAGATATACGTTGCCTTTTTAAGCAATATTGTGTAAACAATAATGAATTTTGCAAGAAGAAAATCTATAATTTGGGATTTTGCTGTAACTGATTTAAAAATAAGATACAGAAAGTCTATTCTTGGATTTTTATGGACCATTTTAGAGCCTTTACTGTTTTTGTCAGTACTTTATGTTGTGTTTACAAATGTTTTTGAGAACAAAATTGAGTATTTTGCCCTTTATCTATTATTAGGAATAATCATGTGGAATATGCTCGTAAGAGGAACACAGATGGGGATGAACGGAATCATATCAAGATCAGGACTGCTTACCAAAATTTACATTCCTACTTCCATACCTGGTATTAGTTCCACCCTAACTGCTCTAATCATGTTTACATTTGAAATGACTGTTTTTGGAGTTTTCTTGGTTGCATTTCAGTTTATTCCTCCCTATACAATAATCATTTTTCCATTAATCGTTATTTTAGAGACAATACTAATTGTGGGATTAAATTTACCGCTCTCAGTAATCAATGTACGAGTACGAGATATTCAGTTTATTTGGAATATTGTGTTACATGCAGGATTCTTTTTGCATCCAGTATTTTATAAAATGGAAATTCTACCTAAAGAAATTCAAAATATTTTACAATTTAGTCCAATGGTAAAAATACTCAATTTTGCTCATGATGCTGTATTATATGGCAAGCTACCAACAGTTCAAGATTCTTTGATAGCAATAATAGGAACCCTATTTGTGTTGGGTTTGGGCTATTTGGTCTTTAGGAAATTTTCATCTAGGATTATGGAGGAGATATAATGACTGAATCAGCAATAGTTGTAAAAAATCTATCAAAGAAATTCAGAATTTATCATGAAAGACGAAATACGGTATACGAAATTATAACTAGTTTTTTTAATAAAAAAAAATATTATGAAGAATTAACCATCTTAGATAACGTATCATTCGAAGTAAATAAAGGAGAGATTTTTGGAATAATTGGAAGAAACGGAACTGGAAAAACAACATTATTGAGATTATTATCTCAGATCTACAAACCTGATTCTGGATCAATAAAAATAAACGGTTCTTTGGTACCATTTCTAAGTTTAGGAGCTGGATTTCAACTAGAAATGACTGCATCAGATAATGTAATTTTGTATGGAAAGCTGTTAGGATTCTCAAAAAAAGAGATAAAAAACAAATTAGAAGAGATCATCAAATTTGCAGAATTAGAAAAATTTGCGGATACAAAACTGAAAAATTTTTCTTCTGGAATGTATGCTAGATTGGCTTTTGCTACAGCGGTTCAGGTTAATCCAGATATTATTCTCATGGATGAAATATTATCTGTGGGGGACATTGGATTCCAAAAAAAGAGTCATGATACTTTTGTATCATTTAAAGAAAAAGGAAAAACAATTGTACTTGTTTCACATGATCTAAAGGTGATAAGAGAAAATTGTGATCGTGTCATGTTCCTTAATGAGGGTAAAATAGTAGATATTGGTGATCCTGAACAAGTAATTAAAACATATGTAAAAATTTTTAATCAATAAAAAAAAATTTACAATTTTTATTCATTGAAAGAAGAGATAAAAAATACACCCTAATTGAATAATTAAATTCAAATATATCGAATTAATTAGTAGCAATGATTCAAAAATATCAAATAGAATATTAATCATACAAAGAGATGCTATAACCTACAAGTAATTAGTTATAAGACATACAAGAATAATATACATCGTAACAATAAATGTGAGGGGTGGATTTAAAAAATAAATTAGCTGGTTTAGTGTTTGCTTTGATTTTAGGGATAAACCTTGTATCAAGTGGAGGTCATTTTGATTCTAATGATGGTATCGAACAATTTTTGATTACAGAAAGTATTGTATTGAAAAACACTTTCAAATTAGATCCTACCGTACCTAGCGCCAAAGTAATGGATTTTAATGTAAAAAAATCTATTGAAACCTATTACAGTTTACAAAATGGAAAACAACGTGATTCGAGTGAACCAATACAACCCATACATTCAATGAGATCTCTTTTATTATCAATTATTGCAATCCCATTTTATTATCTAGGAATAATTTTTTCCATATCTCCGATTACTACCGTGGGATTATTTGTAAATTCAATAGTTATCAGCTTAACTGCATTGGTAATTTTTTATTTTATCACTGATTTACTAAAATCAACAAAAATTGCGGTGTTTTTGGCAGTAATATTTAGTGTTAGTACTTTTATTTGGCCTTATAACACAAGCTTGTTTCCGCAACCATTACAAGGTTTGACATTAATTTCTTCCATTTATTTTTTAAACAAAACAACAAATCATGATTATAAATCAGCGGTAATAGGAGGAACATTACTTGGACTTACAATGTTTACTAGTCCAGCTAGCATGTTGTTTGTCGCAGGTGTAACCGTTTTTAGTATTTTTAAATTACCTGATAGAAAGATATTTGCGACATTTCTTGTCACATTAATATTAATTTTATTTATATTATTTATTTTGAATTTTGTCAGATTTGGCTCATTTACAGATTTTGGGTATGGGACATTTTCTAATATTGAAAAACATTCAGGTGTGATCGGATTAGCAGGATTAATTTTTAGTCCAGGATTTGGAATTTTAGCATTTTTTCCCCTAGCTATACTTACTCCATTTGCAATTAAAAGAATGTACAAGAGTGAAAAACTATTAGCAATTTTATTTATTTATATTATTTTGTCAACATGGTTATTTTATGGAACTATAACTTGGGCCGAGCCTGCCGGTTGGAGTGGAGCTGGAGGATGGGGTCCACGATATTTAGTAGGAATAATTCCAATTTTCATTGTATCGATGGCATTTCTTATGAAAAATCAAGAATCAAAGATTATCAAAGGAGCAATAATAATCACAACAGTCCTGGGGTTTGTTGTAAACCTGTTAGGAGTACTAGTATGGTACATGTATGGTTATTCTTTTGGATGGGTTGTTGAAAGATTATGGCAAAAAGAAAACAGTATGAATGAAATGACTTGGGTACCACAATATTCACCCATAATACTGCATCTTAAAGCATTGATGATTAACTATGTAGGAAGTATGCAAGCAATAGAAGAATCAGGCAAGACCACAGTAAATGGAGCAAGTGGATTTATGATAAATGGATTGTATTCATGTTCGATCGATTCTTATATTTTTTGCAAAGTCGGATTTGTGGGAACAATAATAGCTCTTATTATTTTGGCTATTCTTGTCATAATCATTCTAAAAATAAATAAAAACAATAATTACAAGGGAATTAAAAATTTTAACTAGATGGATTTAGCATTAGAAATGAGCAAAAATTTGAAAGCAAAGAATGAGCAAAAGGTGGAAATAATCATACCTACCTTAAATGAAGAAAGTTCCATCCGAGAATTAATTAGCGATATTAGAAATTTCAATTGTATTGCTCAAAATTCGATTTTGGTCATTGATGGAGGTTCAACTGATAAGACAGTTGAAATTTGTAATGAAGAAAATGTCATAGTACTTCAACAAAGAAGAAAAGGAAAAGGGAGCGCCATGAGAGAAGCAGTAGATGCCACTGAGGCAGATGTAATTGTCTTTATTGATGGTGATGGAACATATTCAGTTAATGATTTGAATTCTTTGCTGGAACCTGTTTTGAGTGATAAGGCTGACATGGTGGTAGGCTCAAGAGTTTTAGGAGATAGAGAAAAAGGTTCAATTTCTAAATTTAATTATCTTGGAAATAAATTATTTAATAAAACAATAAATTTTTCTTTAAAAACAAATGTAACTGATTCTCTTTCTGGATACAGAGTTTTACGAAGAGAGGTTTTTAAAGACTTGATTTTATTTAGTGATAGTTTTGAGATAGAGGTTGAAATGACAGTAGAGGCGTTAGCAAAAGGATACAGAGTTCAGGAAATCCCTATAAAATACGGTAAAAGAAAAGAATCACAAACAAAATTAAATCCATTAAGTGATGGAATAAAGATTTCAAAAACATTATTGTTCATAACTATGAATATCAATCCAATCAAGTTTTTTGGTCTTATAACAATTGGATTTTTTCTAATTGGTTTAATTCCAATTAGTCAGATTGTGTATGAAAAAATAATACTGGGAAATATTATATCTCTACCATCAGTAATTCTAGCTACCCTCCTTTTTGTTACTGGAATAATGTCATTAGTAATTGGACTTGTTTCAGAATTAGTGGTTAGATCTAGAAGAAGAATAGAATATTTGATAAATCATAAAAATTAAAATTAAAAGGAGTGTAATCTAAATTGATAAGTACCAAAAAAAAGTTTGAAAAAGAATTTTTTGAGGAGTGGGCGACAGATTATGATGAACGTAGAAATAAATCATTTTTAGAAAAATCAAAACAGAAATTGAAAACAATTTTAGAACAGATTAAAATCAAAAACGGAAGTTATCTTGAGATCGGTTTAGGAACAGGAGAATCCTTTGAAATTGCTAGTAATAATTTTGATTTTTCTGTAGGAACGGATATTTCTGAAGGGATGGTTAGAAAAACAAAAATTAAGAATAATGTTTCAAAAAATTTGTTTGTAGGCGATGCATGTAATCTTCCTCTCAAATCAGAATTATTTGATTTTATATTTTGTCAAGACGTTCTTGAACACGTGCCATATCAAAAAAAACTTATTTTGGAAGTGTACAGACTGTTAAAAATAGGAGGTATTGGTATAATAACAACTCCGAATCCATTATGGGCACCTGCGCTATATGTTGCAGAAAAATTAAAAATGAAAGTAGAGGAAGGAAAACACAAGTTTGTTTTTTTACCAAAGTTGGCAAAAAATACTTTGAGAGATTTACAATGTGAAATAATTAGCACTGATCCCTACATGATGATCCCTGTTAAAACAAAATTAGATTCAATAATTGAACCATTGTCTCATAGTTTTTTGTCAGGACTTGGATTTAGCCAAATGTGCTTTATTAAAAAATAGACACTTACTAGAAATACACTAATTTCATAGAAATAACATGAATGTTGCTGTAATAGGACTAGGTAAAATGGGGTTATTACATGCAGGAATATTAAATTCATTAAAAGATGTAAATTTGATAGCAATTACAGAAAAAGAAAAGCTGATTTCAAATTATATTAAAAGTTCATTAGACAATGTAAAAGTTTACGAAGATTATGAAAAGATGTTTGAATCAGAAAATATTGATTTAGCTTATATCACCACGCCAGTGTCGACACATGTTCCAATTGCATTGGCATGTATAAATAATAAAATAAGTTTTTTCATGGAAAAACCTATTTCTGGAAATTTTAATGAGACAAAAAAACTGTGTAGTGAATTAAAAAAATCAAATATACAACACTATGTTGGATTTAATCGAAGATTTATTGATACATTTGTAAAGGTAAAATCATTATTAGATCTCAAAGTTTTAGGTCAAATTGATACAGTTAAATCTACAATGTATGCAGCAAATGTCTTTTCAAAACCAAAAGGATGGCGTTCAAATAAAAAAATAAGTGGTGGAGGAGTATTACTTGATTTTGGTAGTCATGTAATTGATCTTTTACATTGGTATTTTGGAGACATAAAAGACGTTTCTGCAAAAATCAGATCAATATACTCAGAAGATGTAGAAGATGAGGCAGAAGTACAATTTAATTTTGTCAACAATATTAAAGGTTCATTAAGCACATCATGGAGCAAGAAAGGTTATCGTTTACCAGAAATTACATTGGAAATTAATGGAGATAATGGGCAAATAATAGTAAATGAAGATTGCATAAAAATTGCTTTAAAAAAGTTAGTTCCCGGATTAGAAAAACAAGAGGATACAATCTACAAACAAACGTTTTGTACAGGAGTACCAATAGACATTGGTGGTGCTGATTATACCAAAGAAGATATTCATGTCATATCTGCATTCACAAATAATAAACAATCATTAGTAAATGTATTTGAAGCTAGCAAAGTTCAAAGTGTAATTCATTATGCATATGAGTCAGTAAAAAGTAATAGTTTTTTAAAAGTGAAGTATATTGAATAAAAAATATTCTGTTTTTTTAGGAGATAACCCATTTTTTGGTGTAAATCATCTTTCACAAGAAATCGCTCGAAATAAATCTAAAAATTCACAGAATTTCAACAACATACTTGCTGTTATTAATACAGCATTGGATAACGGAGTAAAAGATGTGGTTTTTTCTACTCATCCAGAATTAAAAAATTTAATCACCTTTCTAAAAAACAATTCAAACATAATGGAACGAATCAATATTCATCCAATTCTACCATATGCACAAGGTTATGTATCCAAAGTTAATGAAAATGGAATGATGAATACTTTAAAAGATGTATTAGGATCAGTAGGATTTAGAAAAAAAATTCAAATTCTTGCAAAAGGTGGATTGGGAGTTGTAAAAAATGATTTTTATGATTTGTTTAGAGTGTTGATAGATATAGAAATGACAAAATTAGAAAATTCAAAAATTAAAACAGTTTTTTTACATGATGTTGTAACAGATTTGGCTCTCGGTTTGGGAGTCAAGAAAATTTTACAGGTATTCAAGGAACATATTGAAAAAAATTATAAATTAGAAGTTGGGGTAGTAACGAAGAATTTTCCATTACTGGTTTCAAAAATGGAAGAATGGAATGTTAATTTCCCCACAGTAATGACGTCATTTAATAAAATAGGATTTCAAATGAATCCATCACGAGAATCATGTGAGAGATCACTTGAAAAATATGATGGAAAAGTAATAGCTATGAGTGTTATGGCAGGTGGATACATAGGATTAGAGGAATCAATGAAATATCTTTCATCTTTACCAAAGATAAGTACTTTAGTAATAGGAACCTCGTCAGTTGAAAATGCTAAAAAAACATTTTCCACCATTCAGAATTTACCTCAACAATAATTTTTGATATGTCATTTTTTTAAAAAAAATAATCTAGTTATAATCATTATTCTAGTATTTTTTCTATATGTCGTATTAGTTTTTTATGCAGATGTGGAAAAGTTTTCAAACATCTTAATGAAAATTAATTTTGAAACAATAGCCTTAACGTTGTTTCTAATGAGTATTAGTATTTTTTACTTGCTATAAGATTTCATAGACTAGAAAAATCACTAAATATTTCTTTAACGCTTAAACAGAATGTATCAATCTATTTCGCTGGACTTGGATTTGGTTTAACACCAGGAAATATAGGCACGGTAATTAAATCGCAGTTTATTAAAAATGAGACAGATGAACCGATCTCAAGAACCTTTTCGATTATTTTGGTAGAAAAATGGAATGAGCTTAATTCAGTTTTAATAATATTATTAATTACATTTACAATTCCAAGTATTTTTGAAGTTAAGATAATTTCTATTGTAGGGATAATATTATCAGTTGGATTTTTTGGAATAATACGAATAAAATCAATATTTCTTTTTTTCAAAAAATTAACAAATAAAATTAAATTTTTAAATAAATTAGAATATGGCATAGAAAATTCATATGATTCTTTTAGAATTTTAACAAACTTTAGGAATTCAATTGAAGGTATAGTTATAACAACTGCTGCAAAAATTTTTGAAATATTTGCAATCGTTGCATTGTTAAATCAAATTGGAATTGATCTAGGTTACTTGGTATCAGCGCAGATTTATTTTACTGGAGTCCTGTTTGGATTCCTTTCATTCATACCTGGAGGCTTAATTGTGACGGAGGGTAGCATGTTAACATTATTTACAAAATTTACAAATGACCTTGCATTATCTGCAGCAGCAGTAATACTGGTAAGATTATTTACACTTTGGCTTGCTACTTTTGTAGGTATTGTGTTCAGCAAATTTTTTATTAAAAAAATTAAATTTTAATTAGAAAAAGTATTAGATCTTTTGAAAACGAGTTATACGAAATAAAGAAGGGATTGGAAATGTAGGAAGTGATTTCTGTTTAATTTTTTTAAATCCATTTTTTTCAAATTTTCTTTGAATTTCATCTATTGTATGAAAATGATAGTCAATTTCTCCACGAAAACCAGGCTTATCACATTTAACATTTTTTGAATAAACTCCAAAATGTAAAAATCTACAAAATTTATAAAACCAAGATTCAGTTGGTCCACAAAGAATAAACGTTCCACCAGGTTTAAGAACTCGATAAATTTCTTTGATGGCTTTTTCAATATCTTTAATGTGTTCTAAAATATCTAAAGCAAAAATAATTGTAAAATAATTTTCCGCAAATGGCATTTTTCTTGTATCGCCTACTTGAAAATTACATTTATCTATTTTTAGGGTAGTAATTTTTGGTTCAATATCCATACCCCAACATTCACAATTTGTATTTATTTTACGAATAGATTTAAGTAAATGCCCAGTATTACAACCTATATCCAACACAATAGAATTGTTTTTAATTTCTGCAAATTTGATTGACGTAAAAATTCTATTCCAAAATAGATTACGAATTAATTTTGATTTACTATCATAAACAAGCATATGTTCAACAAATTCATCAGCATTATTATTATCCAATATAATTAAAAATATGAAATATTTACTAATATAATTAGTTTTTTTATATTATCATAAATTCATTGTATCGGTATCACAATAAAATATTACATATTAATTAAAATTATATAGATAATGATAGCAATGATAATCAAAAATAAGAATCTCTACAATTTACTTTTTATAAAATCAATCGGTCTTACAGGAGTAGGATCAATTTTATTTATAACTGCGTTGTAAATGGACGAATAATCAAGAAGGTATGTTAAAACTATTATTTTTGAAAGAATGTTACCATTAATGCTATAAACTTCTTTGAAATCAATTTTGTTCTTTGAAAAGTACTCTTTGATAATTTCCCATCTTTCTTTTGTTTTTATATAATCATCTTTACCACGAATCAATATCGGTTGTATTGAAGATGTTTTTTCCCAGGCAACTATTCCATTATGACATGCTTCAATTACATCTTCAATGATTGCATGTGATTTGGCATTTTCCTGTAATGACGATTTAAATCTGATCGCAGTTGATTCCAAACCATGTGGATAATAGATCAAAGGGATTGAAGAAATCCAGCCTGCCAATTCTAGTGAGTAATTTGATTCAGATAAATTATGAGACCCAATGTTATTCCTTATATTTACAAGCTCGTTAATTGATTCAGTAATTTCATCCTTAGTTATTGGTAGAATCGAATTTAAGATTCTTAAAATAGAATAAACATATTTGATTAAGGAAGTTCTTGGTGAATGAAAAAGTTCAATTTTTCTATAATGGATTTTGTTGTCTTTACAAAATCTTTCCATCTTACCTCCTGATGAAAATGCAATTAATGAGCAATCCAATTTATTGGCAGATTCCAATATAGTTAGTGTTTCTAAAGAATTGCCAGAAACGCTTGTTACAATTACAAGTGTGTTTTTGTTTATGGTTCTTGGTAGAAGATATCCTTTGACTAGAGAAACATGTATGTTACTTTTTGATAAAATTGAAAAAAACAAATCTCCTATTGCACCAGACCCACCCATTCCAGCAAATACTATATGATCAATTCCATTAAATGCTACCTCATCATAATTTGATTCATAAGCTTTTTTGGCAATTTCCGGCCACTGGTCATAAATCTTATACATTCCACTTGGATCAAATTTTTCCAAGTCAGACAAGGTAATCATTTACAAAACAAAATCAGAGAATACAATATAATGATTTATCATACCGACACCCTCAAATCATTCTAATTTAGATTCAAAATATTGAATATACTTTTACTGTCACAGTTTTTTTCTACCACAAAAGGCGGTGGAGAATATGTTTTTAAGACAATTGCAAATAATCTTGCAAAAAATGGGCATAAAGTATGGGTAATTACAAACAATGTCAAACACGAAAAATACCAAGAGACTGACAATCTCAAAATTATTACAGTAAAACCTTCACTGGAATACAAAGGAGGTCTTCCCCCATCTTTTTTAGAAAATATACAATATGTCATTAATGCCTACAGGAAGGGAACGTCAATTGTAAAAAAAGAAAAAATAGATATCATTCATTCAAATAATTTCTCACCAGCTCTTGCAGGTTCATTAATCTCATCAATTACCAGAGTTCCACATATTACAACAATTCATGATATATTTTCTACATATGACAAGAATTTTTGGAAGAAATGGGCAAAACAGTCACGTGTATCATATACAAACGCAATGCTTGTTCCATTTTTTGAAAAGTTAATGATGCGATTCAAATTTGACTGTATACATACTGTAAGTGAGGCAACAAGAAATGACATAATACGTATTGGAGCAAAAAAACCAATTTGTGTAATTCCAAATACTATTGAAGATGAAGAATTAATACAGATGGAGATAAAAAAAGAACAATTTGTCTATCTGGGCAGGCTAGTTTTTTATAAAAATGTCGAAGTAATTTTACGCGCATTAAATATTGTTATAAAAGAATATCCAAATGTTAAATTAATAATTGCAGGAGACGGTCCACATAAAACAACATTGCAAGAAATTGCAAAAAAAATAAAAAATAATGTAATTTTTATGGGTTATGTAACACCAATAGAAAAATCCAAGCTTCTTGCAGAATCAAATGCATTATTATTTCCAAGCCTTTGTGAAGGATTTGGGCTTGTAATCCTAGAAGCATTTGCACAAAACAGACCAGTTCTAGTATCAGATCTAAAACCAATGTCAGATATTATTACTCATGGAGATACTGGATATGTTCTAGATCCAAATGATGAAAGTGAATGGGCAGAATATATTCTAAAACTAGTAAAAAACCCAGAAGAGTCACAAAGAATGGGTAAAAATGGCAATGTGTTGCTAAAGACAAAATATAATCAAGAAGTATTTTATGAAAAACTTGTAAAAATGTACAATGATTTATTATATTAAAATGAAATTATCCATTTAGATTTGGCGAAAAAAAACGATCCAGTACACAAATCAGGCTCAAATTTGATATCGTGGATTGTATTTCTGTTTTCTATATCAATTGTAGTAATTAGTTTTGTCTCTGTAATATTTCCAGCATTAATTCTAGCATCTGATACTGTGAAAATTCCTGGAATAGATCCAGTTACGCCTGACCCCTATGAAACAGGAGTATGGTCAGGTGGAGTAATAGTATCAAATATTATTATTTTTGCACTGGGATTTCTATATTTTAAAAATAGGCTACCAAATTTTCTATCATCAATTTTTAAAAAAATTTTCTCTTTTGAAATATCAAAAAAATATGCGTTCATTGTATTACTAGTATTATTGATAATCTACACTGCTGCCAGTGTGGGAGAATTATTAAAAGAAGAAACACTAAAAGATTATCAGGGAGTAAAGGATCGTTTAGAGACATGGTCGCCAGATCAAATCACAAACTTTGAACCGCACGTAAAATATTTTTTCCTAAAGTCTTCAATGGTTCTGTTTGGAAATTATAAAGTAATCCCACTACTCGCAAGCATATCTCTACTAATTACAACTTATTTTCTTACAAAGACAATCACAAACAAAAGATTTGCAGGAATAATTTCAGTAGTAATTTTGATGCAAAGTAGTGTATTTTTGACATATGATACATCAGTAACATATGATAATTTCTGGATTTTGTTTTATCTTGTATCATTGTATGCAGCTTACAGATTTTGGCCATTATCTCCCATATCATATTTAGTGTCCATATTCTCCAAGGCACTAACTGCAGTTTTTCTACCAATGTCAATTTATTTTATTTTAAGGAGCAACATATCTAAAAGACAAAAAATGATAACTGTAGGAATAGTTGTAGGAATAATTTTAGTTGGTGGAGTTGCAGCCGTAGGAAAATCATCAGGTGAAGCTACTCAAGAAGAATTTAATTCTAAAGAATTTTGGATGGGATTTGTATCATTTGCAAATCAATTAAGATTTGACGGATTAATTATATTATTTATGATTCCATTAATAATAGGTCTATTCATTGTATCAAGACACGGAGTAAAACACGGTGAATCAATGATGTTGTTTATTTCAGGAATGCTCTTAATTGCTCCAATACTTACAGGCTTTACAAACCAGACAAATCAGCCATACAGATTTGTGCCACTGGTAGTGTTTTTTGCAATAGGAGTTGGAGTGTTACTAAGCGACAGGTCGAATAAAAGTCCACATTGATTCCAGAGTATCACCTGGAATGGCAGTATATCCATCATGTGCAAATCTTGCAAGCAAAACAGGTTTTCCATCCACATTATCAGATAAAATGGTACTTGCTACTAGATCTTCAGTCTCAAATGTCTGTGATTGTACCCGTCGTATCACCTGATATTGGCCTCCATCAATTGTAATTACTGGATCCTTTCCGCGTGATGCCTCAAAATCTAAAAATGATTCAATGGCACTCAAATTAAGATCGGTGAATTTTGCAGATTCCAAATACACTACCAGTTGCCCATCAGCGTTTCTTACAGTTGTCTGCACAAATACAAAGATAACATTATTGCCAAACATTTGAGTTGCACCAAAGGAACTATTCAAAGGAAATAAAAGAAAAACAAATCCAAATAGAATCATCTTGTTCATAAAATTATTTTATTCCAGTAGATAATTAATTTGCTGGTTTTGAAATTTTTCCTAGCAAATCATTATACAGAGATATGGCATCTTGCTCGTCTTTTGGTCCAACTATAACAGCCGAACCTTTTTTCATAAAACTAACAGAAATGTCATTTGTTCGCAATGACAAACCAAATTCACCTTGATTCTCTACTAGGAATCCCCTTTCCTTTGCTAAACTAATTACTGAATGCACATCCAGATCAAATGTTCCAGTGGGAGTAATAGAAAATGTCCTTTTACCGCGGTTTCTGCCACACAATTCCTCTAAAATTAATTCTTCTTTTACCACTTCTGGTGATTTACCAGAACCGCATACTGGGCACTCTTCAGCTCTAAATGTACGTGTGCTGGTAAAATCTAGATTTTCAATATCAATATGCAAGATTTTATCTGACAAACTAGGCTTTTTTCCCATAATCACCTTGACTGCTTCGGCAACTTCAATTCCCCCAACAATAGAGAGTATTGATGGATGAACTCCTTCAATACTGCATGTAGGCATTGATTCCTCATCAAGGGCAGGAAACATACAATGGTAGCAGGCGCTGGTTCCAGGCAATATGGTAAATACCTGACCTGACACTCCTACTGCAGCGCCAGTCACAAATGGAATTCCAAACTTTACACATGCCTTGTTTAACGCATATCTTGCATTGACGCTATCTAGTGCATCAATTACCACATCACAGCCTTGCACCACTTCAAGTGCGGTATAGTCATTTACTGAAATAGCTAGTGCCTCTATTTTACAATCAGGATTTAGTTTTTGCAGTTTCTTTGCAGCAACTTCAACTTTAACTTGACCGACATCAGATTCATCAAACATTGTCTGGCGATGTAAGTTTGATAATTCAATTACATCTCTATCTACAATTCGCAGAGTGCCGACACCCATAGCCGCTAGTCGGGTGGTAATTGGATTGCCCAATCCCCCAACTCCAACAACGCATATTTTTGCATTTTTTAGTTTTAATTGTCCTCCATATCCAATCTCTTCAAGCATTACCTGCCTGGAATACCTGTCTAGTTCTTTGGCAGATAGTTCTCCAGAACCGCCAGCAACTGCAGGTAGAATATACACCTCATCGCCGTCATTTAGAACAGTCTCCATGCCGGCAGAAAACTTTGCATTTTTTCCATTAATGTAAATATTTATTAAGGAACGTGGAGTGCCATCGCTTTCCAATACCCTTCTCTTAAAATCATCACCCATTATTTTAGATAATTTTGCAAATGCATCAGTTAGCGAGTCGGCTGCAATCTCTGTTTTTTTCTCTCCTCCACCCTGATTTAATACAGATGGAATTGTAAATGTAATATTTGCCATTAATTTACTACCGCCGATATTTGAGCAATGTCTGCTTTCATTACTTTGGGTTTTTGCAAAACTGTCATTATTGATTCAGTTGCCTTTAGTCCGTTTCCAGTAACATAGCATACTACCTTGTCATTTTTGTCAATCTTTCCCTGTTCTACCATTTTTTGAAGTATAGCCACAGAAACTCCTCCTGCAGGCTCTGTAAATATTCCCTCAGTCCGAGCCAAAAGCAATATTGCATCTAAAATTTCCTTGTTGTTGCATTCCTCTGCAAATCCATTATACTGTGCCAATCTTTTCAAAACATATCTACCGTCTCCAGGATCACCTATTGCCAAACTCTTTGCAATGGTATCTGGATACTCTACTGGAATAACTTCCTTTGATTTTTTCTTAAATGCATCGACTATTGGAGCACATCCATGTGGCTGGGCTGCAATCATGTGCATGTTTGATACGTTGTTTAGCAATGATACTGATTCAAGTTCTTCAAATCCTTTGCAAATTGCATTTAGCATTGCACCACTTCCAACTGGAACTATGAGTTGATCAGGAACGTGCCAGTCAAGTTGTTCAGCCACTTCATATGCAAGGGTTTTGGAGCCTTCCACATAGTGGGAACGCATGTTAATATTTACAATTCCAATTCCTTTGCTATCACCAATTTGTGCAGCTATTCTATTTGCATCATCATATGTTCCATCCACTGCAATATAGTTTGCACCATAAGAAAGTGCTTGAGCAATTTTTGCCATCTCAATATTACTTGGTGCAAATACATGACATGAAAATCCACCTTTTGCTGCATGGGCCGCAGTTGCTGATGCCAAATTACCAGTGGATGCACATCCAACTGCTGACAAACCAAATTCCTTTGCCTTTGACACGGCAACGCCAGCTGGTCTGTCTTTAAATGAAAATGTAGGATTTACAGAATCATTTTTGATATAGAGGTTGTTGAGGCCCAGTTTTTCTCCAAGATTGTCTGCCTTGATAAGAGGTGTCATTCCAGCACCAATACTGACAATGTTAGATTTTTGCTCTATTGGCAATAATTCAAAATATCTCCAGTATGTATGCTCACGATTTGAAAATGTATTTTTTGAAATTGGAGGAAAATCATATTTTACATCTAGCGGCCCAAAACACTCATCGCAGATATATTTGAAAGCAGTTTCATACTCTTTTTTGCATTCCCTGCACTGTAATGATGTTCTAGCCAAGATCTATTGCTCCTTTTATAAGATACATAAAAAATCCTAATATCAAGTTAAGTAATACTTAACTTCATGAATTAAAAATATACCGATATTTTTACCTGTATTCATAAAACTATAAGGTAACCGAATTTTTGAAGAAAATTTGGAATAATCAGTTTTTAATGAATTTTCCAATTATCAGTAAGGTTTTTAGAGATTTTTAGGAGATCAGATATATGAAAAATGGTCCAATTATAATCATCCCAGTAGTAATTGGAATTGTAGTTGTTTTAGCTATAGTTTTACTAAATCAAAGCCCAGATGCAATTAAAGTCGATTTACCAGATAGAGATGTAAATTCTACTGAGAAAAATTCAGAGATTCAAAAAAAAATTGATGATATTGAGAAAATTAATTTAGAAAAGGATTATTCTCCAAAGGAAAGAGAATGGCAAACTTCAGGCCCCTTTCAAATTGACCGAAGTAAATACGCCATAGGTGAAAAAATCTTCCTAGTAATTGGTGGATTAAACGCAAATGAAAAAGGCGAAGTGGCTTTTATGAGACCGTTAAACAGTACACATTATTCAGTATATCTTACAATACCATTTGATGGAATAGCAAAACCGGAGTTCAATTATTACATAGATCCTCAAATTTCCAAAGTCAGAGGAATATGCTCAGTAGATGATATTACAGGAAAGTGGGCAGTAGTTTTCAGAGGAACAGACTATCCAAATTTGTATTTTGAGATGACTAAAGATATCGTTCCTGGAACAGATGTTGAACCAGTATGTTAAATTATTTTATTAAATTATTGTGAAAACAAAGTTTTTCGCCCGTATGACATGCAGGCCCTGATGGTTCTACAAGATAAATAATTGCATCAGAATCACAATCCACAAGAATTTCTTTGACTTTTTGTGTGTTGCCAGATTCTTCTCCCTTCATCCAGAGTTTGTTTCTAGAACGACTCCAAAACCAAGAGTTGCCAGTTTTTCTAGTTAGTTCAAGTGATTCTTTGTTAGAGTAAGCTAGTGTAAGAACATCTTTGGTATTTACATCTTGAACTATAACTGGAATCAATCCATCACCTTTTTCAAAATCTATTTCATCAATTGATTTTTGCAATATTTCAAATCACATGATATCTCTTATATTCTTACAGGAATTTTTCGCTCTTTAAGATGCATCTTTACTCCATTTACTCCATGAGTCTGATAATGAAATATGGAAGCAGCTAGAGCAGCATCTACATTTGTTTTCTGAAAAACATCTACCATGTCATCAGGTTTACCACATCCACCTGAAGCTATCACCGGAATTGACACAGAATTAACAATTTCCCTAGTTAACAAAATATCATAACCATCCTTTGTACCATCTTTGTCAATACTAGTTAGCAAAATTTCTCCTGCCCCTAGTTTTTCAGCCTCTTTTGCCCATTTTATAGCATCAATTCCTGTTGCTTCTTTACCACCATAAATGAAGACCTCAAACCAAAATTCTCCTCCATTCTCAGAAAAAATATTTACGTCATTTTTTAGATCAAAATTCTTTTTTGCATCAATTGCAACTACAACACATTGTCGTCCAAATAATTGCATTAATTCAGTAATTACTCGTGGATTTTTTATGGCACCAGTGTTAATACCAACCTTGTCAGCTCCATTAAGCAGTATATTTCGAGCATCTTCCAGAGATTTCACACCGCCGCCGACTGTAAATGGAATATCTATTACTGTAGCAACTTTTCTAACCAGATCCTTGATTGTTTCTCTTTGTTCATCAGATGCAGTAATGTCTAAAAATACCAATTCGTCTGCTCCCTCATTACTATACTTTGCAGCCAATTCTACAGGATCCCCTGCATCTTTAATTGATTCAAAGTGAAGGCCTTTTACTACTCTACCGTTTTTTACATCAAGGCAGGGAATAATTCTTTTAGTTAGAGTCATGAAAGTTTTTTTGCCTCCTCAATTGAAATTTTATTCTCATAAAGTGCTTTGCCCAATATTACTCCAAACGCATTTTTTTGTTTTACACTCTTGATATCAGTTATATTTGAAATTCCACCACTTGCAATTACGTTTGCATTGTGTAATTGACAAGCTTGCTCTAAAAATTTTAAATCCGGTCCCTCTAACGTGCCATCGCGACTAACATTTGTTAGCAAAAATTCTGAAAATCCCATGGCAATGAATTCTTGCATTGCCTCAATTAGTTTAATTCCGGTTCTTTTTTGCCATCCATTTATTACTATTTTACCGTCTTTGTGATCAACTGAAATTACAATTTTCTGAGATCCTAAATTTGACAATAATTTTTTCAATGTGAGTTTATCTTTGAATGCCAAAGTTCCCAAAACCACTCTACTAGAGATTTTTGCCATATCAACTATAACTGATTCGTCTCGCAATCCACCAGCAACCTGAATTGGAATTGAAATTTCTTTGATAATTTTTTTAATCAGTAATAGATTTGAACCCATTCCCAGAGTTGCATCGAGATCTACTAAATGTAGCATATCTGCCCCATTTGACTCCCATCTTTTAGCAATCTCAATTGGATTGTCACCATACACAGTTTTTTGGTTTGGGTCTCCCTTGTAAAGTCGCACCACTTGTCCATTCATTAGATCAATTGCAGGAATAATTTTCATTTTTTACACACTGCAAGAAAGTTTTCGATTATGATTTTTCCAACTTTGCTAGATTTTTCTGGATGAAATTGAGTTCCAAAAAAGTTGTTTTGTTCAATTACTGCAGGCACCTTTATTCCATAGTCAGATTCTGCTGTAATTATATCATCATTAACAGGTTTTACACGATAAGAATGGACAAAATAAACCCAAGAGCCATCTTTTACTCCTTCTAGTATTTTTCCAGATTTTTTTATTTCCAAATTATTCCACCCCATGTGTGGTACCTTCATTGATGGTGGAAGAATAATTACCTCACCATCGATTACACTTAATCCTTTTTCATGGCCTTCTTCACTTTTTTCAAAAAACATTTCCAATCCAAGACAAATTCCTAAAACAGGAGTACTGTCTTTGACAAAATCTTTAAAATCAGTTTTAGAGTATTGGCGGATGCTTTTTACTGCAGGATCAAAATTTCCGACTCCGGGAAGTAATAATCCAGAATAGATATTTGGCTTGTCAAAACTAGTAATTACATCTACTGTAGCTCCTGATTTTTCAAGTGAATTCTTTAGGCTGAAAATATTTCCAGCTCCATAATCAAAGATTGCCAGATTTACCATTTACATTGAACCTTTTGTACTTGGAATTCCTTTTTGTTTTTTATCATATGAAGACGCAATTCTAAATGCTACTGCAAGTGATTTTATAGCAGCTTCAACTTTGTGATGATCATTGTCACCATACTTTACAGTAAGGTGTACACAGCTGTTTAGATTTTGAAGCAGCGACTGGAAAAAATGCTCTAGGTCTTCTTTTGAAATATCTTCAATATTATTTCTTTTAATTGATAATACTAATTTCCAGAAAGGTCTTTTGACTAGATCAACTGAAGCTTCGGCTAGAGATTCATCCATCGGTACGGATGCATAGCTGAATCTGGTGATGCCGCTTCTAGTTCCCAAAGCTTTGTCAATGGCCAAACCCAAAGTAATTGCAGTATCTTCAATCAAGTGATGTTCAATGTTATCATTTGATTTTGCCTCAACTTTAAGATCCATCATTCCATGTTTTCCAAAGGCTGTGATCAGATGATCGAGAAAATTAATTCCTGTATTAATTACAGTTTTTCCAGATCCGTCCAGATTAACAGATACAGATACGTTGGTTTCTTTTGTACTGCGGTTTATGGAACTTTTTCTTGGAGTCATATTTTTCACAGAAGATCTGCTTTGTCTTAATCTAAATTTAAGATATTCGGAAGAGAATTAATAGATTCCAAGACCAATGTAGCCCCATTACGCTGAAATAACTCTAATTTTTTTTGAGGGTTTTTGCTGGTTCCAATAATTCCGCAAAAAGTGGTTTTGTAGCCTTGCGCGGTAGCCTTTTTTGCCATGATAAAATCTTCCATTGAATCTCCAACGTAAATGCAATGATTACTGTTCATACCTCTGATTGAGCGAATCAGTGATTCAGGATTAGGTTTTGCCATTTCCCTTGGCTCATCTTCCAAGAATACAGAATGGGTTAGATCAAATTTTTCTAATAATTTGTCAAGAGAGTATCTGGCTGATTCTTTTCCCCGTCCAGTTACAATCGAGATTTTTGAAATAAATTTTTTTTCGAGTTTTTTAACTAGAGAATAATTTACCAAAACTATATCATTTTTTATCAGGCCAGGCTCTGAAAATTTAGATTGGCGTTTAAAGAGTTTGTTGTATAACTCTGGGCCATAAAAAATTTGATCAAAGATTTGGTATAACGGATTTTCATGGTGGGTTCCAGGATATGATAATTTATTTTTTATGTCACTAATATCAACAAGTCCCTTGAGATATTTTTCTACAGACACAATTCCTGAAGAATCTGCATTAGATATTACATCAAAGATGAATTGATCTTGTTTTTTGTTTAATTTTTTTGCAGATATTATAGATAGAATTGAAGCGTATGTCACATCAACCTCATCATTAAATCCACCAGTTGATTTGAATCCATCAATAATTTTTGAGTCAATTTCAATACTGTCAGTGATTTGAGAAAATTTTTCTAAAACATATTCTGTTGTTTTCTTTATTGTGAGATCATAAGACTTTGCAACATCTATTAAAACGCCATCGCAATCAAAGATAATTCCATCTGAAGAGAATAGATCATTTGAAACAGAATCATCCATGTAGATTCCTGATTGCTTTTTTCTTAACATTATCCTAACAAATCACGAATTGCAAGCAAGAATTTGGAATTCATTTCTTTTGTTCCAACTGTAACCCTGAGACAGCCTCCGTGTTTTCCAATTTTTCCTAATTTTCTAATCGATATACCTTGTTCGGCAAGTGCATCATAGACTCTTTTGTAAGAACCGTGAGCATCAAAGAGCACAAAATTAGCCTTGGAATCAAAGACTTCAAAGGTGTCATACTTTCTAAGGTTTTCAATAATTCTTTGCCGCTCTTCTTTGATTATTTCAACGGCATCTTTCATTTGATCAGATTGCTTCAGAGCTAGAATTCCTGATTCAATTGTAAGTGTGCTAACTGGATATGGATATTGTAAGACTTGATTAAACGCATCTGTGAATTTTTTATTTGCAATGAAATATCCTAATCTTAGTCCAGCTAAGCCAAATGATTTTGAGAGTGTTTGCACAACAATTAGATTTTCTTGCGATTTTACCATATCAGCCAGAGAATAATCTCCAAATTCACCATATGCTTCATCAATAATTACCATCCCATCAAAAGAATTTACTAATTTTTCTAACTCATTTTTATTAAACTGAAAACCAGTCGGATTGTTTGGAGAATCAAGATACAAGATATCAGCATCTTTTGACTGGTTAAAAAATTCTTTAATGTCTAATTTCATATCACTTGAGAAAGGAATTGCAATCATTGGAATTGAATATAACTTACATCTTTCTTCAAAAAATCCAAAGGTTGGATTTGATGTAAGGACTTTGGTGTGTTTTGATGCAAAATTTGAAAGTATCAAATCCAGTATTTGGTCAGAACCGTTTCCAACTCCAATCATAGAAGATGGTACGTCAAGAAATTTTGATAATTGATCAATTAGACGTTCTATCCCACCTAGAGGATATTCCCTGACATCAGAATTTTTTTGAGCATTTGTAATTATATCTTGTTGAAATTGTTTAGAAATTACATAGTTTTCATTAGAATCAAGTTTTAATGCATCAGGAATTAGTTCTGGTTTTTGATATCCTCCAATTGAAGAAAATTCTTTGATTTTTTTTTCGAACCAATCATTTTTCATTTCATTCTACCTCTAACTGCTTCATAATGATTTGGAAGTCCTTCTGCGTTGGTAAATATTTCCATATATTTTGAAATTTTTGACAAAACTGATTTTGAAGCAGATACCTGAGTATTGATTTTGATAAAGTCAAAAACTGAGAGTGAGCCTCTAGTTTTACCAAATCCGTTTGTAGGTAAAATGTGATTTGAGCCTAAAAGATAATCACTTGCCGATGACGGAGTATCATTTCCCAACAGAATTAATCCTGATGATGTAATTTTTGATGCAAAAGTATGAGGATCTTTTGTCATAATTTGCAGGTGCTCAGGAGCCAATTCGTTTGCAAGTTTTATCATATCAGATTTATCCTTGCAAATAGCAATGAATCCATTTTGTTTAAGACTAGTTTTTACGATATTTTTTCTTTTAATTTTATTGGATAATTCAATGATAATTTTATCTACGGATTTTGCAAGTTTTTTTGAATCTGTAATCAAATAACAAAAGGTATCAGTACTGTGTTCTGATTGAGAGATAAGATCAAGTGCAACATAGCGTGGATTTGCTGATGCATCTGCAATAATTCCTAATTCAGTAGGACCTGCAAGCATGTCAATTGCTGTTTTGTCACTAACCATTGTTTTGGCAATTGTTACAAATGACCCACCTGGTCCAACTATTTTGTCTACTCTAGATATTGATTTGGTACCAAATGATAATGCGGCAATTGCCTGAGCTCCTCCAACTCTGTAAATTTCGTTTGCGCCGCAAATATCTGCAGCTACAAGAGTTAGTGAATCAATTGTTCCATCAGAATTAGGAGGAGATACAACTACAATTCTTTTCACTCCAGCTATTTTTGCAGGAATTACAGACATTATAACTGAACTTGGATATCTTGCCAAACCACCTGGAACATAACACCCTACACTTTGTATGGGTTCAAATTTTTTTGAAATTTTAATTCCATCCGTGTTGATATTTTTATTTTTTAGAACAGATTTGACAATTGATTCAGTTTTCTCTAGCCTGGATTTAGCTAGACGTATGGCAGATATTTCGTTTTTTGATACTTTGGAAAATGCATTGTTTATTTCCTTTTGAGATATACGTAAGGATGCAATCTGAACACCAGTAAATTTTTGCTCGTATTTTTTTATTGCTGAATCTCCATTTTTCTGCACGTTTTTTAAGATAGAATCTACTATAGACTTGTTTTTTTGTAATTGTTTTGGCAATATTTTTGCTGCAAATTTTTCAACATCAGTAACTTGAATTATTTTCATCAATTTTCTTCATCACGTTTAATCTCCTCTAATTCTAGAATTTGTCGTGGTTCGTGAACTACTAATCCTTGCGCAATCTTCCTTAGTTTCGGGATTATTTTGTGAAAGTCTTCTTTTTTGATAACTGTGTTTATTCCATACCATCCTTTTTCACTTAGTGGACTGATTGTCGGTTTTTTTAGAGAAGGTATCTGTTCTAAGAGTTTTTTCAGATTCTTTTCTTCCACATTAAGATAAATATGAAGATATTTTCGTCCATGTACAGCACCTCGCATCAAAGTTACTATATCAAATATTTTTTCACGTTTCTGCGGATCCCTCAGAGATTTTTTGTTAACAATCAAATGAGCAGTAGATGTAAGAACCTCATCAACAATCTTTAATTTATTTTGCTTTAGTGTTGTTCCAGTCTCAGTGACATCCATTATTGCATCAACATCTTCAGGTGGTTTTGCTTCTGTTGCACCAAATGATAAATGAATTTGAACACTCTTATTTGTTCCAAGTCTAACCCAAGGCGTAACAATTAACGGATCTTTTGTACCATAATATTTTTTATACGATTTACATTGTTTAAGAAATTTTGATGCAGTGGTCAGATATTCAGATGAGATACGGAGGATTTTTTTCTTTTTAGCATAATCGGCTATCATTGCATCAAGATTTTTGTAACTATATTTGTCAGGAAATGCAACAACTAGTCTAATTTTTCCATATTCTAAATCCAATATTGGTTCAACATCAGCGTTAGTTTCAGCAACCCAATCCTTACCAGTAATACCAACATCATACAATCCTTCAGATACTAGTGTGGGAATTTCTTGAGGTCTAAGCATTTTTACAATGATGTTTGGATCATCCAGGTATACCCGATATGTTCTGCTTTCTCTGTGAACTTTGGTCCAAGATCTCTCAAGAATTTTGAAGGTTGCTTCTTCAAGACTGCCTTTTGGTATTGCAAATTTTACCTGAGACATTGCTGGTTTTTTCACTTTTTATCTATAATAATAAGGATGTTTAAATGTCATCTAGTAATTCTTTAGCCCTGTCAAGTGAAATTTTCTTTTCCTTAATCATTTGCTTTACAATTTTATCTACTTGATCAGGTTTTGCTCCTGCAGAGGCAGCTAAATTTCTAGCATGTAGTCTCATGTGGCCTTTTTGAATTCCTTCAGTAGCTAATGCGCTAATAGCACTAAAATTTTGAGCCAGCCCAGTAGCTGTCATTATACCTGCAAGTTCAGAAGCAGAAGAAACGCCCAGGATTTTTGCACAGATTTTAGCAATTGGATGAACATTGATAATTCCTCCAACAATTCCAACAGATAAGGGCAATTCCAAAGAGCCAACAAGATTTCCCTCATCATCTTTAGACCATTTGCTAAGAGAGCGATATCTGCCAGAGTTGGCAGCATATGCATTTGCAGCTGCTTCAATAGCTCTACTGTCCTGGCCTGTTGCGTTAGCTACTGCTATGATACCATTCATGATCCCCTTGTTGTGAGTAACAGCTCTGTAAACATCATTGTCTGCAAATTGGTATGCTAAAATTATATCATCAACGGCTTCTTCTCCTCCTATTGCTTCTTTATCAAAGACAGCTTTTGCTTTAGCGATTCTAGATATTGAATAATTTGACAGTATACGTAATAATGCTCTTCCTCCAGTAATAGTTTCCAAGAGAGGTGAAACAGCTTCGCACATTGTATTTGTCACATTTGCACCCATTGCGTCACCGACATCAATTAAGAGTTCAACAATCAGCATTTTTCCTAAAGGAGTATCAATTTCTTTACAAGATATTTTTTTTGCACCCTTGTCCATTTTTGATAATGTATTACTTTTTGAATTTGCAAGTTCAAGAATTTCTTTTTTGGCTTCTTGAATTTTTTTAACTGCCGAATTAATATCAACATCCAATAATTGAATTTGACCAGTACTGTAAGATTGATCAGCTGCAACCTCAAATCCACCTCTAATTCTTGCAATTTTTGCACCTTTAGATGCAGCAGCAATAACTGATGGCTCTTCAATTACCATTGGAACAAGATAGTCTTTTCCATTAATTTTAAAGTTAGTTGCAACTCCCAAAGGCAAAGAGAAAGTACCAATTGCATTTTCTACCATTTTATCAGCTTTTTCAAAAGAAATTCCACCATCGCTGCTTTGTAAAATTTTTAATTCTTCGGCAGATAAATTTGCAAAATCAGCTACAATATCTAATCTCTCTTTTCGAGTTTTCTCAAAGAATTTTGAAATTGCTGAATCACTCATTTTAGTATCCTCAATAACTTGTCATCAGTTGCATCTGGAAAGCCTTTTCCGTCGGTATTGGAAGTTATTAAATAGAGACTTCCATCTGTGCTTTCAACTACATCGCGTATACGTCCAACTCCGCTTAGAATTGTTTTTTGAGAATTTAGACCATCAGCAAAATCTAGTTGATATAGATTAGTAGCCTTTAGTGAAGCCATTACAAAAGATGTCTTCAAGTTTATTTTATCACCAGAATAGAACAGTATACCTCCAGGTTCAATACTTGGATCATAGCACATAATTGCATCTTCAAATTTTTTGTCACCTGAGCATTGTTGTTCAGGCCAACCATAATTTTTTCCTGGCTTAATAAGATTAATCTCATCGTTTTTTTCAGGCCCAAGTTCAGCCAGATACATGTTGCCCATATTGTCCCAAGTCATTCCTTGAGGATTTCTATGTCCTAAAGAATACACAGGAGAATTTGGAAAAGGATTATCATCAGGAATAGTGCCATCATCATTTAATCTTAAAATTTTTCCAGATAACGAATCAAGATTCTGTGGCAGATGAGAGGATTCAGAAACGGTTCCAGTTCCCACGTATAATTTTTTATCAGGACCAAATTTTAAAAATCCTCCATTTGTAAAATTGGAACCAGGGATTTTGTCAAAAATAGTTTTTGCGTCTTTTAGTTTATTGTCAGATTCAGTAATTAGTAGTATTTTATTCCAAAGTTCATTATTTTCTTCATAAGTTAAAAAAACGTAGATGAAATGGTTGTTTGAAAAATCAGGATGAAGTGCAATTCCTAATAATCCACCATCAAATACATTTGCGGGACGTAAAGTAGCTAGTGGCTCTTCAAGTAAGCGATAATCCTGAACAACTCTAATAAGGCCATCTTTTTCTGTAACAAAAATTCGGTTGTCTGAAATTGCGATGGAACGCGGTTTATCAAAATTTTCGGCTAAAATATTTACAGAGTTATTTTCAGATTTTAATGAAAGTGGTTCTGGAATTGGCAGAGGAGCAGAAGGAGATGTCAAAATAAATATTGAAAATGCCAGTGCTGCAATAATTCCAGCGATTCTAAGTTTTTTGTCCACAAAAAATGAATCAACTCAAATCCTATTAATTACTTTCAAGAATTTGATAAAGCGTATATACGGCTCGTGCTCATTCTTGAATCAGCGGGGTGGGGAAGTCAGACTTTATAGGGCTATGTCATCCCGGCGGGCTCATAACCCGCAGTTCAGTAGTTCAAATCTACTCCCCGCTATTCAATTTCTATATACATGAAACCACGAAAGAGATTCATCAAATTTAGATTCCTTGTTAACTCTTCCAATTCTTTGCAATGGTCTGCTAAGATGTCTATGTGCAGAAACATTAGGAAGAAACAATTGTTTTTTAATAGTTCGAGGAATTTCTAAAATGATTTTGTTTGTCGATTTTTTACTGCATTTAATGCATTGATAACCTTGATTCTTTCCTTTTGATTTCATTTTTTTATTACATTTGTTACATAAAGGATTAGAATTTACCAGATTTTTTTCAAGATAGATAACATCTATAAATTCGAGATTTAGAATTCTAGGATGATTTTTTGAAGCTTTTCTAATTCCACCGCCAACACAGACCTTATCTCCCTTAATCAGACCCAATGCTACAGAAGACATTCCAGTTGGTTTGTAAACAGCGCACCATAATTCATGTCCATCTGAATTAATAGAGAAAAAAACATGACCACCTTTAACAATTTTTGCTTCGCTTGATATAATCCCAGTAATTTTTCCAGAAGCGTAAGGTTTAATATTTTTTATATTAAGTTCATTTTTCAAATGATCGCCGGTTCCTTGATTAGATTTGAAAATCATGTAACCCGCCAATTTTTCATCAGTTTTCAAAATTTTTGTTGCATGTAATAACGAATCTACATTTTCACCACGTACTCCATAAAAAACAGGATCTGGACCGTGTGGAGTGATCAAGATTTTATTTTTCTCTACATCAAAGCTGTTAAAGGTATATGGAAATGTTTTTTCTTGCATTATCTTTACACTTTGAGTGAAGAGTTTCCTCTTTTTTCCAAATTTAGAATTTTTCCTATAACTTAATAGCTCTAATGTATGATCTTTGAAATCATATCCTATAGCACCAATAGCCCCTATCAAACCCTGTCCGTTCCCTTGATAAAAAAATTCAAGGTTGTTTTTTGTTGCAAATATTTTGGCTTGTTTTCTGTTTATTAATTGCCATAAAGCTAGTTTACTAAATTTAGTAAATTGCTTTGGAATCGTTTCATTTTCATAAAAAACTAAACCCGGGTTTGCTCCATTTTTTATATCAGAATATTTTTCAACGAGTTGTTTTATTTGATTTTTAATTTTTGGTGAGTTTTTTGTCCTTATTCGTAAGGAAACAGCCCCATTACCTCTTGTTTTCCAAGGAATATTAGGATTAAATCGGATTAATTTTGGAAAATCAAGAAATTGCGTATTTTGTTTTTTGAGTAAATCTACTATTTTATAGGCAAGAAAAGTAGTACACATTCCTTTTCGTGAATCTGTGTCATCAAAACCAATGTTAAGTATTTGGGCATCAGTCATAAAAGAGTTGTAGAATTGCAGACATTTTTAGTTGTTGTAGCACAGTTGGTTTAAATTAATATCAGCATATTTTTAGCTGGAATTGATAGTAATAGATGAAGACCGTATCTTCAGAGAAATTGAATCAAGAAAACCTGTATCAGTGTCCCTAAACGGTCCTGATGGAATTTTACCTCAAGTTCAAGAGGCAGCAATGAACATTACAAAAAAATTTGGCATTCCTGCATATGTTTTAGCTGATACCACTTGGGGAACATGTGATCTGAATTCAAATGCTTCAAAAGTATTAGGAGCAGAAATTCAATTCAATATAGGGCACACAATCAACATAGAATCATTTGAGAAAAATCTAATTCTAATTGATGCCTATGATGATGTTGAATTTGATAGTGTTGCAGAAAAATGTGTTGACCTTCTTAGGGGAAAGAAAATATCGCTAGTCACAGATAGTCAACATTTGCATCAGATGGATAAAGTAAATAAAATTCTAACAGATGGAGGAATTCAAGTGAAAATCGGTAAAGGTAAGGGGCAGTTAAACGATGGCCAAGTCTTTGGCTGTGAATTTTATCCCGCTACTGAATTCAAAGATAAAGTTGACGCATATGTCTTTTTAGGACAAAGTAATTTTCATGCTGCAGGAATCGCATTATCAACCAATATGCCAACATATGTTTTAGATCCTTATTTTAATGAAGTAAGAGAAGTTACAGAATTTGCTCAAAAATTAAAAAAGAAAGCAACTCTTGCTATTTACAAAGCTGCTGATGCGCAATCATTTGGAATAATTATTGGACTCAAAGAAGGACAATTATCCAAAGTATTTGCTCTAAAATTCAAAAAAGAGTTAGAAAAGGAGGGAAAGAGTGTTCAATTATTTGCGTTGACGGATATTACAAATGATAGATTAAGAAATCTAAAGGGAATAGATGCATTCATTCAAGTAGCATGTCCAAGAATTTCTACAGATAATCAATTTGACAAACCTGTTCTTTCCACACCACAGGCAAATGCATTATTAAAAATATTAAGAAAAGAAAACATAGAAGGATACTTGGAAATTCCACATTGGCTATAGAATTATGAAATTAGTTTTTGAAATCTTTGGTTATTCTTTAGTTTTTCAAAAGATTTAGTTTTTTTTGCTTTGATCTTATATTGAATTCCTTGTGATATTGCAATTTTAAGTATGTCAAGTGCGTCGTCTAATCTGGATAGCATTGCAAGATTACAAGATTTATCAAAAAGAACCTCACCATTATTGGGATAATCTTCTAAGATTCTATTACAAATGAGGATGGATTCCTCAAATTTTTCCATAGAAAACAAAATTCTCTCTTTATGATACAATACAATATTATATTTTGAATTATTGTGTAAAATATTATTACAATAATTTAATGCCTCATTAAATTCACCTTTTTTTCGTAAAGATGAAATTTTATTTATTAAAACAGAGATATCGCCAGGATCTAATTTAAGCGCACGATCATAACATTGTAGTGCACCATCATAATCTTTCAATTTACTCAACGCGTATCCCTTGTTGTTAAGAGAACTTATGTTATTTTGATTTTCCTTCAAAATTTCATCGTAATAGCCAATTGCTTCTTTTAGTTTACCTTGTAAAAACAATCTATTCGCTTCATCTAAAATTGAATTAGTTTTTGGATTAGTCATCATTGATTAAAGATTAAGGTTTCATTAAGATTTTTCCAAATAATCCTTGCCCAGTTAACATCTTCGTATGTGCTTCAGCAGCTTGTTCAAATGAATATACTGAATCAATGATAGATTTGATTTTACCTTTAGACATCCAGTACAAAGCTTGCTCTAACTCTGCTCTAGTACCTTGGGTGGAACCTAAAATATTGATTCCTTTGAAAAAAATATGACGTAAATCTGTTTTAGCATCATAACCTGTTGTTGCTCCAGTTGTAACAATTGTTGCACCATACTTTAACAAAGCCAGTTCTTTGTTCCAGTGAGAGCCACCAATATGTTCAAAAATTACATCTACTCCAGGAGTATCTCCAAATGGTTTAATTACTTTTTTAGAAATATCTCGAACTTTCTTATGCCAATCTTCTTTTCTGTGATCTACAGCATAGTCAGCTCCTAATTCCAATAATTTGTCTAATTTATCCGGACTCGCTGTTGCAATTACAGTACAACCAAATAACTTGGCTATTTGAATTCCATAATTTCCAACACCGGAACCTCCCCCCATAATCAAAACAAGTTGTCCTGGTTGAATATTTGTTCTTCCTACTAACATATGCCATGATGTTAACAAAGTCATTGAGGCAGCAGCTGCATCATCATAAGTAACATTATCTGGAATTTTTACAACATTAACTTCTGGTAAATGTGTGATTTCACAATATCCTCCCCAAAGCGGGCCCGTTTCAAACCCCCAAATTTTTCTCTGCCTACAATCATATTCTCTTCCATCAGTGCATAATTTACAAATTCGACATGACATATTTCCATGTGAAACAACTCTATCACCAATTTTGATATTTTTGACATTTTGACCTATTGCAATTACTTCACCTGCAGCATCTGTACCAGAAATGTGAGGTAAAGGTACAGCTAAAGGTTTTCCTCTCATTCCCCAGATATCGTCATAGTTCAGAGATGCACTTTTTACTTTGAAAATGACTTCATCGTGTTTGGCTTTAGGTTCAGGAATATCTTTAATTTTTAAAATTTTAGAAAAATCATCATCTAGAGTATATCTATCATATACTAGGGCTTTCATGATTTTTTTGAACTTTTTCTAGTTATATCGTTTACCAAGATTGTTTTAAACCACAAACAATTATAATCATAACGTGAAAAAATACAGCATGTCTGAGACCTTTTCATTTCCTGGAGATAAAATAGTTTCAATTGAAGAATATGAGACAGGATACAACACTTTTGACGATGGAGACGTGGTTCGCGCAGCTACTGTAGGAGAGATTGATCTCAATAAAGAAACACGAGTTGCTAGCATTAAACATCCAAAAATGTTATCAATTCCAAAAATCGGGGATGTGATAATAGGAACAGTAGCTGCAGTTATGTCTTCTATGATAGCAGTATCAATTGATTACATTAACGGTAAACCAACAACATCAAAAGTAGAGTGTGTTTGCTCCACAAGAAATCTCAGAAAAAAAAAATGTAGCTTTGGTAAATGATATCGTTACATTAAAAATTTTAAGTCATCTAAATGGTACGATTCATGCAGCAATTGAAGAACCACATTTGGGTGTATTGTATACCAAGTGTAGAAAGTGTGGTTGAAAAGTAGTTCAAATGCGAGATGCCATAAAATGTACAGATTGTGCTTGGATTGATGAA
>JAERMO010000062.1 GCA_016844465.1 Nitrosarchaeum sp. | reverse complement strand
GGCTAAAATCAGTTGGTGAAGCAGACGCAGCGATGACTACCAATGAATGTCAATTCTGTCATTCACAGGGAGCCCCTGCACCAGTAGAGAACGCGATTAAGGACAAAGGGTATTTCATCCAAAAGATGGAAGGTTGTCCTTAAAAACGCATTTTTTCCTTTTTCATTAAATCATCCCAGTTGATCTAGATTTTTTAGGTTAATTATTTTCTGTAAAGCATGGTAGAAAACAGATATTCCAAATGGACAGTAGAGGGAGACAAAAAAACAAAATGGATTTGTGGATGTTTTCAAACATCAGATGACTATTTCAAATTCTGCAAAAAACATAATGATGTTTTGAAAAAAGCAATTCAAACACAAATTGACGAATTAGATTTGACTCTAGTAATAGAGGACTAGATTGCAAGTATGGCAATAAACGCGGACACAAAGACAATAGCAATTGTGTTTAGCAATTTAATCACAGTGTTTAATGCAGGTCCTGCCGTATCTTTGTAAGGATCTCCAATAATATCTCCGACAACTGCTACTTTGTGTATTTCAGTTCCTTTATGACCTTGCATCTCAACTAGTTTCTTTGCATTATCCCATGCACCGCCAGTATTTGCCAAGTGATATGCCAGTGGAAGTCCAGTGACAACTGCACCCATCAATAAACCAGCCACAGCAGTTGGTCCTAAGAGAATGCCTAAGACAATAGGTGAGACAATGGCAATGATTGCAGGTTTCCAAAGTTCCTTAATCGATGCAGCAGTTGCAATATCTACACATTTTGCATAATCAGGTTTTGATGTTCCTGCAAGAATTCCAGAGTCGGATTTGAATTGTCGTCTTACTTCGTCAACCATTTTTCCTGCGGCCCGAGATACACCGTTGATAAGTTGTCCAGTAATAATAAATGGAATTAGTCCACCAACTAACAATCCAACAATAATAGTTACATTTGTCAAACTATAATTCAAATCTAAAACACCTGCAAAAATGTGTGAAGCTTCAAATTGGAATGCCTGTATCATGGCAAGCGCAGCCAAGCCAGCACTGGCAATAGCAAATCCTTTGGTTACGGCTTTAGTGGTGTTTCCTACAGCATCAATTTCATCAGTGACTTTTCTGTTTTCTTCGCCCATTCCTGTCATTTCTACAATTCCACCTGCATTGTCTGCAATTGGTCCAAATGCATCAATGCTAAGGACAATTCCTGCAAGACTGAGCATAGCCATTGCAGTTAGTGAAGTTCCAAATATTCCATACAATACTGGATCTGTACCTTCAGGTGCAGCATTTGAAGCAATACTAAATGAAAGAATAATTGCAATGATTAATGCAATCATGAAAGGTCCTGTGGATTGCATTCCTTTGATAATTCCCATCAGTGTAAGTGATGCATATCCCCATTTTGCAGATTCAACAATATCTTGAACTGGTTTGTATTTGTAATTTGTATATCGGTCAGTAATCTTTTGAATCACAGGAACAAGAATCACACCAATTACAGTTGTTCCAAACAATGCATATGCGATAGTTGTTTGTCCAATGAAATAATATGTAAATATAAAATTCAAAATAATTGCAATGGTAGCAGAAACATAAAATGACACATTCAAGGGTTTCATAACATCTGTAATATTTTTAGAACGAACTATGACAATGCCGATGATTGATGCGATCATTCCAGATGTTCCAATTAAAATTGGATACATGAATATTTGAGGAGCACCAATAAGCGCAGCAATAAGTAAGGAAGCTAATATAGTAACAATGTAAGACTCGTAAACATCAGAACCCATTCCTGCGGCATCACCTACGTTATCTCCGACATTATCGGCAATTGTTGCAGGGTTTCTAGGATCATCTTCAGGAATATTGGCTTCTACTTTTCCTACCAAGTCTGCACCCATATCTGCAGCTTTTGTAAATATACCACCGCCAATTCTAATAAATAATGCAATTAGACTTGCACCAATACCAACACCAGCAATTGTAATTGGATTAGGAAATACCATGTAAAGCCCAGTAATTGCCAAGAGTGCCATTGCTGGAACTGCCAAACCCACAGTAGCTCCACCTCTAAAAGCCATTGCAAATGTCTTACCAAGACCACTACTACTTAGATGGGCAGCCCTCACTGCAGCTTTAACTGTAATTTTTAATGAGATCAGCCCTGCAACCGCAGATAGTGTTGCCCCTACTGCAAATGCAACCCCATTGGAAAATCCAATAAATGCCCCAATTATTATCGAAAGTGCAATTGCTATTGGAATTATTATTTTCATCTCCCTTCTCAGAAATGCGGCTGCTCCAACTTTGACAGCATTTGAAATCTCCATCATCTCCTTAGTACCTGAAGGCTGTTTTGTAATCCAAGTAACTATGCCTAGAGCAACTATGAAAGAAGCAATTGCCGCCCCAATGGGCAGAATTTGTTGTATATCCATACTACAATTGGCTTGCCTGAGGCTTGGAAATATAAATCAATGAGGGAATTTATTTTCTTTTATGATATGGCAAAAATGTTTTTCCTCGTAAACCTTGTCGGACTAGCTTGTTGAATCGTTTACCATGTGCAAGATATGGAAATCTCATATGAATTAATTCATGAACTAGAGTATTTTCCAAAGTCTTTTCATCTGGAATTTTTCTAACATTAATAAAAACAAGATCGTGCTGCAGATAAGACACACCATAGTACTTGTACGCAGATGTTCTCCTACCTTCAGTCATTTCTTTTGGCATATCCAATACTTCTTTGGTGGTTAGTAGAATTTTAGGTTCAGCTATAGAGAAACGATTTGAGTAGATTCCAATTTTTTCCAATATTTGTAATTTTAGTTCAGGATCAAGTTTCACAGCTAATTGTCATAAAATCTGTGTTTATCCTAAAATGTCAATTCTTGTACGAGGATTGGTGTATTATGTTTTGTATTTTAATGGCTGGGCGCTATTACCGATAAATAGGCCAGTTTACTATTTCATCGAGTGAGAAGACGCTTCAATTACGCTAACAGTGCCTTTCATCCAAGGGTGTAATGTACAAAGATAAGCATATTCACCGGGGGCCTCAAATGTATATTGCCAAGACCCTCCGGCTTGTATAAATTTTGAATCAAATGTTTTTGTAGTATCAGTGACAGTGTGAATCACCGTGTCGTTATTTACCCAGGTAACAGTTGTACCAGAATTGATTTCAATGGATGAAGGGAAATACGAATCTACTACATCTGGATTCCAGGAATTTTCTACAATAGATACATTATTTGTTTGAATTTTTTCAGCATCAATAATAGCAGACTCACCCAAATTATCATAATTAATAATTTCTGGATGCTCCAATGATTTTATCAAGTCTTCTTGCCATTGGATCATAGAGTAACTTCCCTTGTTGTTGCTTGGGGTTTGTTTGGATAAAAGTAGAGAATCATTTTCCAATACTTCAACTGTTGCCATGGAACCACGCTCCTCTTGTATTCCATGTACATGAATAAAGTACATTCCAGGCTCATCCCACTTTACCTCAATTATTGCAGTGTCACCATTTGCAATTAGATGTGTTTGAGCAAAATATGGCTCATTCCACAAAATTCCTGAAGGATATACTTTAGCAATTGTACTGTGAACATGAAATGGTGAGGGTAAGACACCACCAATTCCAATAACATAGAATCTAACTAACTCCCCTTTTACAACTTTGATTGAATTATCATCCATGTATTGATTGGCGTATCCATTAAGTGGGTAATATTTTGTAAAATATTCTAGCGCGTTGTTTGGATCAAATTCACTAAGTGTAAAGAAATATTCTCTTGCAGGATCCATTGGACGTATTGCAGGATCTATAATCATGGTACCAAACATTCCCATTCTAACATGTTCAGAAGTTGGAAACGCATGACAGTGATACATGAAAAGTCCCGCTTCTTGGGCTACAAAGTGATATGTGTATTCCTCGTCAGGCATTATTTGTGGAAAGACTCCATCGTTTGCAGAATCATGAGTACCGTGAAAATGAATGGTGTGTGCATATGGGGTTTTATTTACAAATTTGACTGTAACATCATCGCCTTCTGTAAATCTCAAGGTTGGTGCCGGAATTGTTCCGTTGTATGTCCATACTTTAGCTATCACGCCCTTAGAGACTTCGATTTCTGCATCTTGTGCAATTAGAGTATACGAGATTTTTTTTGGATGTTGATTTTCAAATTTTGGAAAGACATCAGAAGATGTTGCGTCGCTGGTTTGGATTTTTGGAGATTCCATAAAGGCAACAAATGCGATACTAAATCCAATAATTACGCCTATAGCAATATACAAACTAGTAATTTGTTTCATACTATATTTTCAAATCGATTTTAGTATGTAATAAACCCACATTACCATTATCAATATTCACAAAAAGATAGATTAAAAATATGAAAAAACTTGATTTAAAAACCAAGAATTATCAAAGTTTATTTTCAAAAATGAAATAATAGGGTCAGATATTTTGTAGTGTAATCATCAATCATACAGCCACCGTCTCATCATACCCCAATTACTTAGAATCAATTATTCCATAGAATCAAGTAATCTTTGTGTTTTATTTCTAATTTCTGGAGTTATTTTGACTATAACTAATCCTTCGTTTGGTTGACCATACATAACTATTGCATCTTTTGGAGCATGGATGCATACTGGAATTACTAAAAGATCTTCTTCCCCATTCACTACAAGTCTGACAGGTGTTTTTGAAACAAATGCTTTTTTTATTACATCAATGCTTTGAGGGGTGATCTCGGCTGCGGGGTTGTTACAAACAAGTTCTGTCGATACATCACATTTTACGGGTATGCGCTCTAGTCTTTTTTCTTGATTATCAATGATTTGCAATGCCGGAATCAATCCAAAATTAATCATCTTTTCAGATGTTCTATCACCTACTGTAATTACATACGAGTTTTTTGGTATGTGTTGCAGTATGTTGGACTTGGTTGCTTGATTTTCTGGAATCAAGTCGCCCAAAGGAATTTTAAGTTGGTCTCTAAGGGAATTTGGTAATTTCACAGTAATCAGGATTAATTATTTTTGCAAGTCTTTGCCAGTATCTTCAGAATCTTTACCTGAATTCTCTGATGCCATGTCATCTTGTAATTTTGCTGCAAGAATACTGCACTGCGCTGCAACATTTTTTGCAGTAGAGCGAAATGCTTGGGCACTAGGGGAATCAGGATTTGTTATCATTATCGGTTTACCTAAATCAGAACCAGACATTATTCCAGAGTTTAATGGAATTTCACCCAAGAAAGGAATTTTAAATTGCTCGCTAATTCTTTTGGCACCACCGTCACCAAAAATATAGTGTTTATCATTACAATTTGGACAAACAAAGTGGCTCATGTTTTCCACGACTCCAATAATTGGGACATTTAATTTTTCAAACATTCCAATTGCTTTTACAGCAACATTGCTTGCAACATCCTGTGGAGTTGTAACTACCAAGATTCCAGTAATTGGAATTGTTTGTGCAAGGGTTAACGGAATATCACCAGTTCCTGGCGGAAGATCTACAATAAGATAATCCAAATCAGACCAATTGGTATCAACTAAAAATTGTTTCAGGATTCCAGAAATTATCGGGCCTCTGTAAATTGCTGCCTGATGTGATTGTTCTGCAAAAAATCCAAATGAAACTACTTGAAGTCCATGAGATTTTGCGGGTTGCAATTTGTTGTTTTCAACTTCCATGTAAGCGCTTTTCATTCCAAGCATTAGTGGAATACTCGGGCCGTAAATATCTGCATCCAACAATCCAACCTTTGCACCAGTTTGAGATAATGCCAAAGCCAAGTTCAATGAAACTGTTGATTTTCCAACACCGCCTTTACCACTTGCAACACCAATGATGTTTTTTACAGTGAACATTCCAGAATCGGCATCAAGTGAACGGCCTTCCATCACTTTGGCAGTTACTTTCATGTCAAAATTTTTGAGTTCTTTGATTTCTGCAATCGCCTTTCGTACGTCATCTTCAATTTCGACGTTGAAAGGACATGCGGGAGTGGTAAGCTCCAAGGTAAATTTCAAATTACCGTCGTTAAGCTCAAGGTCCTTAATCATACCCATAGATACAATATCCTTTTTCAGATCAGGATCAATCACGGCACTGAGTTTTTCAAGAATCTGATCTATTCCTACCATTGGGTCAAAAAGTCATTTTACTTTATTTAAACATAGGCTAGACAGTTAAAAAAATACGATTAATTGAAAAATTCATAAAATTTTATTCAAATCAACCCCAAATTACCCAAAGATTCATAAATTGAAATTCAAGAAAATAGCACAGTTGTTTTCTATATCTACCCTAGTTGATGTTGTAAGGATTCCACCAAGCTTGTTTGGAACAGCACTCAAAAAGGCAGCAACAAACATCCTCAAAGACAAGTACGAAAGTATGATCAATGCAGAATTGGGATACATCATTATGATTTTAGATGCCAAAGTTGACGAGATGGGAAAAATGATTGCAGGTGATGGTGGGACCTTTCACAAGGTTGAATTTGAAGCATTAACATTTTATCCAAAACTCCAAGAAATTGTTCATGGTGAAATTGTAGA
>JAERMO010000061.1 GCA_016844465.1 Nitrosarchaeum sp. | reverse complement strand
TGTGACACCCAACATTTTTGAAATTTCGTCTTCACGAATACTATGATCTTCGGCTAGTTTTTTTGCAAGAATAGCTCTTAACGCAGGGATTAGAGATTTTGATTCAATTTCTGCAGGTAGTAACATTAACCCACAAAGTTGGCATAAAGGATTTAAAGTTTGCAATAGAGACAAATGCCTAAATTGTGAATTAAAAATTAATTAGGCTAACCTATTTTAGTTTCAAAAACATGATCTAATTGTTGGAGGACATTTCCAAAAAATTGTACCAGTTGCTAAAAGAATCATGTGATTCTTGTAAATCAAATACCATTGCATTATCAGGTGGATTGGACAGTACCATTATTGCATATTTTCTAAAGGAAAGAAAGCCAAACACCATAGCAATTATTGCTAAAGACTTTGTTGGAAATGATCTTGTATATTGTCAGAGGGTTTCAAAGGAATTTGACATACCACTTACAATTAATCATGTAAGTACTGAGGATATTCTAAGTGCCATTGAATATACGATAAAAATTCTCAAAAACTTTAACGATATAGAAATAAGAAATAATGTAGTAATGTATTTGGCAATAAAATGGGCAAAGGAACAAAACTATACTGGAGTAATTACAGGAGACGGTGCAGATGAGCTGTTTGCAGGATATAGTTTTTTGATAAACAAATCAGAAGAAGATCTGGATAAAGAAATTCAAAGAGTGTGTGCTGTAATGCATTTTCCAACCCAAAAAATTGGAAAAGCACTTGGAGTTACCGTAGAATCGCCCTTTCTTGATAAAGAGGTCATAGAGTTTGCAAAAAAAATTCCAGCAAATCTCAAAGTTAGAAATGAAGATACAAAGAGACATGGGAAGTGGATTCTTCGTAAAACCTTTGAAGAGAAAATACCTCAACAAATTGCCTGGAGGGAGAAATCACCGATGCAGAATGGTTCAGGAACTGTAGGACTATCAAATCTATTTGATTCGGTAATAAGTGATCAAGTGTTTTTAGAAAAGAAAAAGAAAACTAGAGAAACCGACCAAGTTACCATTAGAACAAAAGAATCCCTGCATTATTATGAGATTTACAGAAATCTGTATGGTAAACCAGTAAAGCTGCAAGGAGTGAATTCGTGTCCTTTTTGTAATTTCAATGTTGAAAATTCAAAATTTTGTCGTTTGTGTGGGGCTTTTCCAATCTAAATATTTTTTTTCCACTTTTTTGGTTTTCTTATGAATATTTTTCTGCAACCATTGCAGCAAAAATATAGCTTTTTTCCTTCATAATCATGTGTGACAGCTAACTCTGAAGCAAGTTCAATTCCACAAACAGGATCTACTGGCACGAATTTTTCAGTGAATATTTCTATTTATAGATATGTAGAATTGAAGGACATTATCATTAAAAAATTAAGGATGGATGATTTGTAGTATCTCTTTTGGAAGAGTACCATAATCTGCATCTGGTTCTGATACAACATACAAGATATCGTCGTTTATTGGAAAACTAATTGCCAGTGCACGTTCTCTTGATGCTAATGCAAAATTTACCATGCCCAGTTGTTTATCAAACTCTTTTCTCATTTTTACCCTTAATGCAAGTTCCATGAAAATCATTTCATCGTCTTTTTCATTTTCTAGTGGTTCAACATTTTCTTTCATCCCACCAGCTACCAATCGACCTCTTTCGTTAATGATACCTGCAAATCTAATTTTTTGGTCTAAAGACTTGATATCATTACAAATTTTATGATAATCTAAAATTTTTGCCGACAAATTCTACTTTTGATTGCAGGATATCCATTTATTATCTTTTTACAGGTTTTTGTATTTTGTAGCCGGATAATGAATTACAAAGTCAGTTTCTTTACCAATGTAAAAAATTCATTTTCAGACATTGGCGGAATTTTCATAATTTCAAGATTTTCAGAGACATGTTCAGGAGATTTTTGGCCAACGAGAGGGGCTAAAACACCGTGTGTAGAACGAATAAACTGTAATGCACGAAGAGATGGTTTTAACTCGTTAAATTCAGGCATTGCTCCAGGTACTAGCAATCTTCCTTGCATTAATGGTACACTTGTAAACACACCTACATTCAATGCAATGGCAGATTCAAGTATTGTGGTAGACTGTCCATCTAGTGTTTGATTTTTTGCCAGTAATGCTTGATCATAATGCATGTTGAATGGGAGTTGAATGAATCTAAAACCGTGGTTTTCACCACCAATTTTTTTTGCCAGATCAAAGGTTTCAGATAGTGAAAGATATTGCGGATTATCAGAAGAAACGCGAAAGCATTCCCATGTAGCCATACCATAAAACTTGATTTTTCCCTCCCTCCTTTTTCGTTCATATAATTCAAAGACGGATTCAAGATTTTGCAAAAATTTTTCCTTAGAGACATCTTTGATTTGTCCCTCTACGGCATTATGCAAATACATTAGATCAATACAGTCAAGTCCTAGATTTTTCAAACTACGATCAAGTTGATCCTCAAGATATGCAGGTGTCATACAATGATAGCCAGATGTGATGTCGCCTTCTTTTACAACACCTTTTTGTGCATATTCAATTTTTACATATTCCCAAAAATCTTGTTTTACATCTGCATCGTTTGTGACATAGCCATTTTTTGAGCTAATAAAAATTTGATCACGTGTAATTTTGCCCTCTGCAACTAGTTCAGAAATCGCTTTGCCTACAGAGCGTTCTGCTTTCTGCGCCCTATAGTTTATTGCAGTATCAATTACATTAATTCCAGATAAGATAGACTGTTTGACTGCATTTTTTACAAGATTGTCGGTCTTTTCGTTTGGCTCTCCAAGGTATGTGCCAATTCCAACATTGGAGAGGTAGAGGTTTTGGATTTGTTTGTAGTTTATTGGCAATATACCTGAATTTTCGACAAATTTTTTTGTTCCATCAAACGTAGCAAAACCTGAAATCACAATAATCATCAACTGCTACTGAATTTATGTTTAGGGCATTGAAATTAAAAACCTGGCAAGAAACTAAGTACAAACAATGCTCCTGTAACCCTGCTAAATAACAATGTAGAAGACATTGAAGGGAGTAATTCATCAACAGAATTAAAATTTCTCTTCAGCCCAAATCCAGCTTTTATCATTAATGGTGCGCTAACTAGTGTGATGAGGGATAAATATGGAAAAACGCCAATAACAACTCCAACAATAATAATAGAATAGGAAATTGAAGGAAATGCCCAAAACAGATAGGTTGCCCTTTCTTTTCCTACTACAATAACTAGAGTTTTTCTTCCTTTAGATTTATCTGCGTCATGATCAGGAAAAGAAGCAACAAAAAGAACTAGTGATGATAATACGCCCACAACTATTCCACCTAAAACGGATTCAACGGTCACTTGATTTGATTGGATAAAGAATGTTCCAGTCACAATCATCGTTCCCTTTAGAGCAACAAAAAACTCTGCTAGTCCAGAGTCGACAATTTTAGTAGAGTAAAAATAGATAGATAAAATAGCAAATCCCAAAATTACGGCAATTATTATTCCGTCAGTAAATACAAAATAACTTCCAATTACTGATCCTACTATTAAAAAGCCAATCCCAGCGCGATAAACAGATGATGGTTGGAGTAATCCTTCTGGCAAAACGCCAGTGCCGCCACTCATTTTGGTTCTCTTTGTTGCTGTATCTATTCCCCTTTTGTAATCCCAATAATCATTTAGCAAATCAACACTAGCATGTAGTGCCAAGACACCACAAAATGCCAAAATAGCATCAAGAGGATCAATTGTTGAATTTTGACGCCATGCTATTACAGATGCTAAAAGAAATCTGACACGTATTACTCTAAACCAAACAGAGAGTATCAATTACTAAAAAAAGATTAGTTCTAGTTAAATTTCTTCTTCTTCCCAATCTTCAGTTACTTTAACTTTTGATTTTTTAAGGAATAATATGACCATAACTACCATTACAAGAATAACTGCAAAGATAACATAGACAATCCATTCTGGAAGGTTCAAATTTGCAAAAGAGCCAGATTTTGTCGGAGCATCAACATTGACTAGTAGTGAATCTTTTGCTTCTGTATAGCCTTCAGCATTCGCAATAAAATTAATTGATGTGGTTGGACCATTTGTTGCAGTCAAGCTAAAAACAGCGCTTCCATCTGAACCAGTTCTAATTACACCTGGATTAACCAAAGAATTACCATCTGTTTCAATTTTAACAATAGCGCCAGATACGGATTCAGCACTATCATCATCAACAAATAATTTAATCTCCAATTCTTCATTAGGCTTTAGTTTATCAACCAATCCAGTTGTAGATATTTTTAATTTAGTAGCTAATGCGCTTGTGCTAACTTCGTGATTTGTTCCAATTACACCTTTAGCGCTTGCTGAAATAACAGAGCTACCTTCAACACCAGTAGTTTTAATTGGAAATGTTGTATAAGAGAGCCCAGAAGGAATTACAGCGTCATCAACTGCTTCAATTACACCCTCATTGGATGAAACAATTTTTGATTTAACATCAAATGCAGGAATTATTGGATTTCCTTGGAGATCAACAATTTGTATGATGCCAAAGTTATGTTCATAGTTTGCATTGATTTCATCTTGTGGTAGCACTACCTGCAACTTTGATGATGGTTGAGTAACAAAGGTTTTTTCAGATGCCAATGATAGATCTGTATTTTCTCCAATAGGGGTTGCTTTAAGGACCACAGAGTTTTCTTCCTCAGTGATTGTAAATGAGTCGCTATGGAGTGTAGCAAATGTAAATGTGTTGTCCTTTTTTATTTCCATCAATCCATTTGTAGGAGTAATCAGATATTTTGAATCATGTTTCAAAACTTTTGGCCTATCCTCTGCATCAATAGCAATTAAAAACACATCAAAATTACCTTCACGATCAAAGAGTATGCTTTTTTCACCTGTTGGAGAAAAAATTCGGGCTTCTTTTTGTTCGAGTGTATTTACAACTTCGGTTAATTGTGAATCAGAGCCTACGCCTTGTACAGATGCAGAAATTAAAACAGGTCCACTTTTTTGGCCTGTAGATATAGTCGCAGTGCCAAAAGAATATGTTGATTCTATTTTTCCAATGTCCTTAACTGCAACCATTGCATTATCTCCAGATATTACATCAAGTTTTGTCACATATCCGTCTGCATAATAGTTCTCATTTGATTGAATCGGATAAAATTCTCCATCTTCCAGGTCATCAATAGAGTAAATGAGTTTATTTTCATCGGATTGATTTTGATTGGTGGTTGCATCATCTGTTTCTTCTGGATCATCATCATCAGTCTCTATTGCGCTGAGCTGATAAGTGACTATCGCAGTAGCGTTGCCAGGTATTCTGTCAGGAACAAAAAGTTTGATATCCTTTTTAGTTATTATTTCATTTTTAGTTTCTGTATCCTTTACTGATGTTGTATCTGTTTTAGTTATTTTTTTGTCATCAATGCTCATAGGTTTTCCCACAGTTGAAAATGTGTCTGATGCGACGCCATAGCCTTCAGCACTCGCTCCAATCATAATATCATTTTTAATCACATTATACAGATTCAGTTTTACTTGGAGATAATAACCGAATTGACCTTTTTTAATTACAGTTTTTGATTCTTTCATAGTATCGTCTAGTTTTTCGCCGACAGGGTATTGATTATCTGAGAAAAGATTTAGTGGAATGTCTTTTGGTGTGATTGTAGGATTTCCATCAGAGTCAACGACACTAACAAAAATATCCACATTTTTATTTACGTCAGCCGCAACTAATTTTGGAAAAACGTTAATCTTTAAGGATGTTGGAAGTGTGGATGAAATTTTAATGCTTTTTGCAGTATCTAATCCAGACTCTGTCTGAATTGCACGTAAGAAAGTATTTCCAACTTTATCATGAGTCTCAAATGTCGACCATGCATAATAGTCTCCTTTCTTGATTGTCAATACATCAGAAGCTGGTGAAGCAAGTGATTTTTCATACTCTAAATTAACATCAATGTCAAAAGGTGCACGAATCACATTACCATCGCTAGTTCTCAAATAAACAGAAAAAGGCATTGCGGAATTTACATGCATGTTCTCTGTAGGAATGTTTAATTCTAAAATCAGATCATCAGGCAGATGCGTTTCTGCATTACCAACCTGAATTTGTTGAAAGTCAGTTTTAGAGTTTAGAGTTGCAGTGATAAAAGTATCACCAGTCATTGTTCCACTGGTTACATCAAATGTTGCATATTCCTCATTTGCTTTGAAGACAACCATCTCAGGAACAGAGGCTATCTGTGGATTGTTAGAACTTAATTGAATTGAAACATCATAAGAAGAGGTTATTGGAATGCCGCTTTTACCCAGAACATAAAGATAACCTACATGGTGCTCAGATGCACCTTGCTCAATATGGGAAGGTGTAATTGCAAGTTTTATAGAATAATCAGAAATTTCGTCAAGATTCTGGGCAGATGCAAATGGCAAATTACTAACTAGTGACAATACTAGAGAAAATACAATTATCGTTATTTTGGTTGTTTGTACTTTAGACATTTCTTAATTTATTTTGTCTTAAAAATAGTGTTAAAGAGATCTGTGTGCAGAATGAACTACAAATTGT
>JAERMO010000060.1 GCA_016844465.1 Nitrosarchaeum sp. | reverse complement strand
ATAATGTGTCTGACACTGCAGGAAACGCTGCAACTCAGGTAACAAAAACTGTCAAAGTAGCTAGTGGAGATATAACCACTCACATGAGTGATACAACATCACCATCAGGTAGGAGTACTTATTCAGGCAGATCACTTCATTCAGAATATGTTTCCCCCACATCACAACTTGTTGGGGACAACATAGACAGCATTACATTGAAACTCAAAAAGAATGGCTCTCCAACAGGGGTGGCACAAATTGGTGTTTTTAATACGGATTTGTCTGTGAAAAAATTATTTGCTACAAAGGATGTCTCGACACTTGCTATTTCGTATGTTGATTATACATTCTCATTACCGAGCGGTCAAAAGTATCAAATACAGTCAGGAGATAGAATTGGAATTAAATACACTGGTGGAGATTCGTCAGTAAACGTTTCTACGACAATTGATGCTTCTACTGCAGATCCATTTGATGGTGCCAACTCGTATCACATGTACTTTGACACCACTTGGAAATCTTTTACAGATTTGGATCTTTACATGATATTAAAAGAAAATTCTGCTCCGGATACGGGTGACACAGTACCACCTGTCATCGCTCTACTTGATTCTAATCCTATTTCAGTTCAGATGAATTCATCTTACGTAGATGCAGGTGCAACCGCATCAGATAATCTTGATGGAAATATTACTCCATCCATAATAACAACAAATCCAGTAAATACATCCGTACTTGGCCCCTACACTGTAACGTATAATGTGTCTGACACTGCAGGAAACGCTGCAACCCAGGTAACAAGAATAGTTAACGTAGTAGACAATACAATTCCTAACGTATCTGCAACACCTCTACCAGGCATTTACAACACTAGTCAAATTATAACACTTGTACCATCAGACCCATCCATCATATACTATACAACTAATGGCACCACTCCAACTACAGCTAGTCCTGTATACAATGTTCCTTTGTCTATCAATACAGATACAACATTGAAGTTCTTTGCAAAGACTCTAACTGGCAATTCAGGGCCTATATCTACGAAATCATACATAGTAGATACAATAGTACCTGTCCTAACACTAAATGGTAATTCTGAAGTCATAGTAGACTTTTATTCAAATTATCTAGATGCCGGTGCAACTGCAAATGATAATCGGGATGGGGATCTCACATCATCAATCACAATATCAAATCCAGTAAATACGTCAGTACTTGGCCCTTATACTGTAACGTATAACGTGTCTGATGCAGTGGGCAATGTTGCAACCGAGGTAACAAGAACAGTTAACGTAGTTGACAAGACTCCACCGGTAATAACACTGCTTGGTCCCAATCCAACAATCATTTCACAAAATTCAATTTACACTGAGCTAGGTGCAACAGTGACTGACAATGATCCAACATATGCAGGAATAGTAACAGTTGGAGGAGACATAGTGAACACCGCGGTTCCAGGAAAATATGTAATAAAATACAATGTGCCAGATGATGCTTTAGGAAATATCACACCAGAGGTAACAAGAACTGTTTATGTTGCGGACCCTTTAGATATCACATCTCCAGTGATTTCATCAGTAACGCCAGAACCAATTTCTACAACCAATGGGGATTTTTCTGCACATTACACATTAAGTGAGGAAGTGGTTACAGGCACACTTTCATTTACAAGAACAGATGGTACAGCTGATCCTTTGACGCACACATACAGTTTTGCAGAAGAGGACAGAGCCTCAGGGGCACATACCATTACAATATCTTCAATGGAAGATGGATTTGGAAACACTCTTGTTTCAGATGCAATTTACGCTATGACAATATCTGCAACTGATGCATCATCCAATGTAGCCGAGTCAGTCAACCATACTTTAATCACATATGATGACACTGCACCTATCACAATAGCTTCCCCCCCTGGTGGGACATACACATCTGCTCAATTAGTAACACTTGCAGCCAACGAAGATGCAACCATCTATTACACTACAGACGATTCCACCCCAACTACATCTAGCGCCGCATACACTATACCAATTCCAATATCTGCAACAACCACACTCAAATTCTTTGGAAAGGACCTACCTGGAAATATGGAACCGGTCAAAACTGAAACATATGTTGAGAATATTCCATCTAATGATGTATTTGGAGTTCGCCAGATATATTCTACAAAAAATAACGGAAATACATGGTTTATGAATATGATAAACCCCACATCAGATTCAAGATTTGATCCTCAGTATACAATTACTAAAAACACAGATGGTTCTTGGAAGATGAAAGGCAACTCTGCTGTAAGGATGAATGTATTTTCAACTGACAAGACAACCTATGAAAATACGCCGATTCCAACTTTTTCAAGAACGCAATTGACTAATAACGGTTACATGCAATTGCCATCAGATTGGAAAAACTTTGAGATGACAGGCTATGTTAAACTAAATGCAGGAAACAGTGATGAGTTTACATGGTATGGCAGAGGCGGTTCACACACTAATGCCAACAATGGATGCGAGGGATCATCATACAAGGGTCAACTTGGATTTAGTGGAGGAACGCGATTTGCAAAAGAGAGTTGGCATGTGTACTATGATTTTACCAATACAAAATCCAGTACACCATCAATGCTAAACAAATGGATTGGATTCAAATTTATCATCGACAATAAACCAGGAGTAAACTTTGCACAGCAGGCACAGGGTGAGATTTGGGTCGATTTACAAAATAACAACAACTGGGTAAAAGTAGATTCATTTGTAGATGATGGTTGGGGTTCAGGAGCATCCCACTGTGGACCTGCAATCGCAGACAATATGCCGATGACATGGGGCGGTCCTGAAGCCGCATTTAGAGCAGATAATACGTCTGACTTTGATTTCAAGTATCTCAGTGTAAGAGAGATTGACACTCCCAATTAACACGATCATATTTTCTTAATTTGTAAATATTTTCAAGATATTCAGCATCATAATGTGAGATAAAGTCTAGTAATTTATTTGGGAATGGATGTATTGATAAAGAATTTTGGTCTGGGTCATCGCGGACTTTTTCAAAGTAAATAACCGTTAGAATTTGTGATTTGTTTTGATAATTTGTATATAGTTTGTTTCATGTTTGATCAAACTGGATAGATTTTTCTAAAACCTTAAGTTCATTATGTTTTTATAAAATCACAGATGAAAAAGTCCACCAAGGGAGTTATCGCAATTATTGTTGGCATTGTAGCATTTTATGGAATAATGTTTGCTTTATTTAGTACGCCGTTTTGGGGATATTGAAAATTTTGTTGTCCTTGAATAACCAGGTTTGAAAAAATTGGATGGTGAAAATTACTGCATTGTTAGATTTAATTTTTTTGTTAGAATGTGGATAAAGTTTTAATTAAAATGAGAATTCCTTTAACAATTTTACTTGTCATGATTTTTACAATTTCAGCAATTCCTGTATTTTCTCAATATCCAATCACATACAATGCAAATGAACCAATACCAGAAATTCAATCATCCAACGAAATAGATCAAAAGATCCCAGACTGGATTAAAAACGATGCAAAGTGGTGGATAGATAATTCCATCGATGATCAAACATTTGTTAATGGCATTCAGTTTTTAATTAAAAAAAATAATTATCTTTGAAATGAAATCAAAAATAAGAGAATTAAAAAAAGAGGACTGTTTATTTCAGTCTTCGATATATTTCCTTGAATTCATCTGCAAGTGTGTAGGATATATTTAAAAAATGTGTCAATTGATTCATCGTTGTTTTTTCTCGCGAAAGCTGTCGCAGAATTGTCAATGCTTTTTGGGGTGAGTTAATCGTCAAGCTCATTTGTCCAGCCCATGTCTGGAATGCCTCATTTACATCCAAACAGAAATTCAGTATGAATTGTTCAGAGTTAGGAACATAATCAGCGTATTTTTGAGGCCTCAGAAGGATCGCAGATAACTCGCGAAATTCATTTCGCCTGTCGATTAACAGCATTTCTAGTGCCTGTCGCATTTTTTCATCTTCCAGTCCTTGTTTTTTTAGGACATACATATCAGTTGTACTCATAAAGTATTATTATCAAAAAGGAAGATAAGACAATCTACAAAAATACTGAAAATATATCAATAAATTTGAAAAAAAATAAACAAGTGTTAAGAAAATTAAAAACATTGATTCCTTTATCCACAGTATCAAATTGATTTTGTGTGACATGCATTACGTCAGTAAATCTGGAATTAAATTAATCACATGCAATTTGTTTATGGTCATTTATCACAGATTTTTTCTAATTAATTAGTAACCATGATTTTGAATTAAAAGAAATTATTTAACTGAAATATCAGTCCAATAGCTCTGAAAATCTATTTTCAACATAATCCCAATTTACCAGATTCCACCACGCATCAATAAAATCTGATTTTTTGTTTTGATATTTTAAATAGTATGCATGTTCCCATAAATCTAATCCTAAAAGAGGTATTTTTCGCCTAGTCCATGGACTGTCTTGATTAGACGTAGTAATTAGTTCTATTTTGTTGAAAGTTTGATTGAATACAAGCCAACACCAACCACTTCCTTGAATAGACATTGCTTTATTTGAAAATTCTTTTTTAAAGTTTTCAAAGTTATCAAAATACACATCTATCGCATCATCCAACTTACCACCAGGCCTCGCATTATTTTTTGGAGTAAGAGATTCCCAAAATAATTTATGGTTTTCAAATCCACCACCAAAAAAATTAACTGCGCTTCGTATAGATTCAGGTAGAGTATGTAAATCAGATAAAATTGACGTGATGTATTGTGGGTGAAATTCTCCAGAAATTTCTCCTAGTGCCTTGTTTAATCCATCGACATATGCCTGGTGATGTTTCTTGTGGTGAATTTCCATGGTTTGTTTATCAATATATGGTTCAAGATCATCGTATGCGTAAGGTAATCGCGGTAACTCATATTTCACCATACCCTAATCATGTATAGTCCACATATATTTTTCAAGTAAAAAATAAAATAATTCCACAATCATTCACGAGTAATTATAGGCACAATTGCAACCAAGATTTACCTAATCATAAAAATGTATTAAAATCGCTAGTAGGAAGATGCAATACATCTAAAGATTACCGAAAAACATAGTCGTCTAATCGTAAAATAAAATAATGAGTAAAGGGCAGATAATTCATGAAATATACTTTATTTTTTGTAATCACAGTGTTGATTTTTGGTTCGATTCAATTAACAGATATGATCTTTCCCAATGCATATGGTTCTCCTCCGTTAAAACAAATCAATTCGGGGACAAAATCCACCGATGTTACATGTAGTAAAGAACTGGAATTAGTGTTAAAAATTTCAAATGGATATCCAGCATGTATCAAACCCTCAAGTGTTGTAAAACTAATAGAGAGGGGTTGGGCGATGCATATTTTACCTGATGTAGATTCATCTAGTAAAAATTCAAATTTAATCCAAAGCGGAAAATATGATGTAGAGACAAGTTTAGTAGAGTATGCAAACTATACAGGGTTTCTAGCAAGACCGATATCAACTGAGACATTCCCAGGAATCATCATGATTCATGAATGGTGGGGATTAAATGAAAATATGAAAGAAACTGCAATGAAGCTTGCCTCCCAAGGATATGTGGTGTTGGCAGTGGATCTGTTTCACGGCAGTGTAGCTACGGATGCTCAAAAGGCAATGGAAATGGTATCAAGCTTTGATGAGCAGCAAGCCATTGCAAATATGAATAGTGCTGTAAGTTATTTACAAACTAGTGACAACATTGGCAAAATAGGTTCGATAGGATGGTGTTTTGGAGGAGGACAATCACTGAATTTAGCCATCAATAATAAAAATATTGATGCAACTGTGATTTATTATGGAAAATTAGTAACCGAGCAAGAAACACTTTCAAAAATTAAATCTCCGATTTTAGGAATATTTGCTGAGATGGATCAGGGGATTCCAGTTGAAAAAGTAAGTGAATTTGAAAATGCGTTAAATGAGCTTGAAATTCCAAACACAATTCATATTTATCCAGGCGTAGACCATGCATTTGCCAATCCCACTGGCGCAAGATATGCACCTGTAGAAACTGAAGATGCGTGGAATAAAACGTTGGAATTTTTCAAAAACAATTTATCGTGAGTGCATATTGTAAATTTATCAAATTGAAAATGATCAAGTAATTAGAGTGGAAAAGATGATAACCCATAGTACGAAATAACCATAGTGGTAAAACTAGGAATAATTGATCTAGAAATGTTGTATTTAGGAATTAAGGAAAATAAAAATTTTAATGAAAAAGATATTGAAAATTCAGAATTAAAGAGATTAGGAGTAGGTAGAATACTTGATTCATTGGCATCACTAAAGGAGAGAAAGTTAATTGATCTGAATAAAGATGGTTCATTTTCTGTAACTGATTTAGCAAAACATACCTTATGGAATGACGAGATTCCACAATGGTTGAAAATTTTGCTATTGCTGGAAATTAAATCCTGCAGTATAGGCGAGATTTCAAAGTATTTAAAAAAATCAGAAAATGAATTGATTGATGAAATTGAAAGATTAAGAAAGAGCCAACTGATTCTAATGTTGCCAATAAGACAAGAAAAC
>JAERMO010000144.1 GCA_016844465.1 Nitrosarchaeum sp. | reverse complement strand
ATGGGATCAGATTTTGACAGATTGAAAGGAAAGGGTATGGAGAGAAAATTTCTCACATGGCTTACAAATAATTTAGAGGGTAAAACTCCCCGATTCAAATTGGCCATTAAAGAAGAGATGGAATCAAGTAAATACGGTATTTTTTAAAAAATTACGTAGGCCCTCGAGGGTAATCGAAACCCTGTCCGGGGATCCACAGTCCCCTATACTAGCCACTGTACTACGAGGGCCACAAGAAATGATGAAAATTAGCCTGTAGATTTATTATTAACCAGTGGAAATTCTAGTTATGAGATTTTGGTGGGTAGCTATGGGAATAACAATTGGACTCACATGGGTTGGCGTTAATTACTTACTACCGTGGAAATAATCTAAAATTCAAGATGTCAAATTATTGATTCTAATGAATCGTTAGAATTTTTTATCAAAATAACGATCGCTTTAAATTTGTTGAATTAAGTTATCATTCAACTTGAAGAAAGGATTTATCGCTAATCGACTGCATGTTGGAAAAAAACCTATGGGAGTATCGGTGGAAAGAAAGATAGAAACAGTTCAAGGTAAGAAATTTTTATGGACAGATTTACAAAGTCCAGATAGAAACGATGTTGAAAAATTAGCTGAAACATATCATTTCAATGCATTAAATATTGAGGACTGTATGACTAAATTTGAACTTCCAAAATTAGATAGTTATGATGACCATTTCTTTGTAATATTACATTTCCCACCACTTTTACAACAACCTGGAATTTCAAGGAATAGTCAGCTTTCCATATTCATAGGAAAGGATTTTCTAGTAACTGTTCATCAAGGAGATTTAAAACCATTAGTGGATTTGGTGAATATTTGTAAAAATGATTCGGATCAACATAGAAAAGAAAGATTACTCGGAAAATCATCAGGATATCTACTTCATGAAATAGTAGATATTCTAGTAGATGATCTCTTGCACATATCAAGAAAGGTAATTGCTAATTTAGATGACCTTGAAGATGAAGTGTTTGATGAAACGAAATCAGTTGCAAGAAGTATTGCATTACTGAGAAGAGAAATTAACATAATGAGAAGAATAGCAAATCCATTAAAAAAATTCGTGTTAGAAATTGCTAAAAATATTAAAAGATTTTCAGATGAAGAAGATCTTTCATTATATTTTGACGATGTAATTGATCATATTGATAAAGTAATTGAAACTCTGGAAGAATCCAGAGAAACGATTGAGATTTACAAAGATACAGATTACATGTTAAGTACTGAAAAAACAAACAAAATACTTGCAGCATTAACAATAATCTTCACATTTTCAATTCCTGGAACAATTATTGCAGCATTTTATGGAATGAACGTAAATTTACCTGGAGGGTTGAGTGATCATTCAACGTTTTTAGGACCATATACATCATTCATAATAATAATTCTAGTAGCAATAATACCAGTAGCAATAATGTTTGTTCATTTTAGAAAACTTGGTTGGATTAATAATTAAAAAATAATTTAATTCAGTAATTTTTCATGCAAACTGACTTTCACTTTAGTTAAAGATAGTTTTAGATTATCAGGTAGTACAACCAACAACCCTGAATTTTTTCCCACATTATTACAAATACCACTAAAACTATTGTGATTGGTTGCAAAACATCCTTCTTTAGTATAAAATATAAAAGAACCATCTTCCAAATACTCTCTTAATTCAATTTCAGACGGTATAAAATAGACATCAAAAGCAGTATTTTTGTCATTTATCGAAACTGCAAATTCATAAGAAGTCAAATCTTTTGAAGTACAAATTGGTATGAATTGAGCGTATCCTTGCTTTATAATTTCTTTTTGTTTTTCTGAATTATATTTCTCATTTGGAATATTTGGATAAATTGATACGTATGGATCATTATTTAATTCAGTTCCTTGAATTAATTCAATGCTATTACGAACATTGTCAATTGCATATCTATAGAGATGTGGTTTCCAACTAAATTCACAATTACTAAATTCATGTTTTAATTCAACAAATGATTTTTGCTTTTGATATTGTAGTTGATTGGAGTTATAATCAGCAAACATTGTAGTGTTTGAAAAATCATAATCTGATCCTCTAGCATTAGATTTTGAGTTTGACCACACGTTTGTTATATCATAGATGATATTTCCAGGGTAACTATTCCATTCAGGTTGAAGATGAACATAGATTGAATACTTGTTAATATCCTGACCATAAGGGGAATCAAATATCAAATGACCAAAAAGAGCATTGAATAAAATTAGAACAATAGCAATTAAAGGAATTAAAAAATATAATTTATTTTTCACAAAACACACTCAAACATGATTTTAAAAATATTATAAAACTATTGTCAATATTTGATTGCATAAATATGGTGATAAATTAATGCCTATTCAAGATTATACGAAATATAATTTCTCATAGCATAATGAGCTTAAATAAATACAAGATATGATAACCTCAATTATGGGAAAAATTAGAATTAGAACAGGTAGAGGAACAGGAACAAGAGAAATTGATGACGGTGCAAAAGCTTGGGCTGGAGATGCATACCAAAAAGTGCAAGAAGAAAAGAAAAAACTAGCAGCAAATAGAATGGTTCACACAGGTAGGGGAACTGGTTCAAAACGATTAGGGGACGTGCCAAATGTAAAACCAAGACCTTCAACTGAGGGAATGACCAGAATTACAGGTAGAGGAACTGGTTCAAGAAAGAGTACAAATAAAGGATCGTCATAAAAAACCTCAATTTTCATTTTTAAGTATATTATTCTAGTTTGTACTGTTCAAAAAAAGTTTGTGTTAAAA
>JAERMO010000143.1 GCA_016844465.1 Nitrosarchaeum sp. | reverse complement strand
CCAAGAATATCTTTTCCCATATGTTCTATGACTTTGACTTTTCCATGGCCTCTAACTCCTCTATATGGTGGACTATCAGTTGCTATTTCAAATCCAAATATTGGATTGTTTTGAATATATGAAATAATTTTTGCCTTTTTTTGTGTTGCACAATAAATTTTTCCATCCAATATTGTGTACCATAAGGACACCACAATAGGAGCACCAGTGAGTGTTATGCAAGCTAGTCTTATTGGAATCTTTGTATCATTAATCATACTTTCAAGTTTTTGACTATCTAATTTTTGTATCATTTTACTTCATACTCATTATACGTTCTGCATAACAATAATCACATGACCAATCTTGATATGTTTTACTACATTTTTCACAGCGGTATAACATACTTAGTGACATGTTGTTTATTTTGATTTCCAATATATTAATAATGCCAAAAATCTACTCTAGTGTTAATTACTGAAAAGATTCTTTTTATTTTTCATATCTGCATTTTACCTCATATAATATCTCATATAATATCTCAATTACTAACAACAAATTTCTAAAAAATTAGAATATAAAAAATAAAAAATGTATTATTTACTAAAGAAAATTTGTAAATAAAACCAATCCTGTAATCACTGCGCCAACCATGACGGCTCCGACGAGGGCAAATAATTTTTTACCACTCATTGGTTCTTTGTATTGTCTTTCTTGATTCATAATTTTATTTTGTTTTATTGTATATAAGACCTTGAAAAGATTAAAACTAGTGCTAACTTGAGAAATTTATTACTTTCTATTATTTCCATAATATTTTAGATGCTATCTTGTAATGTATCTTTGGCATCTATTTTAATTTCACATGTTGTTTTTTTGATTTTCAAGATATTTAAAATGTCCTTCTACTAATTTTTTCTCCAGCCGTTATCTCAGATGATGTATCAAAATCATACGCAAAATTTGATTCTCATATAATCAAATTTTGTATGGGGGATAGTAATTTATGTCAACAAAAATAAGGTTGCAAAATCTGAAACTACCTTTGGTTTGAATTGTTCTGATTTATCCAAACTGATCCTCTTCTTGGATTGTACTTGAATCCATATTGTCATATTTTTTATTCTTTGATATCTTTTGAGAAATTTTTTGTATTAATTCAAAATACTCTTTATTTGATTCAGCATATTCTAATTCAAAACCATATGTTTCATAAAATTCTGATTCCATGACAAATATGCCCCTCTGTGATATTTTAGGACTTTAAAATTCAATATCTAGTGCTAATTTAATGGTGATGCCCTAGAAAATACTAAAAATTTAGCACTAGGTATATTTCTTCATTTTTCATATATGCGCCATTTATTATTTAATTGTGAACACATTGCCTCATGTAGTATTTAGCAGGAGAATTGATCTATTCGATCTATCTGGAAATTTTACAAGTCTATTTCAAAAAAACCCTGTTTTGATAAAAATACCTACCATCTTTGTTCAGAATAACAGTCTTAGTGCTCTTCTTCCTACAATAGTCATTGACAATATGCATCGTGAATTTTTAATTGAAATTTCTACAACAAAATTAAAAACTACTATCCGTTTATACCCTATGACGGATCCTGATAAAACTGATGGAGTAAAATCGTCATTGGCACTATTGACAAAATATCTTTTAGTTGTTTATCCTGATCTTAAAATAACCAAATCTAATATTTTTGATTATATTGATAGCGTGATATCTAGTTGAAGAATTTAAGATTCTGTAAAACTAGTACATTATCACAGCAACAAATTTTTCATATTAGCACAGATATTGCTAATTTTCATCTCATCTTGCCGAAATATTTTAAATCATTAAAAATAATTAAAGATGAACACAATGAAAAAATCGTTCTTGAAAAAATTTCTTTTCTTGGATTTGTTATTCAGGTGAAAACTAGGCATGTAATAATTCCTACAAATGTTCATAAAGTTTACATTTTAACTGGACCATTAAAGGGCACATCATTCATTGAATTCTATAACTCTTCTCAAAATGGTACTGAAATTATTATTGATTTAAATATTAAATTCTCTGGAATCCTACAAGTGTTTAATTTTTTGAAAGGCTATGTTGTAAATCAAATGATGACTGTTATGGATGATTTTATATGTTCGGCTGAAAATAAAATTTCTCTCAACGGTTCTAATCTCACCAGTTAGCACTATATTTGTAATTTAGCACCTGTATAAATAATTTGGAAAAAATTTGAATTATGGTGAAATCTATTTTTATAATAGGTGCTGGTGTTGGAGGTTTGACCCTTGGTGCCTTACTTGCCAGAAATGACTATGCAGTAAAAATAATTGAAAAGCAATCAAAATTGGGAGGAAGAACCACATCCATGAAATTTCGTGGTCACATACTAGATAACGGCTTTCACATAATGCCATTTTACAAAAAATCTGCAATTTTCAGTGTCTTTAAAAAAATTGGCATTCAGAATAGGCTAAAACTTGGAACAGTAGATAAAATTGCATTTTTTTCTGATACTGGATTTCACAAATATCCTAAAGGCATAAGTGATTTATTACAACTTTCACTAATTCCTCTTAAAAG
>JAERMO010000013.1 GCA_016844465.1 Nitrosarchaeum sp. | reverse complement strand
GTTGGAATAATACCTGTTATGATCGGATTACTTTGGCTTCCATTTATCAAAAATATTAGCAAAAACAAATATCATTTCTTTTTGGCACTAACTATTGGACTTTTACTATTCTTAGCTATTGATTCTATTGAAGAAGCCTTAGATGCGTCTAAAGAAAGTCTTGCAGGTATCTTTAATGGCGTATTGCTTGTTGCTACAGTTACTGTACTATCATTTCTTGGACTATACTATTCTGGTGAAAAATTAATAAAAAAAGCAGAATCATCTAGAATTACAAAGCCTCTAGCCGTTGCATTAATGATTGCAATAGGAATTGGGTTACATAATTTTGGAGAAGGACTTGCAATTGGAGCAGCTGTCGGTCTTGGCTCAATTGCATTTAGCACTTTTCTGATAGTGGGATTTGCTTTGCACAATACCACTGAGGGCCTTGCAATTGCATCGCCTCTATCACGAGACAAATCATCGTTCCTAGGAAAAGCAATGATAGGAAAGCTTGCGGTATTGGGATTGATTGCAGGTGCTCCAGCTATTTTTGGTATATGGACAGGTGGATTTGTTTACTCACCATTTACATCTGTAGTTTTTCTTTCAATAGGGGCAGGTGCAATATTTCAAGTAACAATTGTCATATTGAAGTGGATACGAGAAGAAGGTGACAAAAATCTTTCTAGTGCTGCCGTCGTATTTGGCATTTCAGTTGGAATGCTTATCATGTATCTTACAAGTATTTTTGTTTGATTTTTCAAATTGGTTCGGGGTGTATTGTTATTACTGCATTTTTAATTTCTGTTCTAATGACATGCTCAATTTCTGAAGTCAGATCATGAACTTTCTCAATGGATAATTCCTTATCAAACGAACAATCAATATCAATTTTAAGAATATTTTCAAAATTTAGAGAAACTATACGACCTATCTTTCTTATTGATGCATATTTTTTTAAAATTTCCCTTATTTTCTCTTCAGTGATCTTATCTTCCACGTTTAAATTTATTGGAACAATCAGAAATGGTTCAAGATGAATAGTTACATGTTCAATTTCAGGTATATTTTCTTTAATTTTTTGTTCTACTGCTTCTGATATTTTATGAGCAGAATATAGGTTAATTTCTCTATCTACCATTACGTGTAGATTTGAGTACGTCTTTCCCTTGGTTTTATGAGATATTATATTGTGAACTTCCATGACACCATCTACACCTTTTGCAATATCGTTAATTTTTGCATCAAGAGGTACATTCTTCCAATCTGGCTCAAAATGAATCGTGATTGCTGCATTTGACATCTTATTTTTAATATTATTTTCAACTTTGCTGCTAATTTCATGTGCTCTATCAAAACTTGTATCTCCTCTAAGTGAGATTGTGACATCCGCAAATATTGTTTCCCCTGATCTTCTCATTAGGATTGCATCTACTCCTATCACGCCCTCAGTATTTGTAACAATTTCTCTCACTTTTTTTACAAGTTCTGGAGATATGATATCTGTAAGATCTAGTGCTGTTTTGTAAATTAATTTAATACTGAGAAACGCTAGAAACACACCTAAAATTAATGCTGCAAAAAAGTCTCCATTATAGAACCCATATGATACTAGTATAATTCCTGCAATTGCAACTATTGTTGAACCAAGATCCATAAATGCATGGTAAAAATCAGCTTTGAGTGTAGTGCCTCCTATTTTTCTAATTGATTTTCTGAGAAGAATTATTCTAAAAATATCTATTCCTATTGTATATAGTCCACCTATGATTGCAAAAAATCCTGGCAATAAACTAGGTAGAGGACTCTGTAATCTTTGAATTGATTCATAAATGAAAAGTCCGGCTATTAGAAGAATTGCAATTCCACCAATCATTCCTCCAAGAGATTCAATTTTTCCATGACCGTACGTATGCTCTTCATCTGGCGGTTTAATTGCCATTCTTGTTGCCAAGAGTAGTATTACTGTAACTACACTATCTAACAAAGCATGAATGCTATCTGTAATTAGACCTAGACTATTTGATACTAACCCAAAAACTAATTCCACAATAAATGCTGAAAATATAGCTAACAGTGAAATTTGTAAAACCTTTGTTTTCTGAACCAACAATTCCATTCATTTTAGTAATTCTTTTCATATATTACAAGTATTCTAAAGATAAATTATACGATAACATTATCTGCCATTAACTGCAATTTTTGGTATGATGCCTAGAAAATCTATCTTTCTACTTGGACTTTTTTCAATTATATTGCTAACGCCAATTATTCAGGCTGATGCTACTAGTAATCCAAATCTGGTTGTTTCTGCTGAAAATTCAAAATTTAACAATTATTTTTCGGGTTCAATGGTAGTTGAGGTTGTAATCCGTGATCCTAATCTTCAAAATACAGATGAAGCAAAAGGGGAACCCGATGTTACAATTAACGGTAAAACACTACGAATGGTCCAAGCCACTGATGGAAATTATTATGCATATTTTGCTAATGTGGACAAGGCAAAGATTGCTGATTCTACTGTAGGTTTACCTGGTGAGGGATTAGATTTTGGTGTTTTCTGTAGCAGGGATACACCATCATCCATTTTTGGAATATCTCTTTCTGACACTGACGGTTTTTCTGTTCCAAGTTCTGGATTGACAACTTTTACAAATGGTAATTCTTCTTTTCTATCATGTGATGGAACTCCAGATTCTACAAATCTAAATAATGTTGTAAGAAATGCGAGATCCATTAATACCAATCCTAATGTTCTTCCCGGTCAAATCGGACTAAATCCTAATGCGTGGCCCTTAATCCAACTATTTTCTTTTGGTGATGTAACCGTTCAATACAATGCAGCTGGGGGAGCACAAAGAGTTGATCTTGAGTATGATGAAATTCCAAACATTTCAATCAATATAGATAGAAACAACTATCCTCCAAATTCTGAAGTTTTTCTTACTGTAAATGATTTTCAATTAAATCAAGATCCCACCGATGAAGATTCATGGACATTTAATGTTGATTCTCCTGTATCAACTTTCTATCAAGCATTTGATGAAAATGGCTCTGATTCAGCCAATGGTAATTCTGGATTAGTTAATTTAATTCCGTCTCTTTCTAATTTAGGTTTTGAAAATAATGGTAAACTTTCAATTAGTTTAGGAAAAATAATGGAAATAAAATCAAACGATGAACAACCTTCCACTTTTGTTGATGATGGAGGCGGAAATACATTTTCACAAATTGTCACTTTGGTTGAAACTGGTCCTAATTCTGGAATATTTGATAATGCTGATCATGGTGATAAAGCCACAATTGCGATTTTAAAATCTACTCCACGGGGGGAAACTGGACAAATAGAGTATAATGAAAAATCGCTATCTGTTTTAACAGGACTTTCAACAGCTTCTGTTTCAATTACTAAACCCACTCTAACTGTAGGAGACGGCTCTAAATCATTAAAATCTGGAACTAAATTTCCTATAATCCTTATAGATTCTGATCAAAATCTAAATTCTGACTCACGAGATCACTTGGATGTTTTTAGAAATACTGCGTTAATACCAACTCTTAAAATAGGAAACCCCGTGACCCTTGAAAAGTCATCAAATGTCAAATTCTACACCACATCTATTGATTCATTGATAGGAACCGCGCGTCAACCTGTCTCTTTGTTGCCTGACAAAAATTCGGCTAGGTTGTTTATTGACACAACTTCCATTTCCAACGGTGGATTTGAAAAAATTTCTTTTAATCTAGGTATTACTGCAGCCTCATTAAATTCTGGTCTTATTGACACAAGTATTTCAAATAAACAGGGAACAAACTGGCTTAATGTTGATCTTAGATCATTTGAAAAAGATCTTAATGTAAATGATTTTAGCGATACTACAATCACTCTATATTTTGGTGATCTTTCTGATTCTTCGCCTATCGTGATCATTGATCCAGGAGATTTATCGGCATCGCATGGATTAATTCAATTGGATAGTTCGGATGTAAAAGCAATTTCTGCCAAAAGTGGTTCTGTTTTTGTTGTAATTAATTTTGATTCTTCTAATAACACATCAAATATTGGTGTTGTATCTGATGAAACTGTTTCACAACCCATAGTTTTTGATTTCTTTTCATTTGGACTTGATAATTCAAATGACATAAACAATTCCATTTACAGATTTGAATTAGAAGAAACAAGTGACAATTCATCTAAATTTGAAGGAACTCTTGAATATTCTATGGCAAATCAACTAAATCTTTTAGATCCTTCTTTTATCAAAACTATTAGACCTATAGAAAATGATGTCAAATTCATTGTGACTAACAGATTAATAGACGAGAAAGGCATTTCCATTTCCTACTCTGATTTGGATAAAGTAGGAGTAACCACCACGACTTCTGCAAAATCTGACATACAAACTAATTCTGGCACTGTACATACTGGTTCACAATCTTATCGCTTTGGTCAACCTGTTACAATTTCATTAAACGATCCAGATCTTAATTTGAAAAATGATAATGTTGACATCTATGTAGCAATTAATGATCCCAATTCTCCATATGTAGATACTATAGGTAAAGATGGAAATGTTTTGTTGGAGATTTTAATTAAAGACATTAGATACAAACGTTGTACAATAAATGGAGTGGAGTACGGTGGCTTGGCCTCTACTGGTTTTACACTAGTTGAGACTGGACCGGGCACAGGAATATTTGAAGGTATATTTAAGATGCCCTCACAAATTTGTGACAAGTCTGGAACCAAATTAGTTTCTAGTGCCGGAGGTAGTCTAGATGCGAAATACTTTGATTCTAGAGACAGTTCTGGAAATTCAAATATATTCAGTTTGTTAAGGGATAAATCAACTTCGTCATTTTCAAGTGTACCACAATTAAGTGCAAATAAAATCACAATTCCTACATCCGGCAACACCCAAGAAACCATTCTCTCTGGTAGTGTGGCTAATCATAAGAGGGGTGTTCCTTTGGAAATCACATTAACAAATCCTGATGGCGTTACCCAAAACTTTGGTGCGGTTTTATCCGATAGCGGAAGTTACCGGGCTTCCTTTTCAATAAATGAAAAGTCTCTATCTGGTGTTTATAAAATACAATTGTATCACAATGGTGTAAATGTTGGACTAGTATCATTTACTGTTTCTCCACAAAACATTCCTGATTTGGTAAAAAATAATGCAAAACGTTGGTCTAATTCATCTATTTCTAATTCTGAATTTATTAACGGATTAGAACAGATGATTGAAGCAAAAATAATTGTGATTTCTCCAACAGAAAAATACTCCATATCTGAAAGAACAATCCCTAACTGGCTAAAAAATAATGCAAAATGGTGGTCAGATGATCGAATTTCAGAAAATGAATTTATAAAATCAATTCAATACTTGATCAAAAAAGGTATAATTCGAGTATGAACAGGTCAATTTTTCTTTCATTGAATACATAAATACCCTCATGGCTGATTCAAAATGAAAATGAGACTTGGAGGGTTCCTAGCATTAGCATTATTATTAATTTCAATCACATTCTACACGTTTAATGGCAGTGCACTTGGCGCTACAATTGAGACTCCGCCAATTTCTGTAACTACAGAGCTTCCGCTTTATGAAAATGGCGATAGAGTTGTCATAAATGGAAAGATTAGAGACTATGACCCTGATGCAGATTCTGGTAAAGGACTCACTTTAATTATTAAATCTCCTGACAACAATATTGTTGCTATAGGGCAAATAACTCCTTCATCTGATGGTTCTTTTGCTTATTCTAAAATTGTTGCCGGTGGTCCACTATGGAAATTAAATGGTGATTATATTATTGAGTTTCATTTCGGTTCACTAAAAGGTTCAACTAAGGTTGTATACACTGGAGGGACATTTGAAGTACCACCACCTGAAAAAGCAATTTGTACTCCTAATCAAAATCTCATTGATGGAAAGTGTATTGATAAAGCGCCAAAGCCAGTAAAGGAACCAGAACCAGTAAAAGAACCAGGAACGATAAAGGAACCAGAACCACCAGTTTGTGGTAAAGGAACTGAACTTGTAAATGGAATTTGTAAACCTATCAAAGTAGTGGAACCTGGAAAACCTGGCGGTGGATGCTTAATTGCAACTGCAGCATATGGTTCTGAATTGGCACCTCAAGTGCAATTCCTTCGAGAAATCAGAGATAATACATTATTGAGTACTTCATCTGGAATGGCATTCATGACTGGATTTAACCAGTTGTACTATTCTTTCTCACCTACAATTGCAGATTTGGAAAGAGAACATCCACTATTCCAAGAAACGGTTAGAGCTTTGATTACTCCAATGCTTTCATCCCTTTCAATTATGACTTTAGCTGAAGACGGTTCTGAAGCTCAGGTACTTGGATTGGGCATCTCTATTATAGTATTGAACTTGGGAATGTATATTGCAGCACCGGTTGTAGTTGGACTCAAGGTCCACAAACACTTGAAATCGAGAAAACAATTCACTTTATTATAAAATCTTTCTTTAAACCCAAGTAATCTATGGATGATACGATCTTAACCTTTTTTACATCGAGGCTGATTTAAAAATTAAAACAGGTTAAGATTGAAAATATGAAAAATAAAACACAGTATCTTTTAATTGGATTTTTAGTATTATCTTTTCTATCACCGAACATTGTATTTGGTCAGCAAATAACCCTTCCAATTAATGATCAAAATAACCCAACCACATTTCAAATAGATCCTGACACAGATGGTGATGGCATTGTAGATTCTTCAGATCAATGTATTAATGAAGCTGAAACCATAAATGGATTTCAAGACACAGATGGCTGCCCTGATACAGTTCCACCAGCTGACACAGATGGTGATGGCATTGTAGATTCATTGGACAAGTGTCCAACACAACCTGAAACATTTAACGGATTTGAAGATACCGATGGCTGCCTTGATGCTATATCTTCAAAAGACACTGATAATGATGGCATTGTAGATTCAATGGACAAGTGTCCAACACAACCTGAAAAATTTAACGGATTTGAAGATCTTGACGGATGTCCTGATGTGACTCCGCTAACTGATAAAGATCATGATGGAATTCTAGATTCTGCTGATCTATGTTTGCGCGATCCTGAAACATTCAACGGTTTCAAAGATGAGGATGGTTGTCCAGATTCACCTCCTGGAACTGGCTCAGGATTATCCGACACTGACAGTGATGGTCTTATCGACACAAATGACACTTGCCCAACACAGCCTGAAGTTATCAATGGATTTCAAGATACGGATGGATGTCCAGATGTAGCCCCTATAAAAGATTCAGACAATGATGGGATCCCAGATAATTTGGATAATTGCCCCATAATAGGAGAAATATACAATAACTATCAAGATGGCGATGGTTGCCCCGACGTGGATCCTAAAAAAGAATCAACAAGAAATACAGAACCAAGTCCAGAGCCTGTACAAGATAACTCTCTTTTGCAATGGACTGCGGTAATTGCCGCATCTATTACTGCAGTTGGAGCTATTGGAGCTGCAAAACTCAGGCGGTCCTAGTTTTTCTAAATTTAAATGCTTTACAGTTAAATTTCAATCTAAATTTTAAATCCAAAACCAAACATTTAATGCCAAAATTCTTTTGATAAAAATAATTGGTTTGCACGCCAACAACCCAGAAGGATTACCGATGGTGATTCCTTCTGGAATTCTAACAAGGTTTAAGCATTGATGATTAGTATCACGTTCTTCGGAATTTTTCCTAGTTTGTTTTTGTATGTTGCAGAAATAGGTCAAATAATGTTTGTTATTGTGATAATCGTATTCTCTGTTGCTATAATAGTTAAAATTAAAAAAAATAGCAAATCAAGAAAACATTCATTATAATTTTCAAAAAATAACACTCATTTTTTCAATCTTTTAATATTATTGCTCTAGGTTATTATATTGAACTAGATTACTATTTTTAATGCATATTGAGTATGAAGAGTTTGATACTATTGAAGATCTTTTCTTGTATATGGCATCTGCGGCGCCACCAATGAAAAACACAATGCCTATTAATTCGTACAAAGGTTACATCATGGCATTTATTCCGCTTGGCCAGGGAACCGGAGATACATATCTAATGATTTATGCTAAAGGTACACTTGAATCAGGAATTTATGAATTTGATGTAAATTCAAATTCTTTCAAGAAAGTTGATGCTATTGAAAGAGCCGACAAAAATTACTTTGTTTCTTTGACACCAAAACGAAACACAATAGCTGATGAAGCTATTAAAAATCTATAATTTCTTTGTCAGAATTTTAGGGGCTGAAATTGATCTACTTCTAGCATATTTGTCAATTATTTCATCTGGAGTTCGTCCATTGAATAGATCTTTGCATAATCCTCTAAGATATCTCATAATTGCCCACGTGCCTGCTTTTAGAATTCCATACATGAATACTTTCATTGGAGGACCATATGTTTTGTTTCTAAGAATAATTGGAATTATATCATTAATGACACGAAGATTATTCTCCCAGCATTTCCAAAATAGCGTAAACTGCGCCTCATTCAAATTTCCAAAATGCATGGAATTTTTTTCACTGAAGTCCTGATAAAGTAAAGGTGCAACTAATCCTCTAAAATTCATTGCTCTGAAATCACTCATCATGTCAATTGTATATTGAACATCATCTGGAGTCTCATCTGGCCAACCTATGATAATTGTTGCAGCTGGAAACCAGTGATTTTTATTTAAAATTTTTGCTCCTTCTATTACTACACTCCCCCACTCTTCAGATGCAAATGGTCTTGTTTTTACTCCGAGATGCTTTTTTACCATTTTTGGTGCAACCGTTTCAATTCCCAAATTTGTTGCAAGCCATCTCCCAGTTTCATCTTGTTTATTGATAGATGAAATCTGTCGCATTAATTCTGGATCTGCTGCAACTGCTGAAAAAGTCATATGTGTTGTTCCAATAAAGTTAGCTCCCAATCCTTTTAGACCTCTCCAAAGTTCTGTAATTGCATCTCTATTTGGAATAAAGTCTCTATTATCACATCCATAAAGTAACATCTCATCAGAATGTAACCAAATAGAATCAAACCCATAGTCTAAGTTAATCTTTGCTTCGTGTTGTAATCTTTCTAATGGTAGATCCTTCTTTGATCTCTTATTTACGTCGCAAAAGTCACACCCTCTTCCACATCCACGCATTGCTTCTATGAGGGAGTTTATTGTAGGTCCTTCAATAACTGGAATATTTTGTATGTTTTTTACAAAACAATGCATTAATTCTGGGGCGTCACCTTTTTCTAAATCATGAAACAAATCTAATGCCAATTCATCTGCTTCTCCAACTACTACAGTGTCAATTCCATGAATTTGCATTCTATCTGATTTTGCTAGCTCCCAAGCACCATTTCCACCAACTACAACGTGAAAATCATATTTCTTTTTTAGCTGAATAATGTTGGCACACATTTTTTTAAATTTCATTGCAACATATGATAATTTTTCAGGAGACATAGTTGTTGTAACTGGCGCCATTCCAAGAGGATCCATTACATTTATTCCAACCACTTTGGTATCTGGACCAATTGATTTTTCTAACATTTCAGGATTTGCAATAAAAACTTCATCACGTCTGTATCCTTGTAGCAGTGCACTCTCAACTCTTCTTAATCCAACTTGAGCAACTTTTGATTCGCCTGTAATTGGATCTGTTTCAACTGGTGGACAGAAAACCTTGTCAAATACCCATTCTGGAAGAACTTCATATGGCCCACATGCAATAAATCCATAAAGAAAATTTCCCCTGTAATTTGTCATTAAACTACGATCTGCAGTTAGGACAATTCTCTTCCCCGTCAATGTTAACAAGATTCGATCTTGTATGGTATATATGATTTACGAGGTTAATTGTCGCATTATCTCTCAAAATTTCAATCGCTATCTAACTATGTCTTACTTTATTTTTTCGTACCGCCCTATTTGCAATATTTGCAGCTATTGCACCAGCTGCAATTCCATTATCTATGTTGACTACTGATAATCCTAATGAACAACTTTGTAGCATAGATGCAAGAGATGCTATTCCTTTTCCACCATAACCATATCCAACTGAAGTGGGTATTCCAATTACAGGAATGTCTACTAGTGAAGAAACTAGAGTTGCTAGTGCCCCCTCCATTCCAGCGGCCACTATGATGCAATCTACTTCTTCTTCTATCATTTCTTTCAAAATTGGAAATATCCTTTGAATTCCTGCAACACCAACATCATATCTTGAGATGCATTTACAATTCATAGCCTCGCACATCAATCTAGATTCTTCAGCAACTCCTATGTCTGAAGTTCCAGCGGTAAGTATTCCTACTTTTCCACCCTCAAATTTTATCGGCTTTTTAAAAAGTAATAGTGATGATGAATTTTTTCCAGTCTTGATTTTAATTTTTAATTTTTTTGCAAATGATGTAATTTTTGAATAATCTTCTTTATTGATTCTTGAAACAACCACCGAGTTTGTTTTCTCTAATATTTTTTTGATAATTTTTTTAATCTCATCTAATTTTTTACTCTCTGCAAAAATTACTTCCGGTATTCCCCTCCGTTTTCTTCTATTGATATCTATTTTGGCAATCCCCTCAATTTTCTCAATAGAGTAAAGAGATAACATCTTTTTTGCATTATTTACAGAAATTTTTCCTTTTTCCAATGATTCTAAAATTTCATAAATTTCCAATGATTCTAAATCTATATTTGAGTAATAAAATGCTTAGATTTGCATGCTGGAAATTGCACTTTTCACACTCAGTACACCCATATCGAATGCATGTTTTTCTTCCACATTTAGATCTAATTCAATTATTTTTTCTACACCTCTCTTACCAATTACTGCGGGAACTCACAATGTTACATCTGAATGGCCGTATTCTCCATCAAGATACGTTGAAACAGGAATAACTTGTTTTCTATCCCTTACAACCGATTCAACCATTGCAGAAATTGCATTTCCTGGGGCATGTACTGTTGCGCCTTTTAATTCAATAACCTTGGCTGCAACTTGCTTGGTGTTTTGAACAAGTTCATCTAATTTCTCTTTTGAAAGAAATGATGATAGCGGAATACCTGAAACTGAAGAGAATCTTGGAAGGGGTAACATATTTTCACCATGTTCTCCAATAACAAGCGCCCTAATTGAATCACGAGAGTAACCAGTAGCCTCATGGATAAATTGTCTGAATCTGGACAAATCTAGCATTCCTCCCATTCCAAATACCCTGCTCCTATCAAACCCTGAAACTTTGTATGTAATGTATGCCATTGGATCCAGCGGGTTGGTTACTGGAATTATTATGGAATCATCAGCAAACTTTTTGATATTTTCTACAACGTCCTTGACAATCGATGAATTAATCTTTAAAAGATCCATCCTGGTCATTCCAGGCTTTCTTCCAGAACCTGCTACCACTACTACTATGCTAGATCCTTTCATATCTGCAAAATTATTAGAGCCTTTTACTTCTACATCGATTCCTTGTTCTGATAGCATGTGATTGATATCCATCGCTTCTCCCTGTGGGAGGCCTTCTGCAACATCAAGTAATAGTATTTGATCATCCAATTGTTTTAATGCTGAGAATAAAGCTGCATCTCCACCAACTTTTCCCGAACCTATTATTGTAATCATGAATCAACCTGTTGATTTTCATTAATTAAATCTAATGAATTTTTTTCTATTTAGACAGAATTTATATGCATTTTTACTAATTTTTAATCTATGGTTATTGTGATAGATCCTCAAATTGCAGGTGTTTCTGGAGATATGATTCTTTGCGCTTTGGTAGACTTGGGTGCAAATAAAATTAAAATTATTGAGGGAATAAAGTCATGCGAAAAATTTCTACCAAATTCAATTATTAAACAAATTGATTTTAAAAAAATAGAGAAACAAGGAATAGATTCTTTAGAGATAATTTTAGAAATTGATGAAAATACTAATGAAAGAAAGGGCATTGAAATAAAAAAAGCAATAATGGATTCTGCAACAGAAATTGGCCTTTCTAATAAAGCTAAAAATTTTGCAGTATCTTGTATAGATACACTGATTTCCTCAGAATCAAAAATTCACGGAATTCCAGTAGATTCGGTTCATTTTCACGAGACATCTAGTATTGATACCTTGGTAGACATTGTTGGAATTGCGATTGCAATGGATGATTTGGATCTATTTGATGAAGAAATTATTTGTATGCCTATTGCTGTAGGGGGGGGACATGTAAAATTTTCACATGGTACCATGTCTAATCCGGCAAGTGCTATTCTTGAAATCTTAAAAAATTCTAAATTGTTAATTCATGGTGGTTATGCAAAAGATGAACTGACAACTCCCACAGGAGCAAGTATTCTTGTAAATCTCTCAAAGACTTCATCGGATTTTTATCCGTCAATGGAAATAGATTCTATTGGATATGGAGCGGGGAAAAAAAACTTTGAAGAATTTTCAAATGTATTAAAAATTGTAAAAGGAACTCAAAGAAATGAATTTCAATTAGATCGTGTTAAAATCCTAGAGACGAATGTTGATGATGTTTCAGGAGAAATTTTGGGAAATCTAATTGAAAAAATTATGAGTAAAGGCGCCAAAGATATTTCTATATTTAATGGAATTACAAAGAAAGGACGACCCACAAATCTGATATCAGTAATCTGTGATGATTATTCCATGAATGAACTCATGAATATTTTGGTAACTGAAACTGGAACTTTAGGAATTCGTGTAACTACCTCTAATCGTTTTATCGTTCCAAGAACAAGCCATGATGTTAAATTGACTCTTAATGGAAAAGAGTTTGTAATTAAATACAAAGTTTCATCTTTCAAAGGAAAAGATAATTTTAAAATTGAATTTGATGATTTAAAATATGTTTCAGATGCCTTAAACAAGTCAATAAAGGAAACAGAATTATTGATTAGAAAAGAAATTAAACAATTAGATGTCTGATTATGACTAAACTTCAAAATCTCATTGATTGGTTCGGAGATAAAAACAAAGTAATAATTGCTCTTTCAGGTGGGGTGGATAGTGCCTTAGTAGCATATGCTGCATTTCAAAAATTAGGAGATTCTGCAACCGCAGTTACTGCAGACTATAAAACATTATCAAAAGAAGAACTTGAAACAGCAAAACAAGTCTGTTCAGAGATCGGGATAAAACAAATTCTCTTAGATTACGATGAACTTCAAAATGAAGAATTTGTTAAAAATGACTCAAATCGCTGTTTTCATTGTAGGATGGAATTAGGTGATCATTTAACTGCTTTAGCAAAAAAACATAATATCGAATTTATTGTAGATGGAACCCATTTGGATGATCTAGGTGACTATCGACCTGGAATTGAAGCCTTGAAAAGAAATGGAATAAGAAGTCCATTAGTAGAAACTGATTTTACAAAAAATGAAATTAGGAAAACTGCGAATATGATTGGATTATCTGTGTATGACAAACCATCTAATTCTTGTCTAGCCTCACGTATTCCTTGGGGACAAAGAATTACAGCTGAAAAATTAACTCGAATTGAATTAGGTGAAACAATTGTTAAACAAATCACAAAACTAAAACAAGTACGAGTTAGAGATCTTGATGGAATCGCTAAAATCGAAGTAGAAAAAGATAAAATTTCAGTTTTTGAAGATAAACTTTTCAATGAAGTCACAATCAAGTTAAAAATACTAGGATTTTTATCCGTTGAAGTTGATCCAGATGGATACAGACCCGGAAAAATTAATGTGATTGTAGATTGATTTATCTAGATAATGCAGCTTCAACACAAATTCACCAAGATGTTTTAGATGCGATGTTGCCCTATCTTAAAGAACAATATGGAAATCCCTCTTCTATACATCATTATGGTAGACTTGCTCATAAGGCTATAGAAAAAGCTAGAAGACAGATTGCACTTTTGATTAATGCAGATTCTTCTGAAATTTTATTTACTTCTGGTGGGACTGAATCAAACATCACTGCACTTTATGGAATTAGTGGGAAGAATCCTCATTCTACCATCATCACTTCTTCTATTGAACATGATGCAATAACGGAACCTTGTAAAAAATTAGAAAAGGATGGATTTCATGTAATTTACTTACCTGTTGATAATTATGGATTAGTAGATACAGCAGTTCTAAAAAATACTATTTCTAATAATACTATTTCTAATAATACTTGCCTCGTTTCAATTATGTTTGGAAACAACGAGGTAGGAACAATCGAACCAATTTCTGAAATTGTTCGTTTATGTAATGAACATAATGTCCTATTTCACACCGATGCAGTTCAAGCTGTGGGGAAAATTTCCATTGATGTGAAAAACTTGGGAGTGGATCTACTCTCAATATCTTCTCATAAAATCAACGGCCCGAAAGGAGTTGGGGCACTATACATTAGAAAAGGGATCGTCATTGATCCACTTATGTTAGGAGGTGGTCAGGAACATGGATTACGTTCAGGTACTGAAAATGTAGCGAATATTGTGGGATTTGGAAAGGCATGTGAAATTGCCAAAGCACAGTTATCTGAAAATATATCTCATATGGAAAATCTTCGAGACAATCTAATCTCTAATGTTCTTAGGGAGATTCCCGGCGTTACTCTTAATGGACATCCTAAAAACAGGTTGTCAAATAATGCTCACTTTACTTTTCTTGGAGTTGCAGGTGAAGATCTAATTATAAAGTTAGATGAATATGGTATAGCTGCATCAACTGGTTCTGCTTGTTCAATGCATACGCAAAAAGCATCACATGTTTTACAAGCCATGGGTTTTTCACATGAACAGATTACGGGTTCGTTAAGATTGACCGTTGGTTTGTTCAATAACTCACAAGAAATAGATGAAACAGTGTATATCTTAAAAATAATAATTGACGAACTTCGTTTGGTTTCACCCTTTAAAGAAAAATATAGATTTCTATCTAAAACCTAAACATATCGCTGAAATTTATTTTTTGTAACTAGTATTGTTGTTATAATGCCTATTATTAGAATCGTAATTGTGATTCCACCAAATTCTGGAATTACGGTGGTGCCTATTATTTTAATATCTGAATTGCCTTGTTCAAAATTGATCGTAATTTTTCTTGAACTAGAATTTACTATCTCCTCATCATACAGAATTTGAACTTCATTTGCTAATACTATGAATTCTATATCTGATTTATCTTGTTCTTTTGCATCTAATGCTTCTCTTGGAATCTCTAGTAGTAGAGATCCTTTTTCTGTAGATTCGATTGTAACCACTAATGTATAATTATCCGGCTCTATTTTTATGTCCTGTACTATTCCTCCAATTACACTATATCCTACATCAAATGTACCATAACTGCCTGCGTTCACTTCAAATATTTTTGTTTTAGGTGATTCACCTATTTTTTGTAAAAAATTAAATGTTGTTTCTGCAATATTTCCTTCACCAAACAATACTCTGATAGTATATTCACCTGAGTTAGTCCATAAAGGACCTTCTGCATTTATTGTACTTGAATAACTACCGTCCTGTGCTACTGTGATCTGTCCAATATCTATTAAATTACCTTGACTGAAAAGTTGCATTGTTACCGGAGTTTCAGCTATTACTGTTTCTACTTTCCCTGAAACTATTATGATGTCTCCTTCATTATATGAACTACTATCTGTCTTTACAGAAATCAGTGGAATTTCTTCTGCAAAAATTGGCAACATAAAAACAACCAAAAAAACTAATAATCCAAAAATAACATTGGCATAATGCTTAGTCTTGATTTTGCAGAGATTGCAATTATTGATATGATTGCTACTGCTAGAATCATGGCTGCTATTGCACCAAATTCTGGGATTACCTTTGTACCTACTATCTCAATTTTTTCAGTACCTGCTGGAAACATTACGGTTACCTGACCGTCACTTATTTCTACATCATCCCACTGTTGTCCATCAACAAGTACCATAAAAATACCGTCGAGAACTGATTTTGCTGGAGTTAATGTGAATATTCCATTTTCATTTGCACTTATTCTAACAATAAGTGAATTACTATTGGAATTGACGCTTACGCCAATTACTTTTCCACCTGAAATACTGTATGGTACACAATTACCTTCTACATCTATTTCTGAAGAACCACAATTGGATGAGCCGGTTGAAATTTCACCTGTTAGTTCAACAAATAATTTGTTGCTTTTTGTAGCCGTCCCGTAACTGACTTTAATGGTGTAGGTACCGTTTTGTTTCCATATTTCACCTCCTGTGTTGAGAGTTGTTCCAAAACTGCCGTCTTTGGCAACATCTAGTTGGGCAATTGTAACGACAGAATGTATTGGACTCACAACAGTAAGTGTTACTGGAAATCCAGAAACATTTGCTACTCGACCGTATACTGTAATTGTGTCATGGTGATCATAGCTTGTTTTATCTGTCCATATAGATATTGGAATGTCAGTAGGTAGCATTTGACTTCCCACCATTATTCCGTTGTCTCTAGCAGATTCGCCAACCATGTCTTGAGCATATGCTGATGACATAACTAAAGTACTGACCGTAGTTAAAATAGCCAGTAATACGAACGACGTACGGTTGTTCATCATGATTGCAAATTAAATCCGTCTCTATTTATGTATATTTAAAAAATGAAAAAAGTTGTGAATTTAGTATCTTGGCATAATGCTTAGTCTTGATTTTGCAGAGATTGCAATTATTGATATGATTGCTACTGCTAGAATC
>JAERMO010000142.1 GCA_016844465.1 Nitrosarchaeum sp. | reverse complement strand
CAATTGGTTTTTGTGATTCACTTACTACAATGTCATCATTTGCGCTTGACTCTAGTAATCTCTTGGATAATCATCATTATGGTACTTTAACTGTTAATATTATAGCAAACATATAACTATCTATTGATGCATTAATTGGTGAGAAATCATTGATGACTGCTATAATAAATGGCTAATCAACTATAGGGACTGTATTGTTTGTACACTTTGATTACTGATCCATGGTACATTTTTCTAATATCTTCATCTGTTGATATAGCAAGCTGATTTACAAGATCAGTAGCAGTAATAATTCCTATCACTTGATCATCTTCTATAACTGGTAATTTTCGAATGCCTCTAGTATACATTAGATCAGCAACCATCCATACTGATTCATCTGGACCTATTGCAATCAAAGGAGTTGACATAATCTGCTTTACTGGAGTTGTAATTTGATAAGCATGAGCTACAACCTTTACTGCAAAATCTCTATCTGTAATTATTCCCATTGGTATGTTGTTTTCCATCACTATAACTGCGCCAACCTTTACATCTTCCATAATTTTTGCTGCCTCATTTACAGTAATTAACGAATCTACTGCAATTACCGATTTTGTCATAATGTTTCTAACTGTAATTTTGGTTGGATCAGTCATTCTCAAATAAATATTAAATTTTCTATATATTAGTGACCCTGCATAATCTCATAGTTGAAAATCAAATTCGAGAATTATGTGGTATATCTTAAATTTAGTTCTTTTATGAGTTAATCATGCAAGACATAAAGAAAATCCTCGTTCCTATGGATGGTTCTAAGAATTCTATGAGAGGATTAGATGAAGCAATTTACCTTGCAAGACAATGTCATGCAACAATTACAGGTTTGTATGTAATTCCATTAGCCAAACCTATGACAGATTCACAAATTTCCCGCCTTGAAAAATACCTACTCAATAATGCCTCTAAATTCATGTCAAAAGCCAAAATACGTGCTGCACAAAATGGTATTCTTTTTGATGATGACATAACTTATGGTGATGAAGGACCAAAAATCATAAACTATGCAAATAACAAATTATATGATATTATTGTAATAGGCTCAAGAGGAATGGGTTCTATTAAAGAGACTTTTCTTGGAAGTACTTCAAATTATGTTTTACATAAATCCAAAATTCCTGTTTTAATAGTAAAATAACTACCTTTTTCACATTAGATAATTTCTATGTATGAAAATAAGGATCTTATTTATTAGAAGAAAATCTTAGATAATGATATGGCACATACATTCGTAAAAGATGTAATGATTAGTGATTTGGCCAGATTAGATGTATCTACTTCAATTAGGGACGCTGCTAAATTGATGGACAAAAAAGATATTGGTTGTATCATTGTAACTAAAAATCAATTACCAGTAGGTATCTTGACAGAAAGAGATTTTGTTAAACGAATAGCTGCTAAAGAAACACCATTGACTGCTTCATTAGAAAAAGTAATGTCTTCACCATTAATTGAAATAGATTCAAACGAAACAGTTTGGGAAGCAGCACAAATTATGAAAACAAATAACATTCACAAACTACTTGTCAAACAAGATAATCAAATTATTGGAATAGTAACAACCACAGATTTAATAAAAATTTGCAGTATTGGTTCTGATTCTGAAATGAGAAGAATTTGTGATCAGATAATTACTAGAATGCAAAAAGAGCAATAAATTCAAAACATGGTTTTTTCTTATCACGTTATTAAATTTGAAACCATCTCATTTTTACAAGGTACACATTGGTCTCAATCAGTAGGAGATAAGGGAATTTTATACAAATCTCTCAAGGATCCTTATTCCAAGTTAATAATCCAATCATCAGATAATTCAGAAAAACTATTTCATATTCCTAAAGATAGAACCGTAATTGTTGTAAACAAAGTTGTTCACTTTCTAGGCGAACTAGTCTAAAATCTATCTAACTAGTAATACGGGACATTTAGCTTGCTCAGAAACCCTTCTACTAACACTCCCCAACGTCTTTAGTTTTCCAATTCCATGTAAACCATGACTACCAATTACTATTAATGAAATTCTTTTTCTTTTTGCAAAGCTCAAAATTTCATTTGCAATATTACCTTGTGTAATATTATACGATGCAGAAATTCCTTTTTCTTCACATCTTTTAACAGCTAATTTTAACATTTTTTCTGCATCTGCTTTAACCGATTCAGTCCATTTTTTTATAACCTCTTTTTCAGATTTTGTTCTAGTAAATCCTAACATTCCAGGTGGTGAAATATAGTCTACATAGACAACAGTAAATAAAAAAATCTCTGAATCAAGATTATGTGAAAGTTCCATCGCTTTAGTTAATGCCTTTACTGAATATTTGGAGCCATCATATGGAACAAGAATTCTAGTTAGCATTTTTGAAAACATCATAATCACTACTTTATGATTAACACTGGAATTTTTGATTTATGAACTATAGCGTTTGCAACACTACCTAAGAAAACTTCTTTTAATCCACTTTGACCTCTGGATCCAATAACAATAATGTCAAATTCTTTATTTCTAGCCATTTCATCAATTTCTATAGTTGGACTTCCAAAAACTATTTTG
>JAERMO010000012.1:27023-31328 GCA_016844465.1 Nitrosarchaeum sp. | reverse complement strand
GTAAGAAAAGAGGGAGATTCACTTTATGGTCGCGGTGCCTCAGATGCAAAGGCTCCGTTAATGGCAATGTTGTTTGCCGCCGCATCAATTCAAAATAATAATGGTACCATTATTTTTGTTGGGGCAGTAGATGAAGAAGGAAATGCCACCGGAGTCAAAAATCTAGTTAAGAACAATATGGATGTAGATTACGCAGTTTTTGGAGAACCAAGTGGAATAAAACAGGTCACAATTGCGTACAAAGGAAGATTAGCAATTAATCTCAAAGTCAGTGTAGAGGATAGTGCTCATGCAAGTGCACCTTGGTTGTCAAAGAATGCAATTGAAGAAACAATGATTTTTTCAAAAGAGCTCAAAGAAAAACTAGAGTCAGGCCAGGAGAAAAAAAGCAAGGGAATGCTTTTGACTGCGACGCTAACTGAGATTAATGGAGGAACCAGTCACAATGTTACACCAAAAGAATGTGTTTCAACTTTTGATATTAGAATTCCTGTAGATATGAATTGTAAAATAACTGAACAAAAAATTTCAACGCTAGTAAATGAAATAGCTCATAGAAGAAAAGTGGAGGCATATTATTCAATAATAGATGAAACAGAACCTTTTGAGGCACCTCATGACTCTCCCATAGTTCGAGCATTTACTTTAGGAGTCATGGATGTTGAACACACACGACCAACCTTGATTAGAAAAACTGGAACTGGAGACATGAATGTCATTGGAAATCAGTGGAAAATCCCCGTAGTCACCTATGGTCCAGGGGATCCTCATCAAGCTCACACAATAGATGAGAAGGTATCAATTGATGAATATCTCAGAGGAATCGAAATTTTAAAGAAAACAATACATCATTTAAAAAGACTGCATGATAAAAATATGGAGTAATGCTTTGGTTTGTAGGTTTAGGAATTTCAGGTGCAAGATCGATTCCTATTGAAGCTCAGGAAGTCCTATCAAAGGCAGATATCGTATATCTGGAACAATTCACCAGTCCAATTGGAAAATCAGATCTGCTAAAAATCAAAAAAATGATCAAAGGAGAATTCAGACAAGGCAAAAGATGGTTAGTTGAAGATGGAAGTGAAATTTTAAAAAATGCAAAAACAAAGAAAGTTGTTTTATTAGCTTACGGAGATCCATATGTTGCCACAACACACATTGAGTTGAGAACAAGAGCCATACAAGAAAAAATACAAACCCATTCAATACATGCATCGTCATCTCTGACTTCAATGATAGGAGAATGCGGCCTTCATTTTTACAAGGTTGGAAGAATTGCAACAATAATGAGTGAAATGAAATCACTTACAACTCCATACTATGTTATTTATAAAAATATCATAGAGGGGAATCACACAGTGTTACTATTAGAGTATAATCAAGACAATGATTTTTTCTTGGATCCAAAAGAGGCATTACTTGGATTAATTGAAACAGAAAAAGGACAGAAAAGAAACGTTATTGATTTATCATCATATGCAATAATTGCATCAAGAATTGGATTTAAAGATCAGTCAATCATATCAGGAAAAATTTCAAGTTTAAAAAAAATAGATTTTGGAAAACCTCCTCACACAATAATTATCACAGGAAGACTTCATTTTACTGAATTAGATGCCCTAAAAATACTTGCAACATGTTTAGATGAACCGCAAGATAATTCAGAAAAGACAAAAAAAATTTCAAAGCAGATGATGGAAAAATATGTCCCAATGGTAAAGGAAGCATTAGAAGAAATAACTCCATATTATAAAAATCAGAAAGAATTTGAAATAATTCTTCAAAATGCTGAATTATATATTAAAGACGCAGAAAAATTTCTAGAAGACGGTCAAGAAGAAGTTGCAATTTTGAGTATTGGGTATGCAGATGGTCTAGTTGATGCGTTAAGATTAGCAAAAGGCCTTGAGCCAAAAATGTAATATAATATAGATGAATTAAAGAGGGGGTGAATTTTAGAAAATAATATTGAATGAAATTGAAAAATCAATTTTATCTGCAATTTATCTGATGGGAGTAGGCGGGAAATCACTTGAGAATAATTTTAAAACAAAAAATGGGTACACAGAAAATATCATCAACTCAAAAATCAATGAACTTATAAAAAATAAACTGGTAAATGAAGATAGAATTACATTAACTGAACTTGGCAGATCATCTCTCAGAGTTGTCTTAGCAGGAGGAGTTTTTGACATAATTCACCCAGGACATATACATACACTTAATGCAGCAAAAGCACTTGGAGACATTTTGATAGTTGTTGTGGCCACTGACAATACCGCAGTGACAATGAAAAAGATACAACCACTGCATAGTCAGAAACAGAGACAAGAGTTAGTGAATTCATTAGTAATGGTGGATCTTTGTCTTGTAGGACAAGAAGACAATATCTTTAAGACGGTCAATCTTGTTAAACCACAAATAATTGCGTTGGGATATGATCAAGTACATCAAGAAAAATTTATCGTGGAAGGATGTAAAAAAATTGGCATTGATGCCAAAGTTGCACGATTGCAATCACCCATTCCAGGGAGTTCCACTTCAAAAATAAAAAAAGAATATGGTGAATCTATTCACGGCATTTAGAATCTGCAAATAATACAAGAGGTGAGACTACTGAGCGGTTTGAATTTTAATTGTCACTAGAGAACCATCTTTTAACTTTCCTGATTTTCTAATACATACTTTAGAGATCAATTCGATTACAGAATCATCATGATGAGTTCTCTCAAGGATTATCAATTCACAGTCAATTGATTTATTTATTTTTGCATGAAAACACTTTACCCATCCGTATGTTCGTTTTCCATCTGAAAAACCTTCGATTGTAATTCCATCAAAACTATCAAATTGTTGTATTGCCTCTTGATACACTTTTTTATCCAATCTTACATTAAGTGTTCCTGGAAATGGAATGTAGTTTATTTTGGATTTGAATTGTTGTGTATATCCCTTTAAAGACATGTAATAAGCACCTTCCCCCATGCCAGAAACTAGAGTTCCCTTTAGTTCAACATGAGATGGAGAAGAATTAAGACTTTTTTGAAGAGCCACAGATAGTTTCACCATTTCAGAGAATCCTTTCGGAGTAATTTTTACCGAAATATTTCTTCCACTAATTATCCTCTCAATGAACTGATTGGTCTCTAATTCAAGTAGATGTTTGGATGCGGCTTGTTGTGATTTGTGTATACTCTTACCTAATGAATCAGTAGTTACCATAACAAAATTATGTTTTGCACCTTTAGAAAGAAGGTGAGTGAGAGTTAAGATGTGCTGAATTTTTAGTTCAGTCATCAAGGAACACTATGCTACGCCTAAGTCACCGAATGTTTTTAGATTTAATCCCTCAGAATTTGTCAATTTTGCAACCCTATGTCCAACAACACATTCTATTCCAGCGTTTTTTGCACCTTCTAAAAGTCGCTGAGTGATGATACCATCTAGTAAAAGATATTTTATTCCAGATTGTGTTGTGAGTTTGCTGACCACTTCACTGATAGGAACTTTGAAGATTTCCTTTTCATTAGCATCTAATGCCACTGCTTCAAGTGTTTCATTGAGATCTTGGAAAATTCTAGAAGCTATTTGAGCAAGTGGTTTATCTTCTGAACTTTTGAGAGATGCCGTAGGTTTTCCACTTTTAATTTCATCAGCTATTGGTCGTAGAATTTCATCAATTCTTTGTGGAGTTAATTCTTCAACTTCAACTCCAGTATCTGCTCTTAATTCATAATCAATATTTACAATAGATTTGAGTTCTTTTAGAATAAATCCACCGGATCTATCACCATCAATAAATGCAACTACAGTATTTTTTGAAGCACATAATTCTTTAATTGATTCATCGATTTTTGCACCTTCAATTGCAACTGCATTATCATACCCAGCTCTGAGAAGATTAATGACATCGGCCCTACCTTCAACTAGAATTATCCAACTTGAACTAAATAAACCAGAACTACATGTAAGTTTAGATGGACCATATGTAGAGAGTTTTTTAGAATCACCTTCATGAACATCTTTTAACATACTTTCTCCTTCACTGACTGTTTTAGTAGCACAACGCTGTTTGATTTCTTTAGCACGTCTTACAATATCATCTTTCTTTGCAGCTCTCACATCATCGATTGCTTCTAATTTGAAAACACAATCAAATGGACCAACTTTATCAATACTCTCAATTCCAGCTGCAATTAATGCACAGGTATCAATATCAGTACTCATTGGAATAAGGGCATCGCCGTTTGTTGTATTTGAAGTAGATTTTGTGTTTACCTCTATACGACCAACTTTAGAGACTCG
>JAERMO010000012.1:0-26990 GCA_016844465.1 Nitrosarchaeum sp. | reverse complement strand
AGACTCGTTGCAGCTCATTCAGATTCATCTCTGGACCTAACAGACCTTCTGTCTGCCCGAAGATAGCTCCGATTATATCTGCTCGTTCGACAAGCCCATCAACTTCAAAGGAAAGTTTAACATGATATTTGACAATTCCTGATTTATTGGACATACTTTCTTCATCTCCTTAATTATCATAATTTTATTTTTGAGTCAGGATATATGAGGGTATCGCAAGGATTTTGAACAGACAAATTTTCTAAAAATGGTTCTTGGAGCCTAGTTCACACTAAGGTAAATCTAAAAATTAAAAACGATATTTTTTATTCAGTGCTAAAAGAGTGTCCACAAGAACAGGATTTTGTAACATTTGGATTGTTAATTTTGAATCCAGATCCCATCAAGCTTTCAATATAGTCCACGTTTGCACCTTTTAGATGATCGACACTGTAGCTGTCTACAAGTAGCTTGATACCGTTTTCTTCCATAACTAGATCATCTTCTTCTGCTGCTTTTTCAAAGCCCATTCCATAGGATAAGCCAGAACAACCGCCTCCTTGAACATAAACCCTAAGGTATTGAGGGTTTTCAGCTTCTTCTTTCATGAATTCTTTGATCTTTTCAGCTGCTTTTGTAGAAACAGTAATCATCTTTTGTGTTTGTTCAGATGCCATGATAATTAAAAAGTTGATTCAAATTATAATAAGCTTTTCATACTGAACATACTAGTAATTCAAGAAAATAAGGGGTTTAGGAACAGATCATTTTTTTGATTTATTTAAAAAAGATGTCATACGTTCTTCTCTGTCAGCATGCGTAAAACAATTTCTCCAAGCAAGTAGCTCAACAGCTAGTCCAGTGTCAAGATCGGCATTTCGTCCTTTGTTAATTGCAATTTTTGACATTTGTACACCCATTGTAGAGTTTCCAGCAATCTGTAGAGCCATCTTCAAAGCTTCTTCTTGTAATGATGCAAGTGGTACCACGTGATTCACTAAACCAATTTCTTTTGCTTCATCTGCTTTGATCATTTTGCCAGTATAGACAAGTTCTTTTGCCTTTGCTATTCCCACAATTCTCATTAATCTTTGTGTTCCCCCCCATCCAGGAGGAATTCCGATTGTGACTTCAGGTTGACCGAGTCTTGCAGTGTCTGCTGCGATTCTAATATCACATGACATTGCAAGTTCGCAACCTCCACCAAGTGCAAAACCATTTACAGCTGCAATCGTGGGTTGTCTTACAAGTTCTACAGTAGAAGTTACAAGTTGTCCGGTCTTTGCATATTCAACTGATTCATCTGGAGAAATTTTTGACATGTATTCAATGTCGGCACCGGCAGAAAATGCTTTTTCTCCTTCGCCAGTTAAGATGATTACTTTAATTCCATCATCTTTATCGATGGCTTGAAAAGTTTTAATGAGTTCTTTTGCAACATCAATGTTCATAGCATTAAGTTTGTCAGGTCGGTTTATTTTCACAATACAAATACCATCAGAAGTTGATGTGGTAACTAGAGACATGATGTCTGGCCAACTTATGTGTGACTTAAATGTTATCTATTTTTGAGAAAATTTGCCCCATTGAGAAAGTGCAGAAGCTGCAGCGACCCAATCTCTCAGGTCATCATAAACTGGAATTCCTTTCGCTTCGATGAGTTTAGAAACTTTTTCTGTGTAGGATCCGCCGTTTCCTCCAACCAAGAGAGGCTTCTTTTTCATATTTGAGAAATCTACAAGATAATCAATTATAGTTTCTTCGAGCGGATCATCTTGAAATACAAACCATGGCATAATGATATCCACATTTGGATCATCCATGAATGTTTGGATAACAAACCTATAATCATCTGCATTAGCACCACCTGTAACATCTGCTGGATTCCCGTTTCCAATTACATATGTTGGCGGGAAATGATCCTTCATTTTCTTGAGTGAATCTGTGGAGACTTTTGCTAGTTCTAATCCCAATCTTTCAAAGTGATCAATACCGCCAATCATAGGACCAGCGCCATTACTTGTCATTGCAGCTTTATTTCCTTTGGAACCAGGTTGCCAGGCTAGTGCCTTTGCAACTGCTGCTAACTCTTGATAACTATCAACTGAAATAATCCCTGCTTGCTTGAAAGCATCCATAATAATTGCGTTTGAGCCACCTAAAGACCCAGTATGAGATGCAGCTTGCTTTGCTCCAAGGGCACTCCTCCCACTCTTCCAAATAACTACAGGTTTCTTTTTTTCTTTCATAACTCGCTTTGCAGTGTTGATGAATTTACGTCCATCTCCAAATCCTTCAACATATAATACAATTACTTTGGTTTGAGGATCATTTGCAAGATACCAAATCATATCTGCCTCGTCTACATCAGATCGGTTACCATAACTCACCATCTTTGATAGACCAAATGTATCTGCTGTCTCCAAAAAACTAATACCCATTGTTCCACTTTGAGATAAAAGTGCAACAGGACCTAATTTTGCTCGAACCATCCTTTCTTGTCCTTGGAATGCACAATCTAGACGATTGGCAGCATTAAACATTCCAATACAATTTGGACCAATAACCCTAATTTTATTTTTAATAGCTAGTGATTTTACTTGAGATTCATAGTCTGCTCTTTCTCCTCCTAGTTCCTTTCCACCGCCAGAAACAATTACGACATTATGAATTCCAAGTTTTGCACATTCTTCCATTATTGGTGGACACATTGATAAATCTACACAAACAACAACCAAGTCAATTTTTCCTGGACACTTGTCTAAAGAAGGGTAGCATGGCAACCCAAGAATATTTTCTGCTTTTGGATTTATTGGGTAAACAATCCCTTTGTAATCATGTTTTGCTAAACTATCAAGAACAGAATTTCCGATTTTTCCTGGAGTAGTAGAAGCGCCGACCAATGCAACAGATGCAGGAGTAAAGAATTGCTCCATGAATTCTGAATTGGGTTTTTCTTTTGAAATGGAGTTTTTCTTTATTTGTTTATTAAGTATTATTTTTGCATCAACTACAAAATGTGATTTTGGATAAACTATTACAGGATTAAAGTCAATGCTGTTGATGTAATCTGCATTGTCCATACCTAATTTCCCAATCTGAACTAGCATTTTTGCAACCATGTTAAGATCAATTGGTTCACTCCCTCTGAATCCCTTGAGTAATTTTGAGCCTTTGAGTTGATTTATCATTGATTTTGCATCAGAGGTTGTGATTGGTAACATTCTAAATGCAACATCCTTCATAACCTCAGTCATAATACCACCTAGACCAACCATGATTACCGGACCAAACTGAGCATCATTTTGAATGCCTACAATCAGTTCAACCCCCTTTGGAACCATCTTTTCAAGAAGAATTCCTTTTACGTCAACTCCTTTCTTTTTAGAAAGTCTACCATACATGTCTTTGAATGTCTTTTTTACTTCGTCGATATTATTGAGACCGACTTTAACGCCGCCAACATCTGTTTTGTGTAGAATTTGTGGTGAAACTACCTTCATTACTAGTGGAAAACCTAATTTTTTGGCGGCTTTTGCCGCTTCTTCTGCAGATTTTACAAGTGCATATCCTGGAACTTTGACCCCATATGTTTTGAGAATGGATTTTGATAATTCTTCAGTGACAACTTTATGATCGGTTTGAATCGTTTCCTCAAAAACTTTTTTCACAAAAGTCATAGTTCGATGGTTAAAACAAAAACTCTGTATATTAAACTTTGGTCAAAGACGAAATACTGATTTAAAATTATTATAAAAATTATCCATATTACTTTTTACAATTGAAATATTTTCATATATATCAGAACGAATTTTTTGTGGATCAATATATGGAACTTGCGCTAGTTTTTCCTGAGTCTTGTCAAGCCAAAGATTCACCATTTCTTCATTGACTTCTAAGTGAAATTGTAAGCCAATTGCACTATTAATTTGAAACGCCTGATTAGGATAATGTTCAGAGTGGACCAATCTAGTTGCACCTTTAGGCAAATCAAAAGTATCACCGTGCCAATGAAATACCGTAAAAGGATTTTTAAATCCAGTGAATAATTTTGAACTGTTATCAATTATCAAATCATGATAAAACCCAATTTCTTTGTGAGGACCGCGGTAAATTTTGGCTCCAAAAGTTTTTGCAATTAATTGAGAACCCAAACAAATTCCAAGTACAGGAATATTATCATCCACACTTTTTTTAATCAATTTTTGTTCTGCTTGCAAGTAAGGTAAATTATCATTAGCGCTTTCTGAGGCTCCCAAAATTACAACTAGAGAGTAATCTTTTTCTGGAAGTGTCTCATGCTTGGCATTGACTAAACTAATTGCGAATCCATCGTCGGTTAAAAGTTCACCTAAATATCCAGAGCTTTCTATTCTTGTGTTTTGAACAAGTAGAACCTCAGACATAATTAATTTTTAGCAAAAGTGCTTAATATGTTAAAGCGAATATCAGTATCGTGATTGTAACAGATCAAGAAATTTATGAATTGCAAAATTTTGTGTCGCTACTAAATACAATGAAAGATGGTATTGTTGTAGTAGAAGGAAAAAGAGACACGTCGGCATTAAAAAAACTTGGATTCTCAGGTCAAATAATTGAATTTCATAGATTTGGTGGGATGGTAAACTTTGCCGACGCTGTAGCAAGATACAAGAAATTAATCATACTTTTTGACAGAGATAAAAAAGGAAGGTTTCTGACAAGAAAAACAATTCAGATGCTACAACATAGAACAAAAATTGATCTTTCGTGTAAGAGAAAATTAACAGCAATAACTAAAGGAAAAATAATGTTTATCGAGCAACTTGCTTGCTATGAATCATATCTAGTTTAATTTTATGGCCAAATACCTTTTTGATTAAAGGCTTCTACAACTCTACCCACTGCTAAAGCCATGGTAGCTCTTCTCATATCAATTTTGTGTTTCTTTGCTAACGCATATGCATCCTTGAAACCTCGTGTTATGTTAGATTCCATCTTGCTTGCGACTTCATCAAAAGTCCAATAGTATCCCATGTTATTTTGCACCCATTCCAAGTATGAAATACATACACCACCAGAATTTGCCAGTATGTCTGGAATTACCAAGATGTTCTTTTTGAAGATTATAGGATCGGCCTCAGGTAATGTTGGACCATTTGCAGCCTCTGCAATAATTTTACATTTCAGATTGTTTGCAATCTTTGCATTAATTTGGTTTTCTAGTGCTCCTGGAACCAATATATCGCATTTTGTTGTTAACAGATCCTCAGTAGAAATTTTCTTACTTCCAGGAAAACCAACTACAGAACCAGTCTTTTGTTTGTGTTCAATTAATTTGCTAACTTTAGCCCCGTTTGGAATTGATATTGAACCTTTAGAGTCGCTTACACCGATAATTTTTGCACCCATTTTTTCTAAGTATTCACCTGTAAAGGTTGATGCATTTCCAAACCCCTGCAAAACAACTGTTGCCCCTTTCAAATTAAGTTTCAAAACTTTTGCAGCTTCCCTCACACAATACGATGCGCCTAATCCAGTGGCAACATCTCTGGCTAGAGAGCCACCCATCGAAATTGGTTTTCCGGTAATAACACCAGGAGAATACACATTTCCGTTTAGTTTGCTAAATGTATCCATGATTTGCGTCATTTCTTTACCAGTTGTGTAAACATCTGGTGCGGGGATATCTTTTCCAGGTCCAATAATCTCAAATATTTTGTAAGCAAATCCTCTTGTGAGTCTTTCTAATTCACCTTCACTGATCTTTTCTGTTTTTGGATTAACAAAGATTCCACCTTTTCCCCCGCCCAAGGGAATATCAACAATTGCACATTTCCATGTCATCCATGAAGATAGCGCCATGACTTCACGTTCCATGTATTCGACTCCACCTACAGGGTTAAAGTATCTGATTCCACCTTTGTATGGACCTCGATCATTATTGTGTTGACTTCTAAAACCGGTGAATATTCTAATATGCCCATCATCCATTTTCACTGGAATTTTTACTCTCAAAACTTTATTTGGCACTGCAAGGTATTCACGCAAACCTTTGTCCTTTATCCCGAGGACATCGCATGCATCGTTGACTTGTTTAGTTGCATTTGCAAATGGATCTGGGTTTGCCAAGATGATCCGTTTCAAAACATCATATTATATTAAGTTTGATTCAGAAAGCAAGATCGCAATAATAAAATTTTGAATTGGTTAAAGACAGATCTTTTTGATTCATCTTTTGATCTAGTTTGTCAATTATCAAATCAAGTAAATCAGTGTGAAATACTAAACATGTAGGAAATCCTCTTTTCATCAATTTTTAAGATCATGTAGTTTTTCTCCAGTAATTTCATGTGATTTTGAATAGATTTGTAATCTAATTGAAGTTCCTGAGCTAATTGATGTGTGTCATACGATCGTTCAAGCAAGAACATGATTATTCATTCTTTAAGATCCGCCTCATATGCTTCTAACGAAATAGAAAAGTAATCTACTTGTCTGATTTTTTTTATTCTGATTGAGGTTTAGAGCTCAAAATTTCCTTGAATTCTAAGAGTTGTGCTCTAATCATTTATTTTCCTTGTACATTATGAAAAAATGGTTTAAAACATCGTTTTCAGATCTTTACCATATCCATCACCAATCAATGAAGGACAATTACCCTTAAATTGACTGAAGAAGAACTTGCCATGACATGATGGCATCACGTGGTTATGATATGACCCCTACAATGTATTCTCCAGATGGTAGAATTTACCAAGTAGAATATGCCATAGAGACAGTAAAAAGAGGCACGTTAGCCATAGGAGTAAGAAGTAAAGAAGGAGTCATCATGGCAGTTGAGGAAAAACCACGTGCACTACAAACTGCAAATGTAACACAAAAAATTTTTCAAGTTGACTATCACATTGGAGTAGCAGCTGCAGGATACATTCCAGATGCTCGTGTTCAAGTCGATAATGCTAGATTCTTTTCACAAGGAACCAGAATGACTTATGATGAATCAGTAGAGGTCGCAACGGTAGCCAAACATTTAGCGGATCAGTCTCATCAATTTACACAATATTCAGGAGTACGTCCAAATGGAGTTTCTTTGATAATTGCAGGTGTCGATCAAAAAGGAGAGTCAATCTATGTCACTGATCCTAGTGGAACATATGTACAATACGCAGCAGTTGCAATAGGTGCAGGTTCTGATGAAGTCAATGTATTTTTGGAAAGACATTATAATTATGATTTGAGTTTGAATGATGCCGCATCACTTGCAATTGCAGCAATTAATTTAAAAGCGGTACAAAAAGAAGGATTGAGCCATATAAAGATGGCCAAAGTAACTGCAAACAAGAAAATCTTTGAAAGAGTATCAGAATTAGAGTTACAAAATTATTCTAAAAATTCTTCAAAATTTACTTCAGTATAACTAAATTATTTTGAATTGATAGACATTCAAATTATTTTTCTGAGACGATAAATTTGGGACTGGGAAGTTATTGGGGAGAAGTTATTGAGGTATTACGTGAAATCATACCGATTTACGACAAGGTGAATTCATACATCTCACTTGGTAAGGATGTTGAACACCGGAAGCGCGGAATATCAGGAAGAGTGTTCCCAGGAAACAGAATTCTTGACGCAGGTTCTGGTTTTGGAAACATGTCTAAAACGGCATTAAAGCTATGTGATGGAAAAATTTCAATTATATTGTATGATCCTCTTGTACCCATGTTAAAAAATACCGGCACCCATTTTGAAAAAACTCCGGATTTGATAAACGGTGTCTTTGAACATATTCCATTTAAAGACAAAGAATTTGATGCAGTATTGTGTGGATATTCTCTAAGAGATGCAATCAATTTAAGAATCGCAATTTCAGAAATTCATCGAGTATTAAAAAATAATGGAAGATTCGTGATTGTAGATTTGGGAAAACCAGATGAATTAATAATTCGATTAGGAGTGTCGTTTTATCTTCGAATTATTCTTCCGGTGCTTGCATTAATTGCAGGAGGAAGATTAGGCTTGAAATTCGGCACTCTTTATGGCACATTCAAGAGATGGCCTCAAAACAAAAAGTTGGAAAAATTATTGCTGGAAAAATTTTCCAGAGTAGAATTTGAGAAAGATCTTATGGGCGGGGCAATAATGGTTGCCGCATACAAATGAACAAAGTACTGATACTTGTAAATATCACTGGCTTAATCATTGGCATTTCGTATGGAATCCATGGTCCAATTCTTCCAATTTTTGCAAAAAACATAATCGGGGCATCCTATTCGGATCTAGGTTTTATTGGATTGGCAAATTTTATTCCATACATGTTCATTCCAATATTTGTAGGAATTCTTCTGGATAAATTCAATAACGGATACCTGTTGGCAATAGGAGCTGCAATAAATTCAGTATCAATCTATCTTCTTTCATTAGCACAATCAGTTCCAGAGATAATGGGATTTAGAATGATTACTGGGATAGCTCACGCATTTTTCTGGCCACCATGTCAATCTATTATTTCCAATGAAAGTAATGAACAAAATCGAGTCAGAAACATCTCTTGGTTTACAATGTTTTTCGTAATGGGGTTTATGGTTGGTCCGTTATTGGGATCAGTATTTCTTGAAAGCCTAGACATCACATACAGAATTCTTTTTCAGATAACTTCATTTATTTTAGCTGCTGCAATAATTTCTTCTCTTTTGATTTCTAGAAAAAGCATTTCAAACCATCATGAAAGATTCTCATTTTTATCAATTAAGGAGATGAAAAAATTCCCAGAAGTGATAATAATGTTGATTTTTTGTACGTCATCGTTTGGAATAATTCTTTCAATTTATCCAGCATTCTTAGACGATAGTGGAATGTCAGATAAGGATATTTTGTTATTATATTTTGTTTTTGGAATTTCAAGGGTAATATCACTTGGTCTGGCAGGTAGATTCTCAAGAAAAACAAGTCAGACTTTGATTGCAGCTACAATAGCTATTTCGGCGGGATTGGCAATTTCAGTAGTATATCATTCAATCATAATGTTTGCAATAGCATTAGTATTGATGGGATTTGGGTTTAGCATATTTTTTCCCCTTACCCTTGAAATAATTTTAAGCAAAACTAGTAAAGGAATATCAGGCAAGATAATTGGCGCTTATGAGACTATTTTTGGCGTTGGTTGGGCAATTGGACCTGCCATAGGAGGACAAATAACTCAGGCATTTGGAAAGGATTCGCCCTACTTCGTATTTTTCATAATAGGGATGGGGGTAACAATACTCGCTGTGATTTTTAGAAAAAAATTAGAACCAAGGAGAATGCAAAATTATTAATTTTTAAAATCTGAATCAAAAAATGATAAAATACGAATGACAATAAAAAATGTAGGTACATATAAAATTTTCAAAACATTACGTTTAATTTCAAATAAATAAATTCTATCCTATGTTTAATTATTTTTTGGACATAATAGGCAGTGAATGGATAATCATAATTTTGGTTGCACTGGCATTAATTTTAGGAACTAATCAGCTTCCAAATACTGCAAGGCAATTAGGAAGAGCCATAAGCGAATTCAACAAAGCAAAAAATGAGCTCCAAGGACAAATGAAAAATATTACAAATCAGGGCCTAGAAATTTCAGGACCAGTTGAAACAGAGAGGCAGAAACTTGAAATGATTGCAAAATCACTTGGAATAAGCGTTTTAGAAAAATCTGATGACGAACTTCGAAAGTTAGTTGTGGAAAAAATGGAGTCAAAAAAAATCGATGAATCAGAAAACAAGACTTGAGATTATTTTGATTTTATTCTGTAGAGATTTTTGTCTAGTCTTTTTTTTGCAAATTTGTAGTACGCAGGTACTATTTCAAATCCCAAATATTGTCTATTCATAGACTTGCTCACTATAGCTACTTGTCCCGAACCTAGAAAGGGATCAAGAACTATATCCTTTTTTTCACTGGAATATTGGAGCAATTTTTGAATCAATTCAGCAGGGAGTTTTGTAGGCGTTTTTTCATCGCCAGTCCAATATTCACGTTTGATTTCCCATACATCCTCTTTGTCTTTATAATGCAAACTACGTCCTTCATTTGTTTTTGAATTTTTTGCAAATCTTATGAAAGGAAAAAATTTTCTTTGATTGTTATTTTTACAAACATAAAGACAGTGATAATGAGATGTTACAAATTTCTTTTTTGTCACAACACCAAATTGGTATTTCCAAACGATGTGATTTATCGTGACAAACCCAACATCGTCTAATGCTCGTAGAATATCCTTAAGATTGTTCCAACCTGAAAAAACATACATGCTTCCAGAATCTCTAAGAATACGAAATGCTTCTTTCATCCAACTAAATGTAAAATCATAGTAATCCTCAGGTTTGATTTCGTTGTACCCTTGCATCACTCGAGAGGAAATTCGGTTATAATTTGCCTTAGTTGCCTTAAAATCAATAGCAAATGGCGGATCAGTAATTATTAAATCAATTTTGCTTTTTGGGATTAATTTCATACCTTCAATACAATTCATGTTGTAAATTTTGTTAATCTCAATTTTTTTCATTTTTAAAAATCAAGGCTTTAACCTCGTTTAATAATGTCGTGGAATGTGTGTTTTAACTAAAAATAAGCAGTCAAATAATAAATCCCAAAGAGGGTTTATCAAGTAGAACTTAATTGAAATTTTCATGTCCAAAATGCCAGTCCAAATTAGAAATACAAAAAACATTCAACAAAAAAATTCACATCTCCTGCAACAATTGCGATATTGAGGATCTTCTTGAATTTTCAAAAAATATCGATGAAGTATTTTTAGAATTTCTTTCAAGATTTGATGAAGGACTTGTCACTAAAGAAATTTCAAAGAGTCTAAAAGATGAGGGAATAATCAGAGATGAAAAAGAGATCAACGAAATGATTGGAAACAATAAGCCAGATAAAATCACAGAGTCAATTCTTTTCTCAAAAAAAGATTATATTGCACAATACAAAATTCTGAAAAGCCCTGAACCTAGCATGGGTTGTAGAGTGGAGGATTTAGGATTAACTGAGTCTATAACAAATTATTTAAAAGAAATTGGAATTGAGCAGTTTTACAAATTTCAAGAAGAATCAATTAAAGAGATATCATTTGGGGAAAACGTGATTATTGAGGCACCTACAGCTTCTGGCAAAACAGAGGCATTTCTGATTCCTGTTATTCAAAAGATCAAAAAAGAATCTAGTGAAGCCAACAATATTTTTGCAATATTTGTTTATCCAACAAAATCTCTTGCACGTGACCAATATCCAAAAATCCTAAAGTTTACAGAAAAAATTGGAATAAAGGTAAAAGTTTTTGACGGAGATACGGAACAAACAGAACGAAGCGAAATTTTAGAAAACCCACCACATATACTAATTACAAATTTTGATGTTTTGCACTATCATCTTTGGCACCAAACTAAATTTGCGTCGTTGCTTTCTACTCTAAAAATTTTGGTGGTAGATGAAACACACGTATATTCTGGAATTTTTGGATCTAATGTTCACTATATACTAAAAAGATTGAAACGAATTTGTAACAACAAGATACAATTTGTTGCCGCATCTGCAACCCTAGAGGACGCTAGAAATTTTTGTGAGCAATTATTTGGAGTAAAGATGAAGATAATTCAGGGTTCGGGCAAAAAAGGACAGACAGATTTTGTGATGATATTTCCATCACTTAGAACTCAACGTGCATTAATGGTTGATTTAACAAAAAACCTGACTGAAAAAAATCATAAAACAATGGTATTCAATAACTCACATCTCAACTCAGAGCTTTTAGCGATCCAAGCAAGAAAACAAAAAGTGAACATAAAGGTTCACAGAGCAGGCCTTATGGCAAACTATAGAAAATCGGTTGAACAAGAATTCAAAGACGATAAACTGCAGGCTATTTCATGTACTCCCACTCTTGAGCTTGGAATAGATGTTGGAAATGTGGACTGCGTGATTTCCTCAACTATTCCAGTAAATAGGTTAATTCAGAGAATTGGCAGAGCGTCAAGAAAAGGACAGCGTGGGTATGCTTTCTTGGCACTCGGAAATGATCCGATTTCACAATACTACAAGAATCATCCTGAAGATTATTTTGAAGATACAGAAAAAATATACATTGACCCAAAGAATCCATTTGTAGAAGAATTTCAAGTATTAGCAATGGCTTGCGACAAGCCAATTTCTAAACATGAATTAAAGGAGCATAGTCAGGTAGTTGAACAGCAGGTCAAGGAGGGCAATCTAATAATTTCCAATAACAGAATAATTCCAAATATTGATAAAATTTCTTCTATGTTAAATGATTACAGCATAAGAGGAATTGGAAAATCCATAGATATTTTCCTAAACGAAAGAAAGGTAGGAGATAGAACTCTTCCAATTGCTTTAGAAGAACTTCATAAAGATGCAATTTACTTTCTTGCAGGAACTAGGTACAAGGTAAAGGAATTTGGATATCCTCAAAGAAATTTTGTAAAACTAGAAAGAATCCCTAGAGATTATCCATATTACACTAGAGCATTAACAGAAGAGTGGCCAACAATTGAAACAATGTTTGAGAAGAAAAAAACATGTGGGATGGAAGTAGCATTTTGTAAACTTCACATACAAAAAAAAGTTTATGGCTATGTAAATATTGAACTAGGACAAGAAATTACACAGGGGCAAAAAGTTTTACTGGATACTCCTTTAGAATATGATTTTATTACAAAGGGAATTGCATTTCATGCACCAAGACCAATTAGAGAAATGGAAAAGGCTGAAGATGAAGAATATACAGAAGCAAGCGGATATCATGCCACAGAACACGTAGTAATTGAGGGAAGCAACATGATCACAGGCGGGGTATCTCAGGATTTAGGAGGAATATCATTAGGAACATCAGGTCTAATTTTCATCTATGATGGTGCAATTGGAGGAAATGGAGCCAGTAAAGCATTATTTGATAGATTTGAGGCCGTACTTGAGCGAAGTATGATCATTATTAAAGAATGTCCATGTCAAAATGAGGCAGGTTGTCCACGATGTACATTTTCGTATAGATGTGGAAACAATAACGAATTCTTACACAAACACTCTGCACTAGAAATTCTTCAAAGAATCAACAATGGAGAAGAGACCAAGTTAATTGAACCTGCCGAAGGGGACAGACCTCTCGTATAAAATAAAAATGGAATAAATACAACAAAGGTCTATCAATCATATGGAAAAAGTTGCCATCGTAACAGGAAGTTCATCTGGAATAGGGTATGAAACAACACTAGCACTTGCAAGAGATGGGTTCTATACATTTGCGACGGTTAGAAGTATTAAAAAAGCACAGAAAATTTTAGAGGTTAAAAAAAAAGAAAAATTGAATATAGAAATTATAGAATTAGATATAGATGATGAAAAATCAATCAAATCAGGGTTTGAAAAAATTTTTTCAAAAAAACAACGGATTGATGTTTTGGTAAATAATGCAGGATGGGCATTATTTGGAAGTTTGGAAGATGTGCTGATAAAAGATTTTAGAGCACAGTTTGAAACCAATTTTTTTGGAATAATTGGTATTATTCAAAGAGTTGCTCCAATTATGAGAAAACAGGGTTCAGGAATAATTGTAAATATCAGCTCAGTTGCGGGAAGAATTGGTTTTCCAGGATCATCAGCATATATTAGCTCAAAATTTGCATTAGAAGGTTTATCAGAATCATTAAGATATGAACTGGGTCAATTTGGAGTGAAAGTCATCATCATTGAACCAGGAGTAGTTAAGACGAACCTTTTTTCATCTATGAGGATTGCAGAACCAAAAATAGATTCACCATACAAAGAAATAACTGAAAAAGTAATCATGGGAGTAAAAATGATGGCAGAACTTGGAACACCACCATCAGAAGTAGCCAGTACGATTTTGAATGCAATTAAAGAAACAAATCCAAGACCCAGATATATTGTGGGAAATGATGCCCAGATGTTTTTAGAAGCAAAAAAGGCAAAAACAGACGTGGAATTTGAGAATTATCTGAAAAAAGAACTGTTTTAGAGTTAAAAATTGTAACTACGTTAAATTGATATACACATAGAATCAAATTTTGTCAAAGTCCGCAATTTTGAATGATGAAAAATGAAATGGAGAACCTTACAACACAATGGAATACTATTCCCCCCAGCTTATGAAGCCAAGGGAATAAAGATAAAGATCAAAGGAGAAACGGTAGACCTTGATTTGAATCAAGAAGAAATGATCTATCAATGGGCAAAAAAGAAAGACACGGCATATGCTCAAGACAAAGTTTTTCAGAAAAATTTCACAGAAGATTTTGCTAAAACACTTTCATCGAAATTTCAAAATATTTCATACCAAGATATTGATTTTTTACAGGCTTACAAAATAGTTGACAAGGAAAAAGATCTCAAAGACATGATGACAAAGGAGGAGAAAAAAGAATTAGCTGCCAAACGAAAGGAATTACGAGAAAAATTGGTACAGAAGTACGGTAAAGCAATCATGGATGCAAAAGAAGTCGAGGTTGCAAACTATATGGCAGAACCTCCAGGAATTTTTATTGGACGGGGGGAGCATCCACTTAGAGGAAGATGGAAGCCTAGGATCACTGCAAAAGAAGTTACACTAAATCTTGGCAAAGAGGCCATTGTGCCAGAAGGTAATTGGGGGAAAGTTGTTCATGATAAGGATTCCATGTGGTTAGCGGGATGGACAGATAATTTAACTGAAAAAAGAAAGTACGTATGGCTTGCAGACACTGCAGGATTGAAGCAAGATAGAGACAAAGCAAAATATGAAAAAGCAGTAAAGCTTTCAAAAGAAATTGACAAAATTAAAAACACCATAGTGAAAGACATGAAAGATAAAGATATCAAGGTTAGCAGAATCGCAACTGTGTGTTATTTGATTTATAGAACTGCAATGAGGGTAGGAGATGAAAAAGATCCAGATGAAGCAGATACTGTAGGTGCAACCACATTAAGAAAAGAACACATCAACATTACAGACAATGCAATAGAATTTGATTTCTTGGGAAAAGATAGCGTAAGATGGCGGGAAACAGTCAAAGCAGAAGGTGATGATAAGCAATTTCAAGAAAATCTCAAGAAAATTATACAGAATAAAAAACCAAAAGATGAGATTTTTGAGGACATTACATCAAGACATGTAAATGCATATTATTCTAGCATTGTAAGTGGACTAACTGCCAAAGTGTTTAGAACATACCTTGCAACGACAGTAGTAAAAAATTACTTAAAAGAGCATGATAACATGAAAGGAAAAACACCAAACGAGAAACTATATCATGCAAAAATGGCAAATTTGGAAGCAGCAATAATGTGCAATCACAAAAGAACTATACCAAAATCCTTTGAAGAGTCACTAGAAAAGAAAAAAGAGGCGCTAAAAAGTATTGATAAGGAACAACCTTGGGGGAAAACTCAAGAAGCACTAAAGAAAGCTGAAGCATTAGATGCTAAAACAGATACAGAGAAAAAGAACAAGATCAAAAAAATCAAAGCACTGAGTGAGCAAATCAAAAAACAAAAAGAAAAACATAGGGAGCGAATTGAGAAATTACAGTTACAACTTAACTTGTCTGAAAAGACGAGGGACTATAACCTTGGAACATCTTTGCGAAATTACATAGATCCGCGTATTTTCAAAGCATGGACCAATGAAGTAGATGCAGAATGGGAGAAATTATACACCACCGCACTGCAGAAAAAATTCCTTTGGGTACAAAATGAAAAAGTCAATTGGTCAGAATTGGCGAAATAGTGAGAACGTGCTAGAAATAATTGAGATCACATATTTCAGTTTACGTAGCATTTAATTTCTCAAACTATCTGGCATATATCATGCCGGGGTAGCTCAGCCTGGTTAGAGTGCCAGTTCAATTGGTAAACTCTACCGGTTCTTCCAAAAAAGGCAATACTCATACGGCACACATAATCTAATATTGTCAATACCAAGAATTACAAACACATAGTTAATTAGAAATTATTCATATTATGGTTATGGAAAATAGTCTGGATAGTTTACTGGCTCCGGCATTACGCAAATCTATTGAAGATAATCTAGGAAAGGTTACCATGAATAAAATAGAGCAACGATTAATGGAACGACACGGTGTTGGCGTTGTCCAGGCAATCAAAGAGTTTTCCAAACTTGATAGTGTACTACGAGAATTTTTTGGACCTGGCGCTGAAGGATTAGAGTCAAGATTCATCCAAAATATCATCAAACTAGAATCATCAAAGAAAGAATCTGAGAACTGGATTGTCCTCAAAGATCAAATATTGGCTAAAACCGTATTAGAGTCTTTTGCAGATGAAGAGAAAAAATCAATATTGGAATCAGTTATGAATGACTCACTTGCAATAGCAGATATTTTGGATAAATGCAAGATCTCTCAATCATCAGGACATGAAAAAATAAGCTATTTGATAGAAAATGGATTGTTAGTTTCAAATGGCGATGTGTCTGATGGTGAAAATATCAGAAAATATCAAACAGCATTTAGCAATGTAAAAATGGATATTGAGAAAAAATCAATGGTAGTCAAGATACAATTGAAAAAGATTCAACTGCAAGAGAGCGCAATATTACAAGTTATTCAATAACAGTCAAGTCAATTTGATTATTTTTTAATTGTGTATAGTCGATTAATTATGTATAGAAAGATTGAAATTCAATATGGTTTTGCAAATTTGTATTTAGATCATACGGATAATTTCTACGTGAGGGTTTTAAGTAAAATTTGTAATTAGATAACATGTCAAATGCAGATAAAGATGCCCCAGCTTGGGAACAAATCATGGGATTGTCCTGGATAATGCTAGATGAAGATTAGATCAACTCAGTAATAAATTCAAAGAAATTTATGATTTTCAATATCCAGAGTACCAAAATGGAATGAAAGATGTGTTAAATAAAATCAAATTACAATAAATATCAGATATCCATATTGATACACATAGCAAAAGAAATGATGTCTATTTTGATTTACGATAATCTTTGTACCCCGTGTACCAATTATGCAAAGATGGTAGATTCGCTAATAAAAGGAAGGATTGTAATGGTGGGACATTATACCTCACAAGGTAAAGAACTGAAAAAAAAAATATTTCCAGAAGGATATGAGGGATTAGAAATGTCCTGGTTTGTTAACGAAAGATGTGCATATGGTGGAAGAGCAGGTTTGATCCAATTGATAAAGTATGTCCTATTTTCTAAAAAAACTAGTGCAACGATCCGAAATCAGTTTAATTTGGAACTGTGTACCACGGATTGTAAAACAGTCAAAGGGGTGTTTATCAGATCTTGCAGTATAGTGTCACATAGCAAGAAAATAGCAATACAGTCATGAGTACATATCAGAAATTCTCTAAATAACCTAAGATTATTTTGTAAAGTGTAACCATGAAAGGTTGCAAATTCATGTCACATGTTTTTTCTGTTTAGTTGAATTGAAGTAAATCATGGAATTCATAATTTGTTTGTGACTTGAAAAGTAATTTCTTTTAAGTCAAGAACATATTTTATTTAGGATTTTTTGAAAAAATTATGATCCGTGGAAAAAACATTTTTCAGATTTAATATGTGTCTCAAACGTAGCTGAGTAGTTAATTCAGGCCTTCTCAATGGATATGCAAACTCACACCACTACGCTACTAGAATTAGTTGATGTTCCTTATATTGATTATACAGTTGGTTAATTAGATTGAAATCAATAGTGTAATCATGAGTATTGCTTCAACTTGGAGACAAAAAATTTGTTCAGACTGTAAAAGAATGAGATGTCAGAAAGGATGTAATTGTGATTGTCATTGGACACCATGATTGTTATTGAAAACCATCTTGTCACAGTAATGATTGATGTAACGCTAATAAGGTGAATGCATTTGTTCTTAATTGTTTTTGATGATAAATAGATTAGATAAAGTATAATCTAAGATTTAAAAATTTTTTGAACTTCCTTGTTTATCGTTTTTTCTAAAGTATCAAACTCGTGTTCTCCACCAGAACGTTCACTTTTGAGATCTCTTACTTTCTCATTTAATTTTTCAATTTCTTGATTATGAGTTGTTTTTTCAAGTAAATACTGTTTTAATGCTTCAACTGTTGTATCTGTGACAGTCATACCTGTTTTGTTTGAATATTCTACGAGTTTGACATATAGATCCCAAGGAAACATCATGCTCATATGCTTTAGGGGTTCAGATGATTTCTTGCTTTTTTGTACTTGTTGTTTTTTTAATACATCATTTTCAAACAATTCCAAATTGGGCAGATTTTTTATTGTGGGTTTGTTTTCTCCCGAAGCTGGTCTATGATGAAATTCTTTATGTACATCGCTGTTTAAACCTCGGTCTTTCATATTCTATTATTATCACTAGTTGAATATATGAATACGTTGAATTTTTCAAGATTTTTTATCATATAGAATATTGGGCATATGATTTTCCAACTTGATTCAAAATAAATTTAGAAAATACATAGTATTTTTTAAGTTTATAGAAAAAGACTACACCTTAACATCGGTGATTTTTTTATTATCTCTGTCTCTTTTACAGAAACTGCAGTATTCCTCTGTGGAATTGCGACTAATTGGAGTTAAACAATCATGACAGTATTTCATCTGTATTAAGCACAAGCATATTAGAAAATAAATGTAGTTATTTCCTAATCTATGAGCCGTAGATCATGATATCATATTTTTGCTTGCCGCATGATTAACAGATCCAAAAAACTTTTGGACTTTCCATCTTGACTTCTTTTCTTTCCATCATTATATAACAATCAAAGCATAATTCGGATTTCATTTTTCTATTGGTTTTACTTTCTGTCCACGCTTATACTCGTTGTAATATCCTATACACGCATTAAGTTCTTTTAAGAACCCTACATCTTCAAAATCTACATCTTCCAAGTCTTTCCAATATGTAAGAATATCTTCTCTCAATAATTCTAGTGTTTTTTCTTCCATAACTCTAATCGGTTTATCTAGGATAATTACCCATTGTTTGAGAAGATTTAGTTACAAAAACGTTATTTTGTAATGAATTATTCTTTAAAATTAAAAAAATGGGGAGATGCCATCATTTTGCATTTACTAAAAAAGGATAAAATTAGCCATGACAAAAATGACCCACATTCCCTCTAAAATTACAAAAGATTCGAATGTTAGTAGTATATTTAACGAAACGAGTGATTTTATGAGAACAGGGCAGATACTAATCCAGACCTAGACGTTCTCGGCAGATTTTACAAATTGGAATTTTATCAGAATCAATTATTATTTCTACATTACTCGAATGACATAGACGACATAATCCTTTCATCCCATCGACCAAAAAGTATCTGAACAATCTACACAGTTATGATTATGATATTTATCTTGCCTATCGCTTATCCAAACTTTGCATTTTGAACAATTGTTGTGTTTCATGTTCTTGATTATGTTGAACTTGTATTAAGGTAAAGTTTTAACGAATCTGTTATTTTATCTCAACGCCTCTAAGAAAAATCATATTGGAATCAGGCGCATTTTGATTCTAATTTTCCAAAATTACAGTCTAAATCCTGATTGCATCTGGTTTTGATCGTGAATTGGCCATAAAATGTGAAAGTTGGTACCGAATTAGAGTAGGTTAACTGACGGGGTCAAACAGTGAGATATCAGATATTTGAATCAAAAATCATCAAATAGACCAGTTATTATAGGAAACAAACTAACCATTATTGATCTTATTTATGGTTTTACAAACTATCAATGCAGGCACGGTCTGCGCGCGATGTGGAAAAAATGGAATGTTAACAGACAATGTAACCGGTGAAAGATTTTGTGGAAAATGTGGTTATGTGATTTCAGAAATGTTGCAGGATCCAGGACCAGAATGGAAATCATTTTCAAAAGAAGGCGGAGCAGATCCTACTAGAACGGGTGCTCCAACATCTCTCACTATACATGATAGAGGACTTGCCACCATCATAAATCCAATCAACAGAGATTCTTCTGGAAAACCGCTTACCTCTGCAATGAAAAGCACAATTGAAAGATTGAGAACATGGGACAGTAGGAGTAAAGTTCATGCATCAGCAGATAGAAATCTCAGACAGGCTTTAAGTGAATTAACCAGACTAAAAGACAAACTTGCCCTTTCGGATGCAGTAATTGAAAAAGCAGCTTACATTTACAGAAAAGCATTGGAGAAAGGATTGGTCAGAGGACGATCAATTTCAGCATTAATTGCAGCTGCTCTTTATGCTGCATGTAGAGATACGGAAACGCCTAGAACCCTTAAAGATGTTTCAGATGCAGGTAACATTAAAAGAAAAGATATTGCCAGATGTTATAGATTGCTACATAGAGAATTAGAGCTAAAAATGCCAGTAGTCGATCCAATTCAGTGTGTTTCAAGAATTGCAAGCAAAATTGGAATCACAGAAAAGACAAAACGATATGCAGCTAAAGTACTCAAGGTAGCAAGAGAACACGAGGAATCAGCTGGCAAGGATCCAATGGGTCTTGCCGCAGCTGCGCTTTATTTGTCATGTATCAAAAATAGCGAAAGTATGACTCAACGGGATATTGCTGAAGCTGCAAATGTGACTGAGGTAACAATAAGAAATAGATACAAGAGTTTAAGACTAGATCAAGATACAGATGTTTAAGTTACAGAGACGGATAATGATATGACTCAAACTAGACCTTTAATTGCAATAGTAAATGTTGTCGCGTCTGCCACTATTGACCAAAGATTAGATCTTGTAGACATTACAAAAAAATTTCCAGATGTAGAATATCATCCTGAACAGTTTCCAGGAGCTGTTTTCAGACTAAAAAATCCAAAAACTGCCACGTTACTTTTTAGTTCAGGAAAGATGGTATGTACAGGTGCCAAATCCCAAGAATTAGCAGAAACTGCAGTATCCAAAGTGGTTGAGATATTAAGGAAAGGTAAAATCAAAATTAAAAATGAAGCACAAGTAACCATACAAAATATTGTATCGTCAATTAATCTTGGAGGCAGGGTTAATTTAGAACAGGCAGCTAGAACTTTACCTAGAAGTATGTATGAACCAGAGCAATTTCCAGGATTAATACATAGAATGTTAGATCCTAAAACAGTGATTCTGATTTTTGCATCAGGTAAATTAGTATGTGTTGGTGCTAAACTTGAAAAGGATATTCACCGTTCAGTACACCAAATTCACAGTATGCTTGAAGAAAAAAATTTAATGGTGTATGATTAGTATGACAAATTCATAGACATATTTTACATCTTTTATCAGTCTAAAACTAATTTACATTACACCACAAACAAGGAACAAAATTCAAACCTTTTGCGTTTTCTAACGTATCCGGAGTAAAGTATTGTCGGTCTTTTAATTTCACATCTACGATTTTACATTCCGTTGTCATCTTGGCCAAATGGTGTACCAGATTAGTTTGTTTGTCACCTAGAAAACCGGCCATACAAAGTCATTCAGTTTTTTTTAAGTGAGTCTTTTCATGGACAAGTACCTTCTCGAAAGAATCCATCCACCCTTCCCAGTGAAAAGTGCAATCCTTACAATCATACTTCATTTATTTTTCTTCCTTGGCTATGTTCTTTTTTTCAGATTCTTTGAATGCGTTAACGTCAGACGTTTTTATTTGATTTCGTTTGAGTTTCGCAAATAGATTTTTTAACATATCATGTAATGTTATCACTGACATATAAGGCAAGGATTTCCATCACCTATGATTTTAAATGCGTCTAAATATCCAATTCAGTTTTTACCAATATACAAATTCGTGTGACAATATTGTATGTGTTGATTCAATGGCGCTTGCAAGCCATATATTTTACAAAATTATAAAATCAAATCATGGTTACCCTTTTTCGCAAATATCAAATCTACTTTATAGTTTAGAGTTGCGCGTGAGTTCAATTTTAGACTCCATGGTAGATAAGAAGGTTTTTTTGTTTTTGTCATAATATTGAATCCAATCTCTTCAATGGATGTTCGAAGAGATAATTCATTTAGCTGTTTTTTGACTGAATTTTTACCTCTATCAAAATCATAAGGATCGGATATTACAAAAGTTCCTTTGGAAATTTGTTGGTAAACATGTTTTAGCAGATCGTTTGGCTCTATAAATTCTAAAATGTTTAAGGCTAAAATCAAATCAAATTTTATTTTACCAAAAATTGAAGAAAGTGAATCAGCCACAAAATAATCCATATTATTTTTTTGTGTTTTTTTTGCAAGACTAATTGCACTAAATGATCTGTCAATTCCAAATACAGTATTATGAAAATTTGCAAGAAAGTTACTTGTTATTCCAATAGAACACCCATATTCCAAAACTAGTTTTGATTTTGGAATAAGGGATAATTCGTTTTGGATCAAAGAATAAAATTTTGATTTTTGACTATTTTGATAGATGATAGTCCATCTATTTTCAAGTGTTGTTCTATCATCGTTGTTTCGTTTAGAATTCAACATTGAATCTCTAAGAAATTTTTTCATTTTGTAATGTGATACTGAATTGAATAGTTTTCCCCCCAACATAATTCGTTCAGAAATATATTTTGAAAAATCATCCCAAATTATTGGTATTTTTTCAATTATTGGAAAGCATAGATTACATTTTTTGCATTCTAGAATTCCCTCTTCAATCTCTGTTACTTTTTTAAATACATCAAGTTCTAATTTAGAACCACATCGGATACACTTTAGAAGATCTAGACTGAATTCTTGCATTATCGTACAACAAATTAATTAATTTTAAAGTAATAATTTCTTTAGATCTCAAACAGGAATAATGTTAAATGTGGTGTTTCATGATTTTATGCGAATTGGGTGAATTTGAAGAATTTGCAGAGGCACTGTTTGGACAATTATCTGTAGAAATCAATGAAGAAAGGGAAATTTCCCATCTAGCAGACAAAGCAAAAGATGATCTTTCATTTAAGATAAAATTTGATGATCTAGAGAAAATATCAAAGGAAATTTTTCCCATACTAAAGAAAAAAGTCGAGGAATTTATAGGAATTAAAATTTCAGATAATTTGAGGATGGAATTTCCAGAACTTATAGAATTAAAAAAATTGAAAGGTGAAAAGGTATTTTCAGATGAAAAATCAAAAGAATACGTAAGAGAATTATTTGAGGCAGTTGCAAATGAAGATCAGCAGATCATTGCCAAATTAATGCAAAAAGATACTGCGAAATATCTTGTTTATTCAACATATGCCATACAATACATTTCAAAAATTTCAACTACGTATGGGGATTATTTAGATTCCGTGATTTATCTAAACAGATTTGTCCTTTCTAGATATCCTTTAATCATTTTATACAAACAAGGTGAGCCATATGAAGTCAAATTTAGTAGTGTCAATTCCGGCTATCTAGGAGCAGTGAAGATGACAGTCTTAGAAGAGATGATACACTCACTACAAGAAAAGATACAACAATTAAACAAAAATGCAGCAATACAAGTTAATTTGATTAACGAAGAATTAGCAAAAATCATTTTAGAACTAGATAATCAAATAGTAAATAGTCTTTCAGAATATTTACAACTTCAGGCGGTTCCAGATGATTTTCCCTTTGCAAAAAAAGCAAATCTATTTTTCTTTTTGAATCCGGATCATTTCCTAATTGAGCAGATTGGTCCAGATGTAATGACTTTTACGCATGTCGAAATAGATCCAAAGATTTCAGAGGCAATTCCGCAGCTATTAGACATTTACAAACGATGGTTAAATCCAATTCAACAGCACCATGCAGCATTTACAATTATGGAGGGAATGGCAGGATTTGCCATAGAAAATATCCTAAAAACAGACAATGATTTTCAGAGTTACCTACATACCTTCATGGGTACAAATTTTTCATCATATCAGGTTAGAAAAAGTATTGGAAAGGAATTTACAAAAATTATATATGAAAGATTAGGCAAAAATGCATTCAGACAATTAATTGATACCCCGCCCAATACAAGGGAGTTGAAAGAACCACAATTATACCTCAATAGGATAAATCTGTAATAATTGCAAGAAAAATTTGACCCCCTAGTTGCAGAATGGATTTCATTTATAAAAAATCCAAATTTCAATCTTGTTGAAAAATGTTTAAAATTCGCTCAAATTATAGAATATCCAGATCTGAACATTGACGAATATATTCAGAAGATCGCAGTAATTGGAAAATCATTAAAAGAATCACTAAGTGATATAAGAAATCCCACATATCTAATTTCAATTTTAAATGAGCATTTGTTTGAAAATTTAGGTTTCAGTGGGGATGATGAAGATTACTATAATCCAAAAAATAATTTTCTAAACGAAGTGATTGATAAAAAAACTGGATTGCCAATAACAATTTCCATACTTTATATCGAAATTGCAAAATTCATAAATTTAGATCTTAAAATAATAGGATTCCCAAGTCACATTTTGGTAAAATATAATGAAGAGATGATTTTAGATCCATTCAATGATGGAAGGTTATTAGATGTTGATGATCTTCAAGAGATTTTGGATGAAAATTTTGGAGGAGAATTAGAGTTTGAGCCAGAATTTCTCGATGAGATTGGACATGAACAAATTCTTGTAAGACTGACTCGAAATTTAAAAAATTCGTATGTTCAATCTTTTGTCTATGATAAAGCATTGCGATGCGTAAATATGGTTTTAGCTATAGAACCTAATTCGCCTGAAGACATTAGAGACAAAGGAATACTAGAAGAGAGAGTATTGAATTTAGATATTGCATTAGAATATCTGAATAGATATTTGGAGATAAATCCTAATGCGGAAGATGTGGATTTTATCTTAGAATTAATAAGAAGTATAAAGACAAAAAATTAATCAATAATAGAACTGATATCTTGTCCTTTCTTGATCATAGATATCTCGTGTCTGGCAATCTTATTTCGGAGTGCTCTTTTAAGAATATCAACTTCACTTCTGAGTAGAGCAATTTCATCTTCGAGTCTTGCTACTCGTTCATAGATAGTTTCAGCTTCTGAGTACATGATTATCTATCATCAAAAAATTGTCTTAAAAAGTTATGGGTAAATTGTTTGATGAGCTTGTTAGCTTTTTGAACTATAATTTAACATAGGAAATATTGACTTGTTCTTTTAATGAATGACTTTTAGGTTTAGGCACATTATAGGGTCCAAAAGAGGATGGATTAGACCATTTCGTCATTTTAACTATAGATTATCATATTCATCTTACTAATTTCCCTTGGAAAAAGTCAAAACTAAAACCACTAATTGATTCTTGACAATTCCATGTAATTGCTTATGAGTTTGGCTTTTTGTACAATGAATTTATCATTCAAGAATACACACTGGTGCGAACTCTTGAGTAATTTTTACCCAATCAACACTAGAAAATCAGCATAGATTTCAAATTTCAAATTTCAAATAATAAAATCAGTGGGACGCAAATAAAAGCGCTAAATCATTCGTTAAATTATGTGTAGATTGTAATCATAGTCAATTTCACCATACAAAAATAACAAAAAAAGATCAATCTCGAATATCAGCATCAAAAACATATCTTTCTGAATGTAGACAATGTAGGGAAGAAGATAAAATCTGTAAAAGTTTCAAAGAAAAAAAACCAAATAAAATTAAGGCTTTATTTAAAAGAGTTTAGAATCTAAGACCTTTAGTCTTACCAATCAAACGTAAAATTTCTCTTGTATCATTAGTACATTTTTCAACTATTTTCAAAATACCGTGTATTTGTCTTTCGGACAGTTTCTTTTGTTTTTCTAGGAAGTCCCAAAAGATCAGAGTAATATTTTTGCCATTACATGATGGACATATTTTAGACATTTGAAATTACAATAACATTTGTTGTGTAGATGTTAAGAATTTATGAAATTTTGTATCACAATGTGTTTTAATTCAAAGATCTAATTTTGCTTCGTGACCGCATTGATAACTAAATTCAACATCGTTCTGATTTATTTGTAAATCCTTTAAACTCATTCCACAGATGGGACAGGACTGGGAGTACTCCTTTAGATAATTTCTCATTAAATTAATTTACACAATCAAGATAAAAGCACAAAGATTGATTTTATTATTATTTGTAATAAAACGCCTATAGAGAGGGTTAGAGTCTATGAATTATTTTACACTAATCAATACCTTCAAGCCATACTTGGTTCGAATCACACCCTTTTTCTGAAATATGGGAAAGTCTTTCATCTCCTGCATTCTCGATGAGGGAAGCAGTTGGCGACACATATCCACAAGCATCACATATCACAGCATAATGTTCCGTGCTTACATTAAGACCATACTTTCTAAGCCATGATTTTCTTACAAATTTTACGTGTCTATCTTTTAACACAATCGTGTTTATGACACAAAAGATGGTCAATACAACAAAATCTATTACAAAACTTGCATTCTTTACCATTCAGAACATTTTCTGGAACATCACAATCTAATGCACAGCACATACCAATCTGATTTGTATCTTCATAGGTTTTTCCTGCACTAGCAAGTATGGTTTCTTCTTCTTTTTGATTTAACTTCTCTAAATCTTCATTCTGTCTTTGCTCTTCTCTATACTTATCTTGGATTTTCTCAGATTCTTCTTGGTTAATCCTAGCGATTTCATCTGGATCAGTAATTAATTCAATTTTATTTGATTTATCACTAGTTATTTTATTTGACACGTCGAAAACATCTCTATTTTCTTTGATTTTTTTCAATTCATCTCTTGCTTTTTCTAGTGTTTCTTTTTCTTGCTTAGAGAGTTTCTTCTTTTTAGAGAATAAGCCCATAATTTTCTAACTAATATATTCACTTAAGGATTTAAAATTCCACGAGGCAATCCATTATCGGACGGGCATCTTTTCAGGACTGCAATTTTTAATTACACCATTTATTGACCACGCAATTTGTCCTTTGTGGAGCATTTCACAATAGTTTTTTCTTGTTTCTGATATTTGTTTTCTCCCTGAAATTCTTGAATGGAATGATAAAGCTTG
>JAERMO010000011.1 GCA_016844465.1 Nitrosarchaeum sp. | reverse complement strand
TCTGGTGTTAGTTTAGGTTCTGGTGTTAGTTTAGGTTCTGGTGTTAGTTTAGGTTCTGGTGTTAGTTTAGGTTCTGGTGAGATTATCTTGATGTTTACTCCATCTAATGAACCAAATATAGTCTCTAGAAAAGTTTCTTTATCAAAAGGCTTTAGATCAGTGTATTCTTGACCTATACCAAGAAAAAGTATGGGAGTACCAGTAATTTTGACAATAGATAATGCTGCCCCCCCACGAGCATCAGCATCACTTTTTGTTAGAATTGAGCCATTGAATTTTACATATTCAAAAAATTCACGTGCTTGGTTTACAGTATCATTTCCAGCTAAAGAGTCGCCAACAAAAAATTTGAAATCAGGATTCACCACTTTTGTAATTTTGGCAATTTGTTCCATCAAGTTTTTACTTGTTTGCATTCGTCCAGCAGTATCAATTAGTACACAGTCCATTTTATGTGATTTTGCATAAAGAACTGCATCTCTAGCTACTGCAGCGGGATCAGAATTGTAGTTCTGAGCAACTAATTTTAAATTCAAGCGATTTGTGTGTTCACGTAATTGTTCTATTGCACCAGCTCTAAATGTATCAGCAGCTGCTACCACAACAGAGTATTTCGCTTGTTGTAGCATGTGAGCTACTTTAACAAGAGAGGTAGTTTTTCCCGTTCCGTTGATTCCAACAAAAAGTATTAGAAAAGGTTGGCCAGTTTTCTTTTTTTCATTAATTCTTTCAAAAATATCAATTGTACCTGCAGCATCAAACAATGATGAAATGCTGGAAATTAATCTTTCTTTAACAAATTTTTCAATTTCATTTTTGGTTACTTTAGAACCGATCAGGCTAACTTTTAAATCAGATTTTATTGTATCAATTACTTCACTTGCTACATCGGATTCTAGGAGAGAGATTTCTAACTCGAAGAGAATTTCTTCTATATCTTTTTCATTTAGTTCTTTTTCACCAAGACTTTTCGCTGCATTTGAAAATGCATTACGAAGTTTATCAAACATTATTTTTATCCTGAAATATTTTGAGATGACGCTTCCATAAGTTGATTCATTTTATCTTTGCCTTGTTCTAATCTTGCTACTACTTCCTGTTTTCTCGAAGTAACATCATTTAATGCAACCTCAATTTCTTTAATTCTTGCCTCAAGATAATTTATAGCAGAATCAGAATTTTTCTCCACCGCAATTCCTGAGCCAATATTCAAAACAATTTTGTCAATAGAGGAAATTTTTGTTTGCACATAAGTTCCCATTCCAATAGGGACTAAAGCATCAGAAGTAGGTTTTAATTTCAATGATTTTATCGATTCAATTGCAGCAATAGATTCCCTTAAAACACCGATAAGTGTCACTTCTCGTTGAGATAAATCAGCAAAATAAGTTTCGAGCATTTGCATTTGTTGCATTAATTGTTGTGCCTGTTCTTCACTCATTTATAACAAAACATCTATAGATGGTTATAAATTCATTCGTCGAATAAAAACGAATGTAAAACAAGATGATAAATTTGTGAATATGAATTTAAAATGATTTCATCTTTTTCAAAAACATTCAATAAATAAGCGGAAAAATATTAAAGTCAAAAGAGAAAATTAAAAGAAATAAAACACTATTTTTAGAAACCAAAAGGTAGTCACGTAAAATAAATTAAGTAAAAATTTAGAAAGATGAATACAAGTTATACTATTGAAGAAGAGGTAATACGACCATCAATAAAAATAATCATGCCAAAACGACGGTAATTCTTTCAATGGAAATCTTCCATTAATTTGAAAATTAAACAAAAAAGAAATGGGGATTACTTCTTCAATAAGAATAAGATCAAAATATGAAAACACATGATTAGATAAAAAAAATAAAGATTAGAAGTTTATTTTGCCTGTGAGAATCTATGTTCTACTTCATCCCAATTAACTACATTCCACCAAGATGCAATATAGTCTGGTCTTCTATTTTGGTATTTTAGATAGTATGCATGTTCCCAAACATCACAGCCCAGTAATGGTATCAATCCTTCAGTTCTAGGACTAGTTTGGTTTGGCATAGATTTGTACTCAACCTTTTTAGAGGTTGGATTGTAGACTAACCAACCCCAACCACTGCCCTGAATTACTGCAGAGGTCGATGAAAATTTCTCTTTGAAGTCTGAAAAGCTTCCAAAAGAACCCTTGATTGCATCGGCAATTGAGCCGCCAGGCTCTCCACCTCCATTTGGTTTCATGTTGTTCCAAAATAACCTATGATTGTCATAGCCGCCACCATTGAAATTAATGGCACCTCTTTGTCCTTCGGGTACTTGATTAAGGTTAGACAAAATGTCTAAGATATCCTTATTTTGTATTTCAGAAGAACAGCCTTCGAGAGCTGCATTAAGTTTGTCGGTGTATGTTTGATGATGTTTTGTATGATGAATCTCCATTGTTCTTGCGTCAATATGAGGTTCTAATGCATCATAAGCATAGGGCATTGTTGGAAGTGTGTATTTTCCCATGTAGTGAATTAAATATTTATTCCATTTATTGCTTTACACCCAATTAGTTTTTACTTGCTAAAAACATGATATAATTGTGAAATTATTAGTAGTTTTTGCTTTCATAGTAACCATTTTAGCATCTTTGTTTTTTTTGCATTTCTTTGAATCAAATGATGATCTTCATACGTATCTAAATAGAAGTGTCCCATTTGTTGGAGCAAATATTTCACAACTTGAAGGAATTGGAGGTAATGGGATCAAAGTCGCCATAATTGATACAGGTATAGATTTTAATCATCCAGATCTTTATGGATGGGGGCCAGATGGAAAAGTAGTCGGAGGATATAATTTCATTCAGGAAGGTAAGCCTCCCCTTGACACCAATGGTCATGGGACACAGGTTGCTGGAGTAATTGCTGCAGATGGGCAGTTAGTAGGAGTATCTCCAAAAGCAAAAATTCTAGCATACAAAGTTTCAGAAAATGGTGAAGCAGTATCATCAGATTTGATCATAAAAGCGATAGATAAGGCAATTGAAGATGGTGCGGATATAATCAATATTAGTCTAGGAGTAAATCAGACAAATGAAAAGATTGATGATGCAGTGAATAAAGCACTTGAAAAAGAAATTTTTGTAGTGACCGCTGCAGGTAATGATGGTCCAACACCTAGGACAATTGGAAGTCCTGGAAGAGATTTTGGCTCTATAACAGTTGGTGCAACATATAATAATTTAACATCAAGTTTAGTTGCAACACTAGAAGTTAATGAAAAACAGTATACAGTAATTCCCATGGTAGGCTCTTCTAAATTAAATGAGCCAGTAATTGCTGAAATAATTTTTGGAGGTTTTGGAAAAGAGGAAGATCTCAAAAAAATCAATGTGACAAATTCAATTCTTCTTGTTGAAAGAGGAAGTGATGTTAAAGGGGAATTACTTTATTTTTCTACAAAGGAAAAAAATGCGGCAAATGCAGGAGCGAAAGCTTTGATAGTATACAATAATGAATCAGGAATTTTTCTTGGCGAATTAATACACGAATTTGTTAAATCTGATTATAAACCGCAAATTCCAGTGGTTTCAATTGATAGAAAAGATGGATTGGAAATCAAAGAATTATTGAAGGATGAAAATAAAGCAAGTTTACATCTTTTTTATAATCCAGACTTTATTGCTCACTTTAGTTCAAGAGGACCGGTTTCACCATTTTACATAAAACCAGACATCGTAGCTCCAGGCGCATATATCAACACGACGCAGATCAATGGAAGGTATAATTTTACTAGTGGTACAAGTTTTGCTGCTCCACATGTTAGTGGAGCAGCGGCATTATTGCTTGAAAAATATCCAAGCATTCATCATCATGAAATTAAATCATTGTTACTAACTACATCTGAACGTGTTTCTGATGCTTATGGACAGGAATTTTCATTAAGTGATTCTGGATCAGGTAGGCTAAATATTGCAAAAGCATTTCAAGCAAAATTAATCATAACCCCTCCAAACTTTGTGGTTAATACTTCATCAGACAATTCTGTTGCCCAAAAACAATTACATTTAGAACTTATCGAAGGAACATTGAACAATTTAAAAGTAGAGTTTGAAGGACCTGATTTTGTACAATTTGCATATGTTCTGGAAGGAAATGATCTAGAAATAAAAATGAAAATTCCAGGTCAAAATTATGGAGATCATGAAGGAAAAATATTCATAATTCATGATGAGATAAAATACGTAATTCCTTTTTTGATCCATTATACTGAAGGTTCAATTTCTGTTAGTCAACAAGATGGAAAACTTGACTTTATGATTCATCATCCATTACAATGGAATTTTGCAAAAATTTCAATAATAAACAGCAAGGATGGAAAAACTGAAACCACTACAGCAACTCCAGAAAGAAATGCATCCATAAAAGTTTATGAAAATGTTGAATATTGGATTGATGCAAAAATCAAAGTTAACGAAAAAACTTTTGATGCATTCAATACTATTGAAGTAAATTCAGCAAATGAAAATACTTGGGATAAATTTAAATTGAATATTCCAGAAAGACAGATAGCAATAGTTTCTGGGATTATCATATGTGTAGGAGTAATTGGAATGATAACAATAAAAAACAATTAAGGTGTAGGTTTAGGACCGGCATTTAATATTTCTGGTGCAACATTCTCAAATTTCTTAAAGTTCTCAACAAACATTTGAGCTAATTCCTTTGCAGATAGTTCATACAAGTCCTTATCTGACCAAGTATTTTTTGGATCAAGAATTTCTTCTGGGACATCTGAAACCTCAGTGGGAATATCAAGATTGAACAAATCATCATGTCTGTACTTTATATTATTAAGAGTACCAGTCAAGGCCGCGGTTACCATAGCTCGACTATACTTTATTTTAATTCTTTTACCAATACCATATGGTCCCCCAGACCAACCAGTGTTTACAAGATAAACAACTGAATTGTGTTTATTGATTTTCTCTCCAAGAATCTTTGCATAGACAGATGCAGGTCTAGGCATAAACGGTGCCCCAAAACATTGAGAAAATACAGATTTAGGTTCTTTAATTCCACGTTCAGTTCCAGCTAATTTACTAGTGTAACCAGATATAAAATGATACATTGCTCCTTCTTTTGTTAATCTGGATATAGGTGGTAAAACACCCATCGCATCGGCAGTTAGAAATACAATTACTTTTGGATTACCACCTACGCTGGGAATTACAGCTCCTGGAATGTAATCTAAAGGATATGCAACACGAGTATTTTCAGTTAATTTGTTATCATCATAGTCAGGTCTATAACCATTAAGTACAACATTTTCAAGTACAGCTCCAGGTTTTATTGCATTCCAGATTTCAGGTTCTGCTTCTTGACTGAGATTTATGCATTTTGCATAGCATCCACCTTCAAAATTGAATATTCCATTGTTAGACCAACCATGTTCATCGTCGCCAATTAATCTTCTATTAGGATCTGCAGATAGTGTAGTTTTTCCAGTACCAGATAAACCAAAGAATAGAGCAGTGTCGTTATTTTTTCCAATATTTGCAGAACAGTGCATTGGAAATATATCGCGTTCTGGCAATAGAAAATTCATTATAGCAAACATAGATTTTTTCATTTCACCTGCATATTGAGTGCCTCCAATCAAAACAATTTTTCTAGTCAAATCAATTAATATGAAAATATCAGATGCAGTACCATCAACTTCAGGAATTGCTTTGAAATCATTAATACACATTACAGTAAACTCAGGTTCATGATTCTCTAGTTCATCTTTTGAGGGCCTTATGAACAGTTGTCTTGCAAAAAGATTTTGCCAAGCATGATCATTAATTACTCTAATTGCCAGACGGTTTTCTTTATCTGCTCCTACAAATCCATCAAATATAAAAAGATCTTTTCCACCTACAAAGTGCTTCATTTTTTCAAGAATTTTTTCAAATTTATCACTTGGAAATTGATGGTTGATTTTTCCCCAGTCTACGGTATCTCGTGTCTTAGCATCATATACGATATATCGATCATCGGGAGATCTACCTGTATATTTTCCAGTATTTACAGAGAGAGAACCAGTGGAATTTATCACTCCTTCATTTAGATTAACTGCGGTTTTAACCAAGTCTTCTACTAACAAATTACGATATACTGTTGATGGATTTATTCTAAAATCTTGCAATTGTGAAAAAAATTTGTCATTCACAGTAGGACCCACAACATTAGTCAAACAAAATATCCTCACTAACAATTATGATAACAATCCCAGTCCTAGTCATGAGATATTTCGATTCGCCTCAAGTTTCCTTATTATCTCTTTCTTATCAGTATGATTTTTTCATCTAGGAACGTATTTATTTAAAATTTCAAGAATCAAATTAATGTCGATTAATAAAGAGAAGTTAGCTAAAAGGCAAGAAGTTAAAGGACATAATCCAGACTTTGCCCGCCCGGAAAGCTGGCGTCTTGTAAGATTAGAGACAAATTGGAGAAAACAGCAGGGGTCGTCCAGGCCTTGTCAAAGTAGGTTATGGTGGACCTAGAGAAGCAAAAGGATTACACCCTTCAGGATACACAGATAATCTAATTCATACAATCACAGATTTAGAAAAATTAAACCCAAAAACAGACGGAGTACGATTTGGTCATGGTGTTGGTACTAGAAAAAGAAAAGAAATAATCGTAAAAGCGATGGAAAGTAAATTCAAAATTTTTAATGGGAGAGTGAGTGCAAGTGGTAGTAAATCTTAAAGCTAAAAAAAGACTGGTATCACGAATTACCGGTGTTGGAGTTCATAGAATAAGATTCGATGTAGATCATCTAGATGATGTAGCTGACGCAATTACCAGGGAAAATATACGTAGTTTAATCACAGCAAACACAATTAAAATAAAATCAATCGTTGGAACTTCTAGAGGAAGAGCACATACTAAAAAGGCTCAAAAAAATAAAAGAGGCACAACTCAGGGTTCTAAACAGGGTAGAAAAGGCGCAAGAGTTGGAAAGAAAGAAGTATACGTTGCCAAAGTTCGCTCATTAAGAAGATTATTAAAAATCGCCAAAGATAGAAAGGATTTAACAAATCCAGAATTTTGGATACTTTACAAAAAAGTAGGTGGAAATACTATAAGAAACAAAGCTCATCTAAGAACATTGATGGAAGAAATTGTTTCCAAGAGAACGACTTAGAATCTATAAATAACATTTTCCAAATCCAAAATTTTCCCATTTTTGATTTTAATTCCTTCTCCAATTAACATATTAGATTTAATTACGTCACCATATGCATACCCACCAATTTTGCCATCGGATTTTACAACCCTGTGACATGGAATTATTACAGGATATGGATTTTGATTCATAATTTTTCCAACTGCTCTTTGCCCATTTTTTAATCCAATTGATTTTGCCAATTCTCCATAGGTAGTTACTTTTCCTTTAGGCACTTCAAGTAATTTTTTGTAAATTTTTTTATTAAGATTCAAAGTTTTATTACCTCGAGATCGGTCTTATTTAAAAAATTAATTATTTTTTGCTTGTATGAACCCAGCCCATCCCAATCTAAAAGGGCAGCTTTTGCCATTTTATTTTGCTCTAAAATATGAATAAATAAATTTTTGTCTAGGTTTTCAAGTGCATGTTTTGGCACGACGGTTCCAAGTGCAAATTTACCCCCTAATAATTCAGCTGTAAATTTTTCAGAATAGTGTGTACCTCCAAAACAAATTGCGACTGGAAACGATTTAATATTTTTACACATCACATTATGTATTAAAACTGCAACCGAATTACACAGAGAAATGTCTGTCCACTGTTTTTCGGTCGTACCAATTTCAATGAAGATACTAGGTTTGGTCAATGCTGTAGGTCCATGATGTGTAGCTTCGATCGTAATTTGAAAATCTAAAAATTGAGATTTGTTTTCCCAGAGGGTTTGAAGATATTCTTTTTGAAGGTAAGGATGTGGAATTGCTACCTCTCTGTCATTTCCTCCAAATTGGGCTTTTGAGAAATTGCCAGTACTATGACAAGTGAGAGCCAATATGCCAGATTCGGCTGCATGTTTTGAGAGAAAAATAAATCCATCATAATCATATTTTTCTTCTAACCAATCAGATGTAATTACAGGAGTTTTAATTATCAGTAAATCATAGTACTTTCCCCGAAAAATTTCGCCATCTTGTGTCATATCTTTGGAGAGGAATTTCGCCATATTGCACCCCGCATGGTCATCTTGGTATGCTACCAGTAATTCCATGAGATAAGAGATATAAAGACACCTTATTAATTTCCTGCAATGAACCCTAAACAGACTATAAAAAATATGGTAAATACTATTAAAATGACCAAAAAGCCAGATCGTGACGAATATCAACAGCATCTCAGATTAGTATTATTAGGAATTGCAGGAGTTGGCGCTATTGGTTTTACAATTCACTTTGTCTTTTCTGTAATTACATATGGTAGTTAAAATTGTCTAAGGAAATTAAATCTCATCTTTTTGCAATAAGAACCACTGGAGGTCAAGAGAAAGTGGTCATGAGATTATTAGAAGCAAAAGCAAATGCGAATAAAATCAACATTCAATCAGTATTACTAGTAGATAATCTAAAAGGATATGTGGTAATTGAGGCAATAAATCCAAGTGATGCATACATGGCAGTTGAAGGGGTCCGACATATTCGGGGTCAACTTAGAGGAGAATTAGAATTTAAAGACATTGAAGGCTATTTGATAAAGAAGTCCACAGTTTCACAATTAGCAGTAGATAATGTAATTGAGATCACTGGCGGTCCATTCAAAGGAATGAAAGCCACGATTACCAGAATAGATGTAGACAAAGAAGAGGCAACTGTCGTCTTATTAGATGCATCATACCAGCTACCGGTTACTGTTGACGCCAACTACTTAAAACTGTCAAGTGAGTCTTAGGAAGGATTAAATTTTTCATATTAAGTTGATAATTATGGTAGAACCACAAAAAGTATCAGCACTAGTAACAGGAGGCTCCGCTTCAGCTGGTCCACCACTAGGTCCAGCTTTGGGTCCATTAGGAGTCAACATTATGGAGATAATCAGTGCAATCAATCAACAAACCAAAGACTTTGAAGGAATGAAAGTTCCAGTAACAGTTTCGGTTTATCCAGATACAAAAAAATGGAGTATTGAGATTGGGATTCCCTCCGCAGCAGCGCTGTTACTAAAAGAGGCAGGTATCCAAAAAGGATCAGGAACGTCTGGGACAACATGGGTAGGCGACATAACCATAGATTCAGTTATCAAAGTTGCAAATACAAAACTAGAGAAATCTTATGCATCTTCATTGAAATCTGTTGTAAAAACGATAATCGGAACATGTTTGTCACTTGGAATCAAGATCGAGGGGAAAACACCAAAAGAAATCACTGCTGAGATTAATGAAGGTAAGTGGGACGGGAAATTAAAATAAACTACTGGATTAAATAAACAGGATCTTTATCGGTTTTTTGCAGCTCTACAAAAGTTTCCGTATTTTGAATACCTTCGATTCTTCCTATTTTCTCTATTACTATGGAATGTAGTGCCTCTAAGTTTTTTGCATGAACTTTAATTATCATATCAAATCTACCCGTAACCTCAGAAATAGATGCAACCTCTGGGATCTCCATAAATTTTTTATGAATATTATCTTTGAGTTTTGGATCTCTGTTAATTCCAACAGATGCCCTTACACCGATTCCCAAAAGAGAATCATCCACAACAACGGTAAATTTTTTGATTAGTTTTTTTTTCATTAATCGTTTAATTCTACTGTAAAGGACAGATGCATTAATTCCAAGTTTTTTGGACAGATTAGGGACAGAGATAGAGCCATCGCGGGTTAATTCATAAAGTAATTTCATGTCAAGTTCATCAAATCTCTGCAACGCGCTCGAAAATTGGCTTGGCGATTTAATAAATGTAAGTTTAGAGTAAATTTTACTTTGAAATTACAATTATCGTATTAAAAATATGTAAATTTTTAAAATAGAATGAGAATTGTAACATAGTCTCTAAACGATTTTAAGTAGGTTTTCTCGAAAATCTTCGTATTGATTACAGAAGCAAAGCTAGTGGAAATGATTAAAGAAGCCAAGACTGGAAGTAAACAAAGGAAATTCAAACAGTCAGTGGAAATGATAATTGTCTTCAAAGATATTGATGTGAAAAAAGGTTTTGCACTTAATGAAGTGGTTCAGCTTCCAAAAACTAGTTCACCTGCAACGGTATGCATTATGGCTACAGGAGACATGGGACAAAAAGCAAAACAAGCAAAAGCAGATGCAGTTGTCGGAACAGAAGAATTAGATAAATTTGCAGCTAACAAAAGAGCATCTAGAAAATTCATAAACAAATATGACTTCTTTTTAGCAGATACTCAAATCATGCCAATTGTAGGTAAAGTTTTAGGTCAACTTTTAGGTCCAAGGGGGAAAATGCCAACGCCAGTTCCTTTTAATGCATCAATTGAGTCATTTTTACAAAGATTTAGATCATCAATCAAAGTTAGAGCAAGAGCAACATTATCCATGTCATGTAAAATTGGAGATGAGTCAATGGATGATGCAGACTTGGCAATTAATGCACATGCGGTATTAAGTGCGGTTGAAAAAAAATTACCAAGTGGAGAAAAGAATCTCAAAAGAGTAATTGTAAAAACTACTATGGGCAAACCAGTAAAACAAATAGAAGAGGTCAAGAAAAAACATGCATGAAAATAGAACGACATATCCTAAAAGAAAAGCTCAGATGTATCAACAATTATTAGAAATTCCAAAAAAATACAAAGTAATAGCTCTTGTTAAAATAAGCAAAGTCAGAGCATCACAAATTCTTCCCCTTAGAAAAGCATTGAAAGGTCAAGTTGAGTTTGTATGTGTCAAAGATAGGGTTGCACAAAAGGCCCTAGAAAAATTAAACATTCCAGGAATTAAAGGAATTTCAGACGAGCTTACAGGTCAATGTCTTTTCATTTTTACAAACATGTCACCATTTAAGCTAAATGTGCTATTAGCAAAAAATAAGATTATGATGGCAGCAAGAGGTGGGGATATTGCAAGTATTGACATTGTTGTACCAGCAAAGAATACTGGAATTGCACCAGGACCAATGCTTACAGAATTTAAAGAGGCAGGAATTCCGACAAAGATTGATCAAGGTACAATTTGGATTCAAAAAGATACCACACCAGTAAAGAAAGGAGAAGTAATTAAAGAAAAATTAGCAGCACTGCTTGGAAAATTAGACATCAAACCAGTAGAAGCAGGAATTTCGCTATATACAGCCTTAGAAGAGGGTCTAAAGTATGCAGAAAAAGAATTAATTGTAGATGTTGAGCAAATAAGAAAAGCGTTCGCTCAGTTCCATCAAGAAGCAGTTTCACTATCTATTGAGATAGCATACATTACTGCTGATAACATCAAACAAATCTTGGGCAAAGCAGCTCAACATGGACGTTCTGTATCTGTAGAATCAGGCTTTATGACAGATGAAACTAAAAAACAAATATTGCAAAGAGCTGAGGGTCAAGCCAAAGCATTATCAAATAAAGCGAAAAATTATACAGCATTCTAGTTTAAACGTCCTTTAGATTTGGGAAGATTCCAATTAAATTTCATTGCAATTAATCGTAGCCCAGTGGTAATAACTATCCCCAATATTATAGCAAGATATAGTTCACCTTCAAAATACAAAATTAGGCAAAATACTACAATTCCAATAAAACTTGCAGAGATATAGAATTCTTTGATGAAAACAATTGGAATTTGATTAACAAAAACATCTCTTAGTATTCCACCTCCTACTGCAGTGAGTATTCCAGCCAACATAATTGCTAAAAAGTTCAATCCAACTAGGTCATAAGCAAAGGTAGCACCAATTATTGTAAAAACACCTAATCCAATAGCATCAAATTTCAAAAATAAATTCCAGTGTTTCTGCATATGCGAGTATAAGAAGAAAATCAAAACTCCAGTAATTATTGCAATTATCACATATGCAGGATCGGAGATAGAATTTGGGAATTGGCCCATCAAGACATCCCTAATTGTACCACCAGCAACACCAGTAATTGTTGCTAATAAAAGAATCCCAACAACATCATATTTGTTTTCAATTGCTTTGAATGCACCAGTTACTGCAAATGCCATAGTGCCAAACAAGTCTAAAATGTAAATGAGAGTATGTGCAGATATTGAAAATTCAACCAATTAAAATCATAAAGTCGTAATTGTTAATTAAACATTAATGTGGAAAAAATTAAAATTAAATTGAAAAAAGAAAGGTGTTCTAGCCAAATAGAGAAGATAGTCCTTCCATGGCGGCTTCTTCGCTTTTACTTGTATCAACAGGTTTTTCTTCCTTCTTTGATTCACCTGCTGCGGCTGCGGGAGCTGCTGCTATTGTTACAGGTGCAGCTTTAATAGCTTCATCAATGTTAACATCGGCTAAAGCTGCGACTAATGCTTTTACTTGAGCGTCATTGACATTAGCACCAGATGCTTTTACAACTGAGCTAACATTGGCCTCATTAACTTCTTTTTGTAGCTTGTGAAGAAGTAAAGCAGCATAAACATATTCCATTGTATCGAGATTTTCTTAGGGCATAATATAAAACTATGGTGAAATCATGGTTGGAAAAATAGAAAAATCAATTTAGAATTTTTAGACTTCTACAAACAGAATAGAGAGTTCTTTTGAGATTCTTATCTACTAATGTGTCCATTCTATGTTTTAAGATACGTTTTGCCTCATCTCTTTCAGCACCTGGTGATAGTGACAACACATTGTTAATTAATTCTGGAAGAGATTCACGAATCCAACCATCCAACATCGTGTAAACTTTTGGTGGGATTAAATCACATTTGTCCTTATCCAAATCTATAATCTCTGCAAAATTTTCATGTTCTACCCTGTAGACTAGAGCCAATACAACATTATCGGGTGTAGGATGTTCAAGGATTTCAGTGGATCTAATACCTGTTTTACCCTGAGAAATCTTGTTTTTGAGACCTACTGGATTAACAATTATGCCATTAATTCCAACTTTACTTCCTTCAACCCCAGTTACCACACCAAATATGAAATCATAAAACTCTCCATTTTTTTTAGTGGAGAAAATATGTACACCTTCTCTCAAAGATGGTTTTTTCCCAAACATGATTGGAATGTAATGGATATTGTATTTAATGTATCATTAATCGACAATTCTTAATATCGGACAAATTGAGCCTTTTCGTTGGATAAAAAAGAAATCCTAAAGGAATTTTCTTCTGACCCAGATAGATTCTATAAAGTCAAATTATTTGCAGATGAAGGATTTGTTAGAAAATCATGTTTAAAATGTAAGAGATTTTTCTGGACTTTAGATTCTGGAAGAGAATTATGTCCTGATGATGCAGATGACACATATTCGTTTATAGGTAATCCTCCAACCACAAAGAGATTTGATTATACTCAGTCTTGGAAGGAAGTTGAATCATTTTTTGTAAAAAATGGGCACACGTCAGTTTCAAGGTATCCAGTTGTTTGTAGATGGCGTGATGATCTTTATTTTACGATTGCCTCAATTGTGGATTTTCAAAGAATAATGGGGTCAAAAGTTGTCTTTGAATTTCCTGCAAATCCACTAGTAGTGCCACAAACTTGTTTAAGGTTTAAGGATTTGGAAAATGTCGGAGTAACTGGGAGACATTTTTCTAGTTTTTGTATGATTGGGCAACATAGTATTCCAAACTCTCAAGGATATTGGAAGGATCAGTGTATAGATTTAGATTTTAGGCTATTAACAGATCAATTTGGAATCAAAAAAGAAGAAGTTGTATTTGTGGAAGATGTTTGGGCAGGGGGAGGTTCTTTTGGTTCATCTTTAGAGTATTTTGTGAAAGGGTTAGAATTAGGCAATGCAGTATTTACGGAATTTCAAGGGGAGTTAGGAAAACATACTATTCTTGACCAAAAGATTATTGATATGGGGGCAGGTCTAGAAAGATTTGCGTGGATTACGATGGGAACTCCAACTGCATATGATTGCTGCTTCGGTCCAATTACAGATAAATTATTTCAAAAAATAGGAATTAGTTCTAATTCAGAATTGCTAAGAATGTATTTTACAGAAATTGCAAAGGGTTTAGAAAAATTTGAGGATTTGATTGATGTTAGAAAACATGCAATAAAGAAGGTGGGATTAACTGATGATCAAGTAAATCGAATCATTACTCCACTAGAAGGAATTTATTTAATTGCAGATCATCTTAGAACATTAATATTTGCAATTTCAGATGGTGCACTCCCAAGTAATGTAGGCGGAGGGTATAACTTGAGAATGATTTTGCGCAGAGTGATTGCAACAATGAATAGAATGAATTTAAAATTAGATTTAGATGAATTGATTGATATTCATATTGATTATCTAAAAGAAACATATCCAGAGCTAAATTCAAGCAGAGAAGATGTAAAAACAATTATCAAAATAGAATCTGGAAGATATGACGAATCAAAGTCAAGAATGGAAAAGGTGGCATCTAAACTCAAAGGAAAAGGGAAGCCACCTACGGTGGATGAGTTAATCACAATGTACGAATCAGATGGAATTACGCCCGATTATCTAAAAGAGCTTGATGTAATATCAGAAATTCCATCTACATTTTATGCAAAATTATCAGATTTGCATCAATCTGAGAAGAAAAAAGGAATAGAAAAATTACCATTGGACGATCTTCCAGAAACAGATATGTTGTTTTACAAAGATGATCCAATGGAATTTGAGGCCAAAGTTCTCAGAGTCTTTGATAGATCAGTGGTGTTGGATAAAACATCATTTTATGCAAGAGGTGGTGGTCAGGAACCAGATCATGGAACTATTGCGAAGTACAAAGTAATTGATGTGAACAAACATGGAGGTATTGTAGTGCATGAATTAGAAGGAGGAATTCCAAATGAAGGAGACACGGTAAAGTGTAAAGTGGATTCTTTACGTAGAGAAAACATTACAAAAAATCATACCAGTACCCATATCTTAAATTCATCTTCAAGAAATGTTTTGGGTTCATGGATCTGGCAACATTCAGCGTTTAAAGAAGCAGATCATGCAAGATTAGATATCACTCATCATTCACCTCTTAGTGAAAACGAAGTAAATGAAATAGAAAAAGTTGCAAATTCAGTGATCAAACAAAATATTCCAGTTTCTATCGATAATTTTGACAGAGGAACTGCGGAACAAAAATATGGATTTAAAATATATCAAGGAGGAGTTGTACCGGTAAAATCGGTTCGAATTGTGTCCATTAAAGATTTTGATGTAGAGGCTTGTGGGGGAACGCATGTTAAAAAAACTGGAGACATAAAAGTTATAAAAATAACAAAAACAAAAAGAATTCAAGACGGGGTTGTACGAATTGAATTTGTATCCGGTCAAACAGCTTTTGATTACATTAAACAAAAAGAGATGGATGAGATAAAAAGTGTAGAAGAATCTGCAGAAAAAGAACAGATGCAACACCAAAGGGAGGAAAGAAAACAAAAAGCAAGAGAGAAGATTCCAATTTTACTTGAAAAAGTTTCTGCATATCACCATGACGGCACAACTACGATTGATGAAATTCAGATACATGTGACAAAGTCTACAAAATTCTGTTTTACTTCAAGCGATCAGTATGATGAATTTTTCCACATAAATTTTGGAAAAAAACTAGTCAAAGATAATCCAATGATAACATATGTAGGTATTTTTGAAGCAGGACCTACAATCAGAATTATAGTGTATTCCGGAGAAGAGGCATCAAAGAGTAAAAATGCTGAAAATATAGCCAAATCAATGGCTGAAATTCTTGGAGGGACAGGTGGTGGAGATGAAAAATTTGCTCAAGGTGGAGGAAAAGATACGTCTAAAAAAGATGAGGCGATTAACAAGGCAAAATCAATGATGTTAGGATTAGAGTGATCATATGAAAATAAACTGGAAAGAAATTGAAACAAAATGGAGACAAAAGTGGAATGAAAATAAAGACTTTGAGACAAATCGAAATGATAGACCAAAAAAATTTATCACAGTAGCATATCCTTATCCAAATTCACCTCAACACATAGGACATGGTAGAACATATACTCTGGCCGATGTTCATGCTAGGTTTTATCGAATGCGAGGATTCAATGTATTATTTCCAATGGGATTTCATTATACAGGGACCCCGATATTAGGAATGGCAAAAAGAGTAGAAGCAAATGACAAAGAATTAATCAGTAATTTAAAAAATTTGTATGGTGTTCCAGAAGACATAATCAAAGAATTTGTGGAACCAGTGAAAATTGCAAATTATTTCCATCAGGAAATTAAAGCTGGAATGATAGAAATGGGATATTCAATAGACTGGAGAAGAGAATTCACTACAATTGATCCTGCATATAGTAAATTCATTGAATGGCAAATCAATACATTGCGAGAGAAAAATCTAATCATTCAAGGATCTCATCCAGTTGGATGGTGTCCAAAAGATCAAAATCCAGTATCACAACATGACACGCTTGGTGATGTGGAACCAGATTTTACAGAATATATTTTAATCAAATTCAAATTTGAGGATCATATTATTCCAACTGCAACACTAAGACCCGAAACAATTTTCGGGGTTGTAAATCTCTGGATTAATCCAGAGATCATTTACAAAAAAATCACAGTAGATGATCAGAGATGGATTGTAAGTAAAGAATGTGCATACAAGCTGGAATTTCTAGATAAGAAAATAACATATGATGGAGAAATCAAAGGTTCAGAATTAATTGGGAAGACAGTCACAGTTCCACATAGAAATGAATCGATACTAATGCTTCCGGCAAGTTTTGTTGAGAGTGAAACTGGTACAGGAGTAGTAATGTCAGTTCCAGCACATGCCCCATTTGATTACCAGGCATTAATTGATTTCAAAAAATCAAAAATGGAGCCTGAATTATTCACAAAAGTCAATGCAATAACACCAATTTCCATTATTGAGACAGAGGGATATGGTGAAAATCCTGCAAAAGAGGCGGTGGAAAGATTTGGGGTTATAGATCAAAATGATCCAAAATTAGAAGAAGCAACAAAGGAAGTATATGGCAAAGAATTCTATGGAGGAAAGCTCAAATTAAACACAGAGCAATTTAGCGGAATCAAAGTATCTTATGCCAAAGACACAATAAAAGATTGGTTAATTAAAAACAAACATGCAGACATTTTGCTAGAGCTAACAAATACCCCAGTAAGGTGTCGTTGTGGAGCAAAATGTGTTGTTAAAATTCTTAATAATCAATGGTTTCTAAATTATGGAGACAGTGATTGGAAAGAACTAGCTACAAAATGTTTTGATTCAATGAATATTTTACCACAGGAAATTAGATCAGAATTTAACTATGTAATCGGATGGTTGCGAGAAAGAGCATGTGCAAGGCAACATGGATTAGGTACAAAGCTTCCATGGGACAAAGATTGGATTGTAGAGAGTTTGTCAGATTCGGTAATTTACATGGCATACTATATAATTTCAAAATTTGTTAACAATAAATCAATAGTATCTGATAATTTATCGAAAGAATTTTTTGATTATATTTTTCTAGATAAAGGCGACTCAGAAAAAGTTTCAACCATCACAAAAATTTCAATAGACATAATTAACGAAATCAAAAAAGAATTCCAGTATTTTTATCCGGTGGATTCAAGGCATTCTGGGCGTGACCTTGTGCCGAATCACTTGACATTTTTTGTTTTAAATCATGTTGCAATATTTCCTCAAAGTAATTGGCCACGTGAAATCGTAGTGAATGGATCTGTTCTCATGAATGGATCAAAAATGTCGAAGAGTATGGGAAATATCATTCCACTGAGAAAGGCAATTTCAGATCATGGTGCAGACCCAATCAGATTAGCAATAATAATTTCAGCAGAATTATTGCAGGACGCAGATTTTAACATGGAGTCAGTTTCAGGAATACAAAATAAGATAGAGATGCTATTTGTTGAGTGCTCTAGGCTCAAAGCTAAGATTCCAGAGACATTTGAGGCAGAAGACAAATGGATTAAATCAAAAACACAGAACATGATATTACAGGTAACTCTAGCAGTGGAAAAAATGAGATTGCGAGAGGCATTACACGATATTTTATTTTCATTTGAATCAGATTTGAGTTGGTACATGAAAAGGGCAAATGCAAAAAACAGAACCAATATTTCAGGAATTTTGTATTATATTCATTCAACACGAATTGCAATGCTTTCTCCATTTGCACCACATATTGCTGAAGAAATGTGGGAAAAACTAGGAAATTTAGGGATGGTATCATTATCAAAGTGGCCAGAATTTTCTCAAAGTGAAGTAGATGCCACTGCAATTCAATCTGAAGAATATTTAAAATCTACAATTGAAGACATTTCAAAAATTCTTAAAGTTACAAAAATAATTCCACAAAAAATCATTGTGTACACTGCCGATTTATTCAAGTCCAAAGTATATCATTCAATTTTAGAAAAAGTGATGACAGGTCAAACAAATATGGGTATCATCATGAAAGAACTCATTTCTAATCCAGATACGCAAGAGGTCAAGAAAATTCCAGATTTCGTACAAAAAACAATCAAAGACATACTATCAGAACCAACAGAAATTAGAAGAATGAAACTAGAATCAAAAAAATTTGATGAAAAAAGTTTTCTGATGAACGAACTGGCAGAAATTGCGAAAAAAGATTTCGGGGTAGGAATACAAGTGTTTTCTGAATCAGATTCAGACATCTATGATCCAAAAGAAAAAGCAAGGCATGCAAGACCCTTCAAACCTGCAATATTAATTGAATAGATCGTAACATAGTACTATTTTTACAAATTCTTATGATAGTATGATTAGTAAATAAATAGGTTAGATTTATTTTAGAATTTTGGAGATTTTTTCTTGATATTTTTTACAAGTGCTTTTTTGAAAAATTACTTGTTATCTTTTGATAAAATCTCAATAACTTCGGAATTACTTTTAATCCAAGTTTTGAGATAGGTATAAAATAATTGTTGCAAGTCATCTACAAGATCTTCTAATCGAGGATCTGAGCGTATATCAGCAAGTTGTTCATCGAGATGGTCTATAATTGTTTGTAGATGTTGGTTTGATGTCTCAAGTTTTTTTATAGCTTCTGCAGAGATCACAGATTTTGCCTGTTTTGATTGATATTAAAGGAAGTTAATCAATTTTTTTTACTTGTGGATAAATGAATCTAAAAATAATTATTCGTTAGAAATAATTTCAAAACATGATTTTAGATAAAAATTTATTTCTCGCTCTTGAAGTTTAATAAATAGATTAGCTCACATTATGAACATAGAATTGTATGATGATGATTATCGACAGAGCAACAAAATTCACTTTAACATAATCAATTCCTCCCTGAATAGGAATCCATCCAATTGGTTATGTTGCAAACAATATTTTTTTGAATATCAATCTGTTTTTGTAAAAATATAGATACCTAAAAACTGACAGTGTATTTATTAGGTTAGGAAAGATTTTAGATGAATGAAGATAGCAGTTTGTGGAATAGGGGTAGCTGGAAGTTATTTAATATCCAGACTAAAAGATTCTCATGAATTAGTAGGATATGAACGAATGGCAGAAGATAGACATGATTCTATTTGTGCATGGGGTACTAGCAAATCAAGAATGATAGAATTGTGTAAAAAATCAAGTATAGATTTTAACGATTATGTAATTCACGATGGAAAAAATATGCACGTCGAGATGAATAATAATAAAAAATTTGATATAAAATTACATGGGTTATGCACTTATGATAAAATAAGACTGATCAAAGATTTTGTAAAAGATTGTAAAATAAACTATGGAATAGCTCCCAAACTAGAAGAATTGGAAAAAGAATTTGATATGATAATAGATTGTACTGGATTTCACAGAATGTATCTTCCAAAATTAGAACAAGATTTCTTTTTACCTACTTATGAATATAAAGTTGAATACAAGGATAGTGTTCCATATGATGACTTTTTAGTCAGGCCATTTGATAAAATGACCGGTTACCTGTGGTATTTTCCATTAGGAGGAAAATTTGCACATATTGGTGCAGGAGATTATAAGAAAAATCACGTAAAAGCTACAGACGAATTCTTGAAGAAATATGGTGGCACTGTATTAAAAACAGTTGGAAGACCAATTAGATTAGCAACGCCGAACTTGTGCAAACCATTTTTTAAAGGAAAAGTGGTTGGAGTTGGAGAATCAATTGGAACCGTATATCCTCTACTAGGAGAAGGAATTATTCCAAGTATGGAATGTGTGGATATTTTTGTAAAGAATCTAGGAAATAACGATGCATATGAGAAAGAAGTACTAGAACATTTCAAAATTTATGGTAAAGTATTCAACTTTGTAAGAAACAAGATGAAAAATAAATTCAGCATGATAAAACAGATTGTAGAGCTATTATCAATTTTTAGATATATGAAAAAGAACGAAGATAGATTTGGAATGGAAATTCACATAAGAGATCTGATGAAAGTGGCTAAAGCCTAGCTAAAACTTACAAATCCAAAATTTTCTCTCATTGTTCTACTTGATGACATATTATAATCATAAATTATTTTTGAATAATCTTTTAACTCCTGTTTCATTAATTGTGTATCCTCAGAGAGGTAAAACCCAGGACAGTCACCTGTAAACTGATATGTTGCATGTACTCGTGCCATACCCTTTTCATTTTCAAGCCAAGTAGAAAATGGATACAAATAACACACGCCAGGACGATCTGGATGCATACTACATCCCCCATTTTTATCTAAAAATCTACATGAAATATGAGTTCCATCATCTTGTTCAGTCTCATCTGTCTTTCTTTTTAGATTAATCGTGGTCAAAGTAGTGATTTGACCAGATGGAGCATTATCTTTCCAAGTAGTTATTATTGTTTCATTTTTTATAAAATCAGATGATCGTTGATATTTCAGTCCTTTGCCGATTATAATCAGATCATCTGAAGTTAGAGGTAATCTTCCTTGTCGATCACAACAATTGTGACAGTCGGGCCAAAAACATTTCCATAAAACATATTTTTTTTGTGATGTAATATAGGGAATATGAAAAATGACATCCTTAACTTTGATCGTGTAATCAGAAATATCGGTAATTTTTCCCAGCATGAATTCTCGTAAAATTGGATCAACGGTCCAATTTTTTTCTAATAAATTTAATGAGTCTTCAATTTCTTTTTCAGACAACTATTAAGTTATAACATCTTTTTTAGATGTTATTAATGTTGAGTGAAAAAGGAAAATATGCATCTGCCACAGAAAATAGAAGATTTGTTTGGGCTAAAATTGTATGGCCGCTGATTTTAGAAATTAATGATGTAGCATTTTCACTAAAACAATATCAGATGAAACGTGATGAAATATGTGAAAAAAATAATGTAAAAATAGTAATTACATCACGTGGATTGGTTTCCTTAATCCAAAAAGGAGTACTATTAAAAGAAAACAACAGCTATTCTATTCACTTTAGATTAATTCCATACATGAGATTAAAAGCAAATTGTGATTATGCAACAGCTATTCATGAAGTTAGATTCAAATAATTCCAGCAAATGATTATATTCTAAAACATTAGAATTTATCTTGGTAGCCCGATAGTCTAGCGGTCAAATAAAAATTTTAGATCAAGGATTCTGCCCTCTGGATCTCAAGAGTGGATAGGCGGAGACGGCAGTTCGAATCTGCCTCGGGCTACTGGAAAATTTTTATCTAGAAGCTTGCGCTATTCTTTCTAATTCATGTTTCTTTTTCACAGAAGGAGCGTTTGGATCATTAGAGGCTGCCATGATAAGCTGTTCTGCCATGTGTTCCTCAATGGGTTTTGGATTAGAATATGTTGCATCTCTTATAGAATCTGCAATAAATTTTAAGGCCATGTCAACTCTTCGGATGGGGGCAACATCAACAGATACATGGTATACAGTACCGCAATACACAATTCTTGTTGTATCTTCATTGGGTGCAGAAAATTCAATTGCCCTAACTAAAACCTCAACCGGGTTTTGGCCAGTCTTTAATGCAATAATATCAAATGCTACTTTAACAGTATTGAGCACTTTTGTTTTTTTGCCAGTCATTTTTCCGGTATTTTTAGCATATTTTTTACCAAAGTGCATTACTTTATTACATAATCTTTCAACTATGTTTACATCAGCCTTATTGAATCTCTTTAAAGCTGAACGACCAAATGTGTATGGTAAAATTTGTTTTCTAAGTGAAATTGCCGTTTTCAATCCTGGATCTTTAACTTCAATATTAGACATATCCCATTTTCTAAATAGTAAAAGGTTCTTTGTTTCTGCCAATTCTATCTCCTTGGTTTTTCTTTCTTTCCGATTACTAACTCGTGAAGTGAAGTACCATTTACTTTGAAAACTTTGAATCTAACTCCTGGAATATCACCCATTGCACCACCTTGGGTTGCCCCCATTCCTTGAATATGTACTTCGTCGTGTTCGTCAATGAAATTCATCGCACCGTCTCTTGGCAAGAACGCTGTAACAGTTTTACCATTTTTAAT
>JAERMO010000141.1 GCA_016844465.1 Nitrosarchaeum sp. | reverse complement strand
ATAACTATTACCACTTTTGCATTTTTGTCTATTTTTATAATTTGAGAAAATGCCTCATACCCATCAAGTTTTGGCATATAGCCATCCATCACTACCAAGTCTGGATGTGTTTGTTTGTATTTTGCTATTGCTTCTTCACCATTTATAGCTGTTTGAACATTGTACATATTGACTTGTAATATCTCTGCATACAAGTCTAATAATTCAATATCATCTTCTACAATTAGAATTGTTTTTGCCATGCTAAAGATATGATAATCTTAAGATATTATTAAAGACTAAGTTTGTCTAACTTATTATATATTCATAATTAATTAGATTTCTACAATGACTCTTCATTCGAGCACAAGATTTCATAAAAACATATTATCTTATTACTACTTTCATATATGTGAAATTAAGAGATTACATTCATGGATAATTTAGTAAACAAGCAAAAACCAATTAAAAAAGACCATAATTCTATCATTTTTTTAATATTCTCTCTAATAGTAATAACTCTAGTTTATCAGCTAAGACCATTTCTAGATGATTCACAATTCATTTGGATTTCTGTGCCAGTAAACGTAATTGTTGTTGGTACGTTAGTTGTATTTTCCATTATTCTTACAATCAAACTATACAAACAAAAACATTTTCAGTCAAAAGCATTTTTATTTTTTGCAATAGGGGCTTCATGCTGGTTTATAGCTGACCAAATTTGGGTAACATATGATCAAGTATTTCATGTAGATCCATTTCCATCAGAGGCAGATTTTTTCTATATTGCTGCATATCCTTTCTTTGTTATTTTTCTTTTAATTTCTCTAAAACCTATACTAGCATCAATCACCAAAAAAATTTGGTTATTTTCGTTTACGTTGGCTTTTGCATTTTTGATTCCATCACTGATTGCATCTTCTAATTCCTTAGAAGAAGCAGAAGGGGGATTAGATATCGTTTCCAAATCAATTGCACTTTCATATCCAATATTGTCATCATTCCAATTAATTCCTGCCATTATTGGTATTATGTTTCTGGCAAAAAAAGAAGTTAGCTATTCTTGGATGTTATTGTTATTTGGATTTTTAATTTATGGTGTATCTGATACATTCTATCTTTTTTCACAACTCGATGACTCATACTATGATGGACATCCAGTAGACTTGATGTATCTATACAGTTTTCTTTTACTAATATTTTCTCTGCATAGTCGCTTAAAATTAGTAAATAATTCTAGTGATAAAAATCAAGAAATATTTTTCCATGAGAGTGTAAAATTTGAAACAGTCAACAAATTTGGCATTCCACTCACATTGATAATATTTCCTATGACTGTCATTATTTCTTTGATTAGTGTAACTTACTTTGATTCTGAAAAAGAACTCTCTGTTGATAATCTTATGTTTGGAATTGTAGCAATGCTTGCAGTATTTACTGCGATCATTCTCATAATTAACAAGAGTCTAACACAATTTGTTAAAATGAGAACAAGTGAACTTGAAGAACAACGAAATAATCTGGAATATTTAGTTGAGGAACAAACACAAGCTGTACTCAAAGCAGAAAGACTCTCAGCAATAGGAGAATTATCTGGGCGTTTAGCTCATGATTTGAGAAATCCATTATCTGTCATGAAAATGTCAATTGATTTGATTAAACAACATCCTGCAGATGCAAAAATCTCTGATAGTATAATTACTAAAAGACTTGATCTGATAGAAAAAAGCATCGAGAGAATATCTCATCAAGTAGATGACGTGTTAGATTATGTTAGAAATTCCCCGCTAAAGTTAGATACAGTATCTCTTAGAACAATGATTCTAGGTTCTATAGATAAGATTACTGTGCCACATGATGTAACAATCCACATTTCTGATTCAGATGTTATTGCTAATTGTGATTCAGTAAAGTTTGATGCTGTTTTTGTCAATCTCATCATAAATGCAATTCAGGCAATGCCTCAAGGAGGTACCGTTGAAATTAAGATCAAATCAGATCATGATGATGTTATTATTGATTTTATAGATTCTGGCATAGGTATTCCACAAGAATTCATGAATAAAATATTTGATCCACTTTTTACCACCAAGCAAAAAGGAACTGGATTAGGTTTGGCAAGCTGCAAAAATATTGTAGAGCAACACAATGGAAAAATTTCAGTCAAAAACAATCCTACCACCTTCTCAATCAGATTGCCAAAAACATCTGTAGACTTGCACAAATCTATTTCACAGTAAAGATATTTTTCTATAGTTTTCGTAGTAGAGTAAATCTACTTTTGTCTGGTTCTATCTCTTCATGCATATCTACATTACTTACAATTTTGACTTTATAGTCTAACCATCTTTTTTGCATGTTTCGAAATTTTGAATTAAAATTGATTTGTTTTTCCACTTCATCATATCTCTCACAATTCATAATGTATTTTCCTGCAATTCTGTGCATTTCAGAAATACCTTTTTCTAAAACATCATCCTCAAGATAATTCAAAAGCTGATGAGTAAAAATAAAATCAATTGAAGAATCTTCAAAAGGTAAATCTGTAATTGAAGATTTCTTAAAATCAAATTTGGGAAGTTTTTCTTTTGCAATATTTAGTGCTGTATCGTTTAAATCTACACCATGAATCTCAAATGTTTCTGGAAATAGC
>JAERMO010000010.1 GCA_016844465.1 Nitrosarchaeum sp. | reverse complement strand
GAATTTAGAAATATTTGGAAATAACCCTACGAATCAATGATTAAATTTAGAATCATATAGGACTGGTAATTACACATATTAGCATGAGTAGTTCTGGGATGAGGGATAATGTAGAAAGGTGGCTCATACATGAGAATTATTCATTTGAGCACATTAAAAATCCTGAAAATAGTTTTCAAATACTAGTAAAACATGCAGGTTCGTACGGAATTCCTGTTGAAGTATTCGAGCCAAAACGACAACCTGGAATTATTGTAATAGGGACGAAAGTAATAATGAAGGATAGTCAAATAGTAAGATATTTGACATTTAATGATGAGGAAAAAATTAAGTTTGAGAGAAAAATTGGCGATTTTTGTAATTCGATACAAGCAATCAATCAGGTCATCACTGAAGATGGAAAGCAAAAAGTGGGAGTTTTTGTCGTGTTGGATAATAAAGAAAACATTAATCAGCAGACAGTTTTTGATGCAATTGACAGAGTGTCTAAAATGCATGAAAAAACTTCACGTTTCCTTATGAAAACATTCTAAAACTAGAATAAATAATACAGTTGGCCATACATGATTCAAAATTTGTTGTTTTGCGTCCATGATTATGAAACATTAAGATCGACATATGAGCGAAAGTCTGTTTATGTAACTAGAGGTAAAAAGTTGGTTCATGTTTACAAAAATAAATTAAATCGAAGAAATCATTGATTTTAAAATTACACAAAAAAGATGTATTTCATTCATAAAAGCTCAACCCCCCACTAATCTATCATAGATTAGGCATATTGCCATATTATCAAAATCATCAATTTTTTAGGGGGGTTTAACACCTATGCCTGACTATGAAAGGCAATCACAAAACCACCAAGATGTCCCAGTTAAACATGTGTGATGTTTTTTATCTAGGCATGAAAGCTAACCCCCTCCAAAATAAGGGAAAAAGGAAATATTGGATTTAAAACAGACACATTAGAATAACAAGTAGGTAATTCAATAGGTTTTCAAGAATGTGATTTAATGACTGATGGAGAATGCAAATATCAGAGGACCTGCAATTATTCCAAAAATTACTATGATTTTGAGCAAGTCTTTTCTCTCTAACCCCTTGAATTTACCCATATCCCATACCATTTTCGGTTATTTTTAATTCATTTGCTAACTTTTCAGAAAATTCATGCCTCAATGTTGTTAATTATTATGAGTGTTTTTCTCATTTTACGCTTCAACTATATACCAAATTTTTCAGATCAATTCATGGTGCGAATTGGACTAATCATTGTGGTTGGAGCGATTGTAATTTCGATGGGAGCTGCATTGTATATGTACATCCAATATCAGACAAATTTTATCATTGTAAACGCAGGAGAGGCAGTAGTTGTTGGTCCTGTAGAATACACAATAACATTTGATGGAACCCATAAAGGAAATGAAAAAACAATTCCGGCAGATACATTTGTAAAAATCAGAATAAGTGCAAAAAATATCACTAATGAAAAAACCAGAATTTCGGGAGAACAATTTTACCTAATTGATGAAAAACAACAAAAACATCAACCAGTATATGGTGAATTTTCTACAGAAGATCTGCTTGATGCATGGTTAGAACCAAACAAGCCAGTAACGTTCACTACGCAGTTTGATATTCCATATGATGAACAGAAACAAAACAAAATCATAATTCGTCCATCAAAACAACAATCATCAGTGGATGCAGCATTAATTTGTATTATTAAATGCTGATCACAAAAAAATCATTGCCAAGTTTTTACTAGTGTTGATGCAACCATGTGCGATTTTATCATACAATCACAATGATAAAGGCACCGAAACATGGCAAAATTTAAAGCCAAAAGAGCAAAATCGGCCAATAATACCAAGGTACATGAAAAAGAAATTCAGCAGACAAAGCATCGGTAACTCACAAAAGAACTGTGAGAGAGTACCCCCAAAAGGAAAAGCAGTAAAAAAAAAGGCAATGATCTGATTTCATGGGTTTTTTTCATTTCATTTTAGCCATATGGTAAAATGTTTCTAAATTCGGGTTTAGAAATATTTATATTTTAGCTATCAGTTAGTTTTAATTCAGGCATAACAAAAACACGTTCAGGTTTTATTTTAAGAATTATTCTTTTCTCATTCTCTCTTTTGAATGGATAGTGTTTTTGTCCCATATATTGCCACGTTAATTTGTCTGCATGTGTGTAATCATAATCTGTAATTATTTCTTCAACCGTTCCTCGAATTGTCGTCATATCAAGTGGTTGATCATTAGAGACAACAGAAACTGCAACACGTGGATCACGTAAGATGTTTTTATGCTTAATTCTACCTTCTGCAGTATTTATTAAAATATATCCAGAATCATAGTTTGCCCAAACGGGTGAAAGCTGTGGGCTTCCATCCTTCATTATAGTTGCAATAAACACAATATTTTTTTTCTGAAATAATTTTTTTGTTTTTTCTTCCAATATTTACCACATTTCCAAAGATTCTTTATTCAAAGTTATTTTTGTTTTTTCTTGAATGTTTTTCATATGAAAAAAATTCTAGTCAGAATTGATCGATTCATGCTTTGTTGGAATTCTCCATAATATTGGTCATAGCACGATTTATAATTTCCATCACCAAATATTGTGAATAGCCTTCCGAGTTTTCACCTTTAGTTTTTTTGGATTGAGTAGTTTTTAGAGTAATGTTTCTCAGAATTTTTTCTATTTTCACAGAGGTACTGTCAATGACTTTTGAATATTTTGATTCAAAATCATCAGGTGCAGCATAGCCAAGTAATTTTGTAGATGTGCTGTAAAATTTAGTAATTGCGCCACGTGATTCTTCAATTTTGGCAATTTCAATTAGACCAGATTCTTTTAAAATATCAAGATGATGTCTGACAGTAGTTAGTGCTTTTTTGTACCCTGTTTTTTTTAGCTCATTTGAAATTTGGTCTGCAGATAATGCACGATGGTATAGAATTTCTATAATTTTTGAGCGTGCAGGGTCTTCAATTGCACGTGCGTGCTTTACACTTGTTGTAAGTATACGATTTACTTTGATTTCTTTTTCTAGTAATGTGGACATATGAGTAATTGCTTTAATTCTGATCTAAAAGATCCTTGTATCATATTTTTTTGTCTAATCGCATCAATTTTTTTTTGTTATCACAGTATTGAGACTGCTATTAAAATAACATATACCGCTATTAATAATATTATAGCATATACATAATTATCATTACCACTATCATAACTTTAATATCACTGTAATAATTATCATTACCACTATCATAATTATAACATCACTGTAATAATTATTGTAACACTACAAGATATTATAAAAAAGTAAAAAAATAAATAAATTTGAAAAGGGTGTAATTACATAGAAGCAAATACTACAATAAGACATGTTTGAAAATGATTCAAAAATAAAATTCGAGTTGAACATTATTTTTGTATATACGCCTAAGGTCAGGATAAAAAGAATTTAAAACAATATTACAACTATACAGTTTGTCCTGTTAGTTTTTCATATGCAGTGACATATCTATTTGTCATCTTTTGAATTATTTCATGTGGGATTGTAGGTGCTATAGGTTCTTTTCCTGCATCTCTTGCATCATCGAATTGTTTTTGATAACCGTGTTCAGTCAACCAATCACGTAGAATCTGTTTATCATATGCCTCCTGTGTTTTACCAACTTTGTATGACTCCTTTGGCCACAATCGGTATTCATCAGGACCAATTGAATCACCCAGTGTAATTTTCCCGTTCAAAATTCCAAATTCAAGTTTTAAATCAGCTAAAATAAATCCGGCATTTTCAGCAATTTTAGACATTCTGTTGTAAATATCAATTGAAGTTTTTTCTAGCCAAGTGTATTGTTCCTCAGTAACTAGTTTCATTCCCAAGGCTTTTTGTTTGTTAATTGGAATATCGTGCTCAGATTTGGTAGTCGGATCAAAAATTGGCTCTAAAAGTTTTGCAGCAAGTGTAGTATCTGTACCTTCAGGAAGAGTCACCTCGCCTTTTTTCCATCTACTTATCAGACTGCCATAAAAGTAACCTCTTACAACACATTCAATTGGAAGCATCTTCATTTTTTTTACTATAATTTCAGTGCCAGATTGTCTTTTAACAAAATGGTTAGAGATAGGAAGTTCATTAAACCAAAACTCTGCAAACTTGCACAGAACCTTACCTTTTTGTGGAATATCATCCTTGAATTTGACATCATATGCAGAAACTCTATCTGAGAACTTGAAGAGTAATGTCTCATTGTCAATATCATATAGATCCTTTACTTTGCCAGATGCTAGAAATTTCAAACAGACAGCCTACACTCTAATTGGATTTAACTGCTCTGAAAATACTCTAAGAGCCAATCATGCCTAATCATCTTTGGTAATTCTGGAGTATGTAATTTTTAGAAAATATTCAAAGTTGCCACACCAAAATAAAATCCAGCACTAGTCAGTGCTATGCTCCATATACAGGATCCTATCAATGTGAAAATTAAAAATTTGATTGGCTTCATGTTAAAAATTCCGGCAGGAATGGAGACCAATTCTCTAATTCCAGGAATCATCCTACCCAGTACTACAGATTTATCACCATATTTTTCAAACCAGTGATCAGCTTTTTTCAAACTATTTTCTTTGATTTTTATATATTTTAGATATTTTGTCAATCCCACACGTCCTAACTTTTTAGATATGAGGTAAATAATGAATCCTCCCACAGTAGCCCCCCCACCACCTGTTACACCCACTCCTAAAACGTGAATAGCGCTCATTTCATTTTTTAATATGCTATATCCAGCTAAAGGAAATACTACTTCGCTCGGGATTGGTGGAAATACTGTTTCAAGAAGCGCTGCTAAAAAAACTCCGGGATAAAGATTTTGAGATATTAGTGAAACAACCCATTGGATGAATGCGTCTATTTCGATCAATTTATTTTTCTTCTGTTAAATAGTAATGTAATTCGGTATAGCATTCAGTACAGAATTCTTGATCATTTGTATGATCACAATCATAAACTTTCAATACAATGTTATTACATTTTGCACACGTCGGCATTCAAGATACACGGGGTTCAGATTTTTTGATCTTTGTTACACCTAATGCGACTATAATCGCTCCAACTAAAATTAAACTGCCTCCTTCACCAATCATCCTAGCAGAATTTTCTGTTCCTGATGCACTAGATACAGACATGACTCCTCCAATAATTATTAAAATTCCGGTTATTATCAACATTATTCCCAATCCTTTGTATGGTGGTTTCTTTGAGATGAAAAATGCAATTACTGATAAAATGATGGGTGGAAATCCGAATGCTATCCCACGTGTCATAGCATCAAATGGCAAAAATCCATTCCCAGCAGTTCCACCACCAACAATTACATCGGCACCGTAAATTACTAATAATATTATTGAAATTCCAGAGATAATATGTGGGATAGAAATGGACATGTTTAATTTTCGTCATTTATATTTAATAAACCTATTAGAGTACAACTAAACTGGATTCACATTCAATTTACCTTTAATGGTCTCTAATTTTATCAGTAACTGTTCTATTGTTTCGCCCGATTTTCCTACCAAATTAAAATGCCCTAGTTTTCTCAAAGGTTTACTAATTTTTTTACCATACATTTTAAGAAAAAGATTTGGTTCAGTTATCTCTATTGGTTTGTATTCACCTTCAAAGTTTTTTGGGCCCAAAATATTGTACATTATCGTTGGATAGATAATTGCCGTATTCCCTAAATCCAACCCCAAAATTGCTCTAAGATGTTGATCAAATTGGGATATTTCACTTGATTGAAGTGTATGATGTCCGGAATTATGCACTCTAGGTGCAATTTCATTGATTATAATTTGATCATTTTTGGTAACAAACATTTCTATTCCAAAAATGCCAGCTCCTTTTAGAACATTCACTGTAGTTTTGGCAATTTCTTCTGCACGATGTGCAACTTTTTTACTTACTCTTGCAGGGGCAATTGTTTCACGAAGAATATTATCTTCATGAATATTTTCTACAAGAGGAAAAGTTTTGATTTCTCCTTTTGTGTTTCTTGCTGCAATTACAGATACTTCCATTTTAAACGCTATAAATTTTTCAAGCATTAAATTTTTTTTGTTGAAAAAATTAAATGCTTTTTGAATTTGTTCTAATGAATCAATTTTAAAATTACCTCTTCCATCATATGCATCACGTCTAGATTTAAGTAATGCAGGAAATCCGAATTTTTTCAAGCCTTCTTCTAAATCAAAGATTGTATCCACTTTAATGAATTCTGCAACAGGAAGGTTATTTTGTAATAAAAATGATTTTTGTAAAAATTTATCCTGAATTGTTTTTAGCGTTTCTGGAGATGGATTAATTTCTGCATATCCCTCAACTGATTTTAACACTTCACTGTCTCCTGACTCAATTTCATATGTTATGATGTCTGATTTTTTGGCTAGTTCAATTATGGCATTTCTGTCTTTATAATCTGCGATAATCTGTTCAGCACCAACTTGTGATGCAGGGCAATTTTCAGCAGGATCCAATACGATTACTTTGGAGATATACTCAGGTATTTTCTGCGCAGCTTCAGTTATCATCATTCCAAGCTGTCCGCCTCCAATTATACCTAATATCTTCCCCATTGTGATTTTTCGGATTTACTATTAAAAATATCTAATGCCAATTCACGCAAATCAATTATTCCAAAATAGGCTCAAATTGTTTGTGTGTAATTCAAAATTACACACACAGCATAAACTACAAAAATTGAAAGATGGATGTATTGGCACATTGTATATCAGATTAACCAGATATGGAAAATCTATTAAAAATGACAGACAGAATAATGAATAGGTTAAAAAACCAATTGACACATGAAAATCAAAAACCCCGATTAATAAAATCGTAAACATAATAAATTATCAATGCATGTCACATGAAACCTGATTTCAGCCATATAGATAATAACTCGATTTAATTTTCTAGTAATGTTGAGAGATACAAAGAGACCGGTGGTAGGAATCATAATGGGATCAAGTTCGGATTCGAGAATAATGAAAGACGCTGCTGAGATTCTAGATGAATTTAAAATAAAACATGAAGATCAAATCATTTCTGCCCATAGAACGCCAACTAGGTTAAACGAGTATGCCAAACATGCAGAAAAAATGAATTTTAAGGTAATAATTGCAGGTGCAGGTGGAGCTGCTCATCTTCCAGGGATGATTGCATCTCATACAATAATTCCCGTGATAGGAGTACCAATAATGGTCTATAATGATAAACAATCTGAAAAAACAGACAATGTAAAATTTTCATCTTTTGGGGGGTTGGATTCATTGCTTTCAATTTCAGAAATGCCATCAGGTTCGTCTGTTGTTGCAGTTGGTGTAAATAAAGCAGGAAATGCTGGAATTTATGCAGTCAAAATTTTAGCAAATGAGTTTCCAGAGTTAAAAAAGCAATTAAAAGAACACAAAACAAAAAACCATGATTCAGTGTTAAAAGAGTCAGAACAGATGAAAAAGCAGGGTCTTAGAAAATTTGTTCAGAAAAAATTTAAATAAATTTCAAGTCAATAATCTAAATTGAATATTTTTCTTTTGTAATGTTTCGATTAATTTATTTGATTGTTCTTTGCCTTGTGTTTCTAAACTTAATGTAACTCCTGCAGAGCCCGCACTAATGTTTGAACTTAACCTATCATGCACCACTTCAACAATGTTTGCATTAGCTGCGCTAATTTCATCTACAATTTCTTTAAATGCACCAGGTCTATCAGGTAACAAAATAGATAATTTCAGTAAACGTCCCATTGTAGCCAAACCTTTGTCTACTATTTGTCCTAAAAGATACATGTCCACATTACCTCCTGTCAATATTGCAACAACTTTCTTTCCAGGCGAGGGTTTTGCTGAAATCAAATAAGCCAAACCTACAACACCTGCAGGCTCTACTACAAATTTCATTCTCTCCATTAGCAAAAACATTGCTGTGATAATCTCTGAATCATCTACTAGTACTATCTCATCAATTAATTCTTTGATTATTGAAAATGTCATCTGTCCAGGTATTTTCACAGATATGCCATCTGCAATAGTTCTTGCACCACCACTTGATGTTAAAGAACCACTCTTAAGAGATTCATACATCGATGGGAATGATCTTGATTGAACACCGATTACTTTGATGTTTGGGTGTTTTTCCTTTATTGCAATTAAAACTCCTGCAGCTAATCCCCCACCTCCAATTGGAACATAAACCTCATCAACATCAGGCAGATCTTCTAAAATCTCCAATCCTATTACACCCTGCGCTGCTATTATTTGTGAATCATCAAATGCATGTATCATTGTTGCACCAGTTTTTTGTGCAATCTCTTTTGCTTTAGCGGATGATTCATCATAGTTTATTCCATCTAAAATCACATTTGCACCATAACCTTTAGTGGCAGATACCTTTGAAGGCGACGCGTTTTTTGGCATGACGATTGTACATGGTATCTTTTCTAGTGATGAGGCAAATGCAACTCCTTGTGCATGATTGCCTGCAGATGCTGCAACTACGCCGTGTTTTTTTTCAGCGGTACTCAGTAATCTAATTTTATAATATGCCCCCCGAATTTTAAATGAACCCGTTTTTTGTTGAAATTCTGCCTTTAGGTAAATTTGCGAACCAGTAAGATCACTGAAAGTTGGTGAGTAAACCAGAGGAGTTTTTCTTACTTCGTTTCCTCGTAAAGAATTCGCACTCTGTATTTCTTCATATGTTGGATTCATCAGAAATTTTGCTAGTTTGTAGATATATTTGACTTCTTCCATTACAAGATTATAGCGTTAATCAATTTTTATGCTCAAAAATAGAAAAAGACAAATAATTCCAGACCTTAGTTTTCCACTTCAAGAGATCTGTGTCTCCAAATGTAGACCGTTAGATTAATCTCAGATGTGGAGTTTTTGCTGAAATAATTTATGACACATGCAGACACACCACAACTATAATAAATCAGAAAATTCATCTAATCGGGTTACGATGTTTTTTCTAACGGAGTCAGGTATCTTCCGAGGATCAAACAAACCTTCTTTTGTTTTATTTCTAATAAATTCAATATCAAAAGTACAGAGGCACCCCTCTTCTCCTGTAATCAATCGCGTATCATCAATTAATACAGCACTAGTTTGATATGTTTCAATTAACAAATTATCTAATTCGTTAAATAATTTTATTTTTTTATTTGATAAATCTTTGAAATCTATCTCAGTATCATTTTCAATTTCATTATAAATTTTTTCTCTTAATTCATCATTTTCATAAAATATTTCAAATAATTTTTGATAGTCAAAGTCCTTGTATCCCTTTTCTTTTAATTTGCTTAAGATGTATCCATCACCATTGTCAGACAATTGTTGTTCTTTACTTTTTGTTAAATCTACTATTTCAGATAATTCTTTTTGAGATTGTATAACACGCTGATCTGGTTTGTAATATAACAGCACGTGATATTGTAAGGACATATGTCCTGAAATGAGATAGTTTCCTTCTCTAATTTCAAATTTTGTAAAAATTCTTCTGAGATCATCATTATTTGAAATAGACACTTCTTGGACGGACCAGGCTTTTAGATTTTTTATTATGTCTTGGTAAAAACTACTCACTTGTAAAGGATCAAAAGTTTTTTGTTCCGTAATTGTTGCATCCCCCATCATTACTTTGACATCCACCATTTTAGTAAGATCTGTTAACTTTGTAAGAAATGAATGCTGAATTTCATCATTTTTTTTATTAAGAAATTGCATGAATTCATTTGATGATCTCGTGCCCAATCTCATAAAATCTAGGAGGTTTCTACTGCCCTTAAACCTTACAACTAGTATCTCTTAAATAGAAATTTATGCCAAATTCAAATATATGTCTGCTGGAATTGTTAACAATGATCCTTGTAACATGATAATTGTACTGAGTCATCATCAAACAACTAATAAAATAAAAAAAGCATTGTCGGTAATTGCTATTTTCTCCTAAAATGATGTGATAAAATTGTCTAAAAATAACGAATTCAATAAATCTCAAATTGGAAAAAAAGACGATGCCCAACATAAACAATCAACCCCAGATTTGGCAGATATGCTACTTAGCAAAAAAGATGAAAAGGTAATAGATTCTGAAACAATAATTCTAGAAACACAAAAACGAGTTTGGGCCGCATTAAAGACAGGATATGAATATTCAGGCATTACCAATGAGGCGGAAAATTTTCTAAGAAAAAATGTTTTTTCCAAAATGGATATGATAGTACTTTATGTTGATTTAGTTGGTTCAACCACAATGGCGTTAGAATTACCTGAAGACAAATTAGCAATTATCATCAGTTCATTTTCTCAAGAGATGGCATCCGTAATTAGTCTTTATGGTGGTTACGTTTTAAAATTTGTAGGTGATGCAGTTATTGGATTTTTTCTTGTCTCTGAAAATCCACTCACAGTAGCAGATAAAGCAGTTAGTTGCGCAAAATCAATGATAGCAACAATACAAAAAGGAATCAATCCTATTTTGAATCAATATGATTATCCAGATTTAATGGTCAAAATTGGAGTTGACTTTGGACAGAGCATAGTTGTAAGATATGGTTCAAATCCAGAACAATCACATGTGGATTTAATGGGACCTGCAATGAACATAGCTGCTAAAATTCAATCTTTGGCAAGACCAAATCAAATTTTAGTTGGGGATGATGTTTATCGTAAATTACATCCTGTTTCTCAAAGTTCCTTTAAAGAAATTGTTTGGAAAAACAATGAATGGAAGTATCGCTCCAGAGTAACGGGTGAAATTTACAAAGTTTATGAACATGTTATTTAAACAGTAAATCGTCCAGGACATTCAACATGTTCATAATGATGTTCTGTGAACTTTTCTCCTATAACATAAATTACAATTTTATGTAGATCCTTTTCCAGGATATCTTTTTTACATCGAATGCATGTTTTTGTTGATTCCTCCATGCGTATTTGCGATCTAAAATAGGAATCTATAAGGATCTGCGATCAGCTCAATTTGAGCTAAAACGACTGCGAATTCACTATACAGTATATCAAACGCCTAAAGACAAGGCAAAAATATGGCAACAGGGGAGGTAATATGATGGAAGATTTATCGATTAATCAATTAAAAAATATCTACGGGTTAAATCCAAACATACCTCAGCTTGCTTTACAATTTCCGAGATTACCTCCGGGATTATTCAATCCAATGTTTAAAATTTTTGAAAATCCTATGAAGGAAAAAATTGCTAAAGAAAATGCTTCAATTAATAAAAAATTACAGGGGTTTCAAGAGGCATACCAAAAACATGCCTCTGGATTAATGACCATGAATTCACATGAAATTATTCCTCCCAGTCATCCACTATTTAGCCTTCAAAAGTCGGTCAGTGCACTAAAGATGGAAAATGATAAATTATTTAGAGAGAATTTAGAATTAAAGAAAAAACTAGATAAAAAAGAACCTAATCATCAAAACCGATAGACAAATGGCGATATGATGGTTATATGTTTATCATCAAATAACTTTTTTGAATTATTTTTTGTTCTATAAAATTATTGATTAATTTCAAATTCAAGTCTAGATTTTCAACATCATAACTGTATAATTAAATATTTTAGTCATAGAATAAGGTCATAATATTATGTTTTATTAAGCCAACAAAACAAAGAAGTAATTAATCAAATTCTTATTTCCCCCAAATCAAGTTTTCCCCACTACATTTACTGTTGTATATAAAAAATGATGAGCGTATAATCTTCTATCATCATCAGTGTCAATCAAAGATAAAAAAGATACATTTAGAGAAAACAAGGTTAAGTTCAGTATCTAGAGATATTCAGTATCTAGAGATTGAGTATCACCTATTTCTGAAGATAGTACATTTAGATGATAATATAGAATAGTGATGTTTTGCTTTGAGTTACATTTTTCTTTGAAAATTTTGAATTTAACACCGATGAATGATTTATCAGTAAATTAACTATATTACTATTGCAAAAATCTTGGAATTTTCTTTAAGATATGAGATATTGAAATCCTCCCAGGTCCTAAAACAATAATTGAAAGGCATCCTGCCAAAATTAGAGTTTCAAACTCTACTCCCCCTCGCCCTGAAAAACTTGCTGCCCCCTTTGCCACAAATATTGCACCCAAAATGACTACTGATAACAGAGAAGATGAAATTCTTGTCAATCCACCAATAATCAACAATACACCGGGAATCAATTCTGCCAATGCTATTGGAATTTGCATCTCTAGTGGTAGTCCCATTTGTCCTAAAAATCCTGCAAAATCAGGTTGAAATTTTCCTAGTGAATGTGAAATGAAGATAGCACCAATGACAATTCGTATTCAAAATTGAGTAATGTCCTGGAAAATAGAATTACGAATTATAGTATCAGCCATCTTGTAGTCAATCTGTCCAATTATTATATAAAATATGAGTAATGATTATGAATAAAGATTAAATATAAAAACTCACCATTCATTTCATGGATTCTAAAATAGTCTTGTTTGTCCTATTTTCCTTGGCTACAATATTTACAATTTTTACTCCAATTGATACTGCCGTTGCACAAGATACAGAGACAACACCAGATGTTAAAGAACATAAGGGTGAATCACATGAAGGTAAATCCTGTCCATCTAAAGAAAATATACCTACCAATATCGCCGGGAATCTTTGATCCTCATCTAGTTCAATCGTTATTTGCTGTCTGTCATTTATGATTTAAGAGAACAAAAAGAAAGCATTCTCACAATAATCTGAAAAAAGATTTCGTGCTCTTTGTGTGTTCAAAAATCACATACACCGAAATATATCTTGAATTGTAAAAGATGTAATGACTATCGCTTATTCTCCGGAATTAGGTAGTTGAAAAATGAGAGGGTCATCGGAATTTCTTAAAGACGCCGGTCTTACGTCTCATTTTTCATAATAATATTCTAGGAAAACAAAAATCAATCAGAGTTACGATTTGTGGATTGAATTAAGATCACATCTAGTGGTAATTGTTCTTCAATCTATTTTATGTTTATATAATTAAAACAAGTAAATCGTTCATGAGTTTCATGGAATGTGTTCATTGTTGTAGGAAATATGAAGATGTATTTAATCGATGAATGTGTTCTAATGAGTGTTCGTTAGAAATTTTAACTTAATATAATACAAACATACCGGTTTAGAAAACAAAAGGGTAGTTTACAGCATTACCGAAAAATTAATGATAAGAATTTTCTTCAGTAATCCCCTTGAATCTTTTATTAATCAAAGGATTAGGATGACTTAGATCTATCTTCTTCTGTATTGTCTTTTGCTTTATCTCTAACACTTTTCATAACACAATATTTGCGTAGAGTATTCATTATTCCCATGGCTTTCCAAGTTTTGTATTATCATATGATTGTTGATATTGACATCATACCTAATTTTATATCAGAAAGAAGTTAGAGTATTTTCCGCCACATTTGATCAAAACTACATTATCTGAGAGTATGTCAGATCATAGTTAATAAAATCAATATCAAGCAGTTCCCAGTTGAAAGTGTTTATTAGTGGCTACTTGATTTTTCGTTTATGGCATCTGTAGCAAAAATTATAGAGTTGATCGGAACATCAGATAAGAGTTGGGAAGATGCAGCACAAGTTGCAATCAAAGAAGCAACAAAAACCTTGCATGGCATTCACGGAATTGAAGTTAGAGACATGACTGCAAAGGTGGACTCAAAGAGTGGGAAAATCACCAGTTATAGAACATGTGTGAAAATTTCATTTGCGGTAGATTAAAGTCAAAATTCCAACACATGTTTATTTTAGAGTGTTTTTTATTACAATTTATGATGAATGAAATTGTCAACATGGTGGCTCAAAAGGCTGGAATTAGTCCTGCAATAGTTAATGTCATTCTTCCAATTGTAACAAAGATATTACTGCAAAAATCTAGTCCAAATCAAGCATCCGGATTACTGTCAATGCTACCTGCAGATATAACAAGCGTCTTTTCGGAAAAAGAAAAAAACGAGTTTACCACTACACAACAAAATTACAGTACAGATGAGATAATTGACAAGGTAGACAAGGAAGCCGGAATAAATGACAAGACAAAATCAATGAATGCAGTTCAAGAAATAATGAACATGTTTCAAAATACCACAGGTCAAAAAGATCTATTAGGCGGTTTCTTGGGACAAGCAACAAAGAAAATGGATCTAAATCCATTTGATTAAACAAAAAACGATTCCACATACAATCTTAGAATTTTTTAAACCTTTTATTTTATCAAGTTCTCATATTCACTGAAAAAATAGTATAACTTCAATCACTTTTGTATCTAAAAAACGGTGAACATGCAATGTTACACCATCACTACAGTCAATGAGAAATCAAAGAAGATCAAGAACTATCTTAGAGATTTTGAATTTTTTTTGCAAGATGGGCAAATCAATGAATTCGTTTTACATCCACATGCTATACACTGTTTTGTTTTTCCTAAATGTTTTGTCTTATCTGAACTTTGAATTAGCCTTATTATGATCAAGATAATAATTGCGACGATTCCAACGGCAATAATGATTCCAAGTACCAATGCTTTTTGTTTGGTGTAGTACTATTCAAACCTAATCTAACTCTTTAAAAAAAGGAAACAAAAACAGGAATACGATTAATCAAAAATTATTAATCGATTTATATGGCTTGTTTATTTACCCTGTAAACAACATGTTGGGTGAACTGTTTGATGTTCAGGTGCCATCTTCAAAGGTAAAAACAGACATTAGAAGCCTATAAACTGCAAGACCGCTAAACGGAATAGATTTATTATATTCAAATTTAATTTTTTAGCATGATAAAGACTCCTGCTGAAATTTGGAAAGATACAATAGTTCAGTTTAGAAAAAAATGTCAAAGTATTCTTGAATTATCCAGTAGTATTAGATATGTAGGTGTAGTGAACGCTTACGGTAGGACTCTAACAGGAATTGTCAGACCAGATGTTAAACCATTACTCAAAGCTGAGCAAGTAAAAAATGAATTTTTTATAATATCGACTTTGATGACATTAAGAAAAGATACTGAAATTGCAGTTGGGAAATTAGAATATGTGTTATTACAGCATCAAAAAGTATCAATTGCAATTTTCCAAAAAAATGACATTACATACTATATTTCAATAGACAGAAAAACAAAAGAAATAGAAAATATAATAATGTTAATTAAAAAAGTGATTTAAGCTGGAGTAAATCCGTGATACCCACTTGTCTGTTCTGCTTTATCTTCAAAGATTGGCTCAAATAACGAAACCAAATAATCATCAGGATCCAAAATGACGGCATTTTTTCCTGCATCCCTATCTACAATATCGCGGTGAATTCTTACCCCTTTTGATTTTAATTCCTCAACTGCCGATTTAACATCCCCTACCAAAAATCCTATTGTGATTCCGTTTTCGATAGAACTGCCTATATGTTGAGCAGTCAATGATGCAGGATGTAAACTCAATAAAGCCCCAGAAGTTCCCAAGTCCACCCAAGATCGTCTTTGCCTTTTTATTGGAAGCCCAATAATTTCATGATAAAATTTTAATGATTTATCTATATCTTTAACTGCCAAGATTACATTTCCAACTTTTTTGATATTCATATTACACCTATTCCAAAGTATGTTAAATTCTTTGTCATTGTACTTCTACCATGGTTTCTGTTCTTTCCACGCCGCTGATTTTTTGAATCTGATTGGTCACATCTTTGATTTTGCCTAAGTCTTCAACTTCAATGATTGCCACAGCGTCAAACTGCCCACTAGTTGGAAACGAATCATATACAGAAATTACCTTTCGCAGCCTTGCAGCAATCAATTTTTTTGGCGATTTTACTAATACTATTGCCCTTACCAACCCAGATTTACCTCCACTTCAATCAATGTCTCAGTAGACACAATCTCTTTAATTTTTTTAAAATCTATAACCATATTGTTTATCTCATCAATATTTCCATGCAATATTACACTAATGTCGGCACGGCCAGTCACTATCATTACATCTTTCACTATTTTTCGTTTTTTCTTTAGAATTTCAACTACAGTGTCTGCTTTTCCTGGTTTTATAGTGATAAGACACAAGGCTTTCATAGTTAGTATAAAATATCGGATCGAAT
>JAERMO010000140.1 GCA_016844465.1 Nitrosarchaeum sp. | reverse complement strand
AATTTCAGTCTCTGTTACAGCTATGTCAAGATCTCTTGCAATTTTTATAATAGCATCACGTGTAATTCCATTCAAAGCCGAAGATGATAATGGCGGTGTAATTAATTGACCTTCTCTTACAATGAAAATGTTTTCACCTGGTGCTTCGCTGACATTTCCATTATGATCTAGTAAAATTGCTTCATCAAATCCATTTCTTTTTGCTTCTTGCGTTGCTATGATTGAATTAAGATAATTACCACCCATCTTTGCTTGAGGAGGAGTTGACATGTCTGAGAATTTTCTCCATGATACAACACCTGCTGTAATTCCATTTTTGTTAAATAAATCACCAAATGGGAATGTGAAAATTGCAACATTAGTTGGTGCCTTTTCTGTTACATGTAGATTTATTCCGTAATCTCCCACAAAATAAAAAGGTCTGATATAACATGATTTTTTTATTTTATTTTTTTTACAAATTCCAATTATTGCATCACTGATAATTTTATCTGAAAAATTAAGTGAAATATTATAAAACTGCCCTGATTTTCTAAATCGTTTAATATGTTCATCTAATCTAAAGACAAAAAGATTTTTTTCATTCCAATATGCACGTATTCCTTCAAAAACCGATGTTCCATAATGAATTGCATGTGTTGTAATGGGAACATTGGCTTTGTCTAATGTTACAAATTTCCCATCAAACCACACATATTTTGAAAGAGGTAAACCCATAAAAAAATCTCCACCATGTCAGTAATTAATCTATTCTGGAAACTCCTGTTTTTGATATTTTTTCTGAAACCTTGAATTAATACTTAATTCTGATAATTGTATTTGATAAAAATACCAAAATTTGAAGACGTTTTTGAATTATTCAAATTTTTATGTGAATTTTGATTTGATGATTTTAATAATCTGAAGACAATAAAGAATTGAAGACAAAAATACTAAAAATATAGATCTGATTTTGATCCATGATCATTTTTTCTTTTGTAAAATGTTTTAAAATTGTATTCTGACCATCAACCACTTTGTGTAATCTTTTTAATTTCACCTGTAGAAATTCAAGTAAATACTCATTTCAATTATGGCAGCAAAGAAAAAAGCAGCAGCAAAAAAGACAACAACCAAAAAGGCTTCAAAAAAGAAATAATCTTTTGAAGCTTGTTTTATTTTTTATATTCTAATTTTTATTTTTAAAATCTTGATCTTTATTTTTCTACAAATGGTCGTTTTCTGATAATTCTACTCTGACCATCCCTCTTTTGGAAATTTCATTCCCAAAATTCGGGTTGTTTTATCTTCTGAACCTGAAAATTTCTTAATTATATTCCAATTTTCTTCAATAATTCTTCCAACACTTTCTGGAACATCATTTTTCCAATTTGAATCTCTTCCTAATGCTGAATCATAGAGACTTTCTTTTACAGATGCTGCTGATAACGCCTTTCTTTGTCCTACTCTGGGTTTTAATCTGTATATTTTGAGCATGTATCCTTCTGTCCTGTCACCAGTATATGAAAAAAAATCACCTTGTACTCCTCTGAGTATTTGTTTTCGTAAATCCCAAGATCTAGGTGATAATAATGGTGGCATGTATTTTTTAAAAGGAGCAAAAAATGCATAATCATCCGTAACTAAAATAGAATTACCAAAAACCGATGTAAGCATTTTTTTCCTAATCTCAAAATTAAATGGAAAACTTTTACTGTTTATTTCCGTTTTACCTGATTTAAAAACAACAGGCATGATTTTTACAATATCTGCATTATTTTTTAACTCATTAATTATTTCAACATGTGCATTGGTTACAGGATTTAGATGTGCTAGATATAGAGCAGTTATCAACTATACTAACTAAAAAAATGTCATATTTCAATGATTGATTTTCTCAAAATATGGGAACGATGGGATTTGAACCCATGATCTCCAGCACCCGAGGCTGGCAGTATACCAAGCTAACCTACATCCCCATAGGTAAGAATCATTAGAAGATTTTATTTCTTTAAAAATTTGATTAACCGTACGATTCGTACTTTACTTCAAAACTTCCATCTGAACGTTTATCGTGTTCTGTGGCGAAACCTTTTGGAGTTAAGAAATCCATTACACCATCAATTGTTCCTTGCCACCCACAAACATAAAATATTGTGTTTTCTTTAGTGATTTTATCTCCAATCAATTCTTCTAAGGGTGAAATTCCATTTTCTCTTGGTCTGAGAAATGTTTCAACTCTTCCAATCTGACCTGACCAAGATCTGTTAAACCATTCTTGTGGTCTACTAATGGCTGCTCTATATCTAAAATTCCATTGGTCTTTTCCTCTCTCTCTACTTTCATTTTCCAAGTCTGTTAGTAATTCTTTGTAACTTAGTTCATCAACATAACTTGCACCCTGAAGAACAATGATCTCTCTTTTATCTCCAATATCATGCAGATGTTGTGCAAAACTTACAAATGGTGCAAGACCAGTTCCTCCACCAATACAAATAATTCGTCTATTGTCTTTTTCTCCATTTGGAAGTACATCATTTATCAAAAGTGCTCTACCTGTAGGTTTTAACCATAAAATCTCATCACCTTCTTTTGCACTGAATAACTGTGTGGTTAATCTACCTGGAAGTGGTTTTCTTACCCATCTAATTACAAGCTCGATATA
>JAERMO010000059.1 GCA_016844465.1 Nitrosarchaeum sp. | reverse complement strand
GGTGCAGAATCAACTTTTGATCAAAGATTGGCAAAAGGATTTGTAGAATTGTGGGGAATTCAATCAACAGAAGCTAATAAATTACAAAAGAAAAGGTCATCAAAAACATGAACTGTCAAGAATGTGATGCAACTCTAAACATCCCGGACGATGCCTCTGTTGGAGAGATTATCTCCTGTCCTGATTGTGGTGCCGACTTTGAGATCGCAAAAAAAAATGGATCAAATGTTGAGCTAAAACAAGCAGAAAGTGTAGGCGAAGACTGGGGAGAGTAATGTCAAAAATTTGTGTTGTATTTGATCGTCTAAGAGCGGAAGAGAAGATGCTCGAAAAAGAAGCATCCAATCTAGGGCACGAGGCAATAATGTTAGATGCCAAGACCGTTCAAATCAATACAGATAGTAAAAAAAGAGACTTTGACTTTGGAGATGTTGTATTGGAAAGATGTGTCAGCTATTTTAGAGGACTCCATTTTACTGCAGGTCTTGAATTCATGGAGGTACCAGTACTCAACAAGTTTCAAGTTGCAAATCAGTGTGGAAATAAGATGTTCATGACACTGCTTTTAAAAAAATACAATGTCCCTACACCAAAAACATATTTTTCATTTTCGAGTGAAAGCGCATTAGAAAATATAGAGAAAGTTGGATATCCACTCGTAATTAAACCAGTCATAGGGAGCTGGGGTAGGGGCGTGATGCAACTTAAAGACAAAGATACAGCAGATGCAGTATTTGAGATAAGAGACATTACAGATAGCCCTCATGACAGAATTTTTTATCTTCAAGAATTGATAACCAGACCGCCAAGAGATATCCGAGTCATCACAGTTGGCGATGAGCCCATAGCAGCCATGTATCGAAAATCATCAGGGGGCTTTAAAACAAACATAGCATTGGGTGCGGATCCAGAATTATGTGAGATCACAAAAGAAATTGAAGACATATCTACAAAAGCATCAAAAGCTATGGGGGGAGGAATTTTAGGGATCGACATAATGGAAGATCAGAGTAGGGGATTGGTAGTACACGAGGTCAATAATACTGTGGAATTCAAGGGACTGTCAAGAGTCTCCCAAAGAAATATTCCAAAAGAAATGATAGAATTTGCTTTAAACTATGTTAGGAAATAAATTATACTTCATCACGGGAGAATCATTATGAAAGTAGGCGTTGTAGGTGCTTCTGGCTATGTGGGTGGAGAGACACTTCGTCTCTTAGTAAATCATCCTGATGTAGAGATCAGCATGGTTACATCACGACAACATGTTGGAGAATATATTCACAGAATCCAACCAAGTTTGAAGGGGTTTACCGATCTAACTTTCTCCGAATTAGATTACGATAAAATGGCAGATCGGTGTGATATTGTATTTACTGCAGTTCCACATGGGACGGCAACTGAGATTGTAAAAGCGTTGTATGATAGAGGCCTCAAAGTTATTGATTTAAGTGCAGATTATAGATTACACAGTCCTGCAGATTACGATAAATGGTATGGATGGGAACATCCACATCCGGATTATTTACCAAAATCAGTGTTTGGTGTTCCAGAGTTGCACAGAGAGCAAATCAAAAAAGCACAGCTAGTTTCTTGTCCTGGCTGTATGGCAGTAACATCCATATTAGCACTTGCACCACTTATTCGAAATGATCTAATTGATTTGGAACACATTATCGTAGATTCTAAAATTGGTTCATCAGGTGCAGGTTCTGGTTCAGGGACTGCACATGCAATGAGAGCAGGGGTTATTCGACCATACAAACCAGCAAAGCACAGACATACTGGAGAAATAGAACAAGAGCTAAGTGAAATTGCAGGAAAGAAAATTCATGTTTCAATGAGTCCACATGCAGTAGACGTAGTTCGTGGAATTTTATGTACAAACCATACATTCATGAAAAAAGATATGGATGAAAAAGAAATATGGAAAATATATCGTGAAACTTATGGTCAAGAAAAATTCATTAGGTTAATTCGAGACAAAAAAGGATTGTATAAATTCCCAGATCCAAAATTTGTAGTCGGTTCAAATTTTTGTGATATAGGTTTTGATATAGATGAAGAAAATCACAGATTGATTGCCCTTTCAGCATCAGATAATCTTATGAAAGGTGCAGCCGGCTCAGCCATACAAAACATGAATGTGATGTGTGGATTTGATGAAATGGACGGCTTGAGATATACACCACTTACGCCAGTATAGAAATGATCACAATTAAAATCGGCGGTAGTGTAGTAGATAATTTACATTCATCAACTATATCAGATATAAAAAAAGTTGCAGAGACAGAAGGAATAATTATTGTTCATGGTGGTGGGAAAGAAGTAACGAAAGTCTGTGAGCAACTAGGAAAAGAACCAAGATTTGTAACATCACCTAGTGGAATCAAGAGTAGATACACCGACAAAGAAACTGTTGAAATTTTTACAATGGTAATGTCGGGACGAATCAATAAAACAATTGTTCAAATGCTTCAAAAGAATGGCATTAATGCAATAGGTCTTTCAGGTGTTGATGCAAAAGTAATTCAGGCCGAAAGAAAGAAAACTCTATTAATAATTAATGAAAAAGGTCGAAAACAAGCAATTGATGGAGGATATACAGGTAAAATCACACATGTTAATTCTGCATTCATTAAATCGCTTTTAGATCAAGGCTTGACTCCTGTAATTTCACCAATTGCAATTAGTGAGGAATCAGATTTCCTCAATGTTGATGGAGACAGAGCGGCTGCATATGTAGCAGGAAGTGTTGGTTCTGACAAAGTATTGTTCATAACAAATGTGGATGGACTTTTAATTGATAGTAAACTTGTAACTAAGCTAACCCTGGCAGAAGCAAAAGAAATTAGACCAAAAATAGGTCCAGGTATGGAAAAGAAAATTCTTGCCGCCACAGAGGCTTTAGACATGGGAGTAAAAGAGGCAATCATTGCTAACGGTCAAAGAGAAAATCCTATATCATCCGCCATAGCACACGATAATTGTACGGTGATTCAACATGACTGAAGATGACTTTATGGGCGGTTTGTATCAGAGATTTCCAGTTACAATTGAAAGTGGAGTTGGATCTCATGTGTGGGATATTGATGGTAAAGAATACATAGATTGTATGGGAGGATATGGTGTAGCAATTGTTGGACACCAAAATAAAAGAGTTGTAAAAGCAATCAAAGAACAAGTAGATAAAATTATTACAGTGCACAGCTCACTTTACAATAAAACTCGAGAAGAATTCCTCAAAATATTGATAGGTCTTGCACCAAAAGGACTAACCCAAGTTCATCTAAACAATAGTGGTGCAGAAGCAGTAGAAGCTGCAATAAAATTTGCAAGAAAATTTACAGGTAAAAAGGGCATGGTTGCAATGAAAGGATCATATCATGGAAAATCATTGGGAGCACTCTCGTTAACTTTTAATCCAAAATACAAAAAAGCATTTGAGCCATTAGTTGAAAAAGTTTCTTTTGCGTCGTTTGGAGATATTGAATCTCTTCGTGCTACAATTGACGAAGATACTGCATTTGTCATTTTAGAACCAATTCAAGGAGAAAGTGGAATTATTGTTGCACCAGATGGATTTTTACAAGATGTAAGAAAGTTATGTAATGAAAAAGGAATACTTCTGATTTTTGACGAAATACAGGCAGGATTGGGTAGAACAGGACGATTATGGGCTTGTGATCATTGGAATACTGCACCAGATATACTATGCCTCGCAAAAGGGATTGCAGGTGGAGTTCCAATGGGGGCGACTTTGGTTAGAGCAGATATTCTTGCTACAATGAGTAAGGGAGAACATTCCTCTACGTTTGGAGGAAATCCACTTTCTTGTGCAGCGGGGATCGCAACATTGCAGGCACTTACACAAGATGGTTTAATTGAAAATTCTGAGAAAATGGGAAAATTATTCAAGGAAGGTTTAGAAAAATTGAAAGAAAAACACACTATGATTAGAGAAATCAGAGGGAAAGGACTAATGATAGGCGTAGAAATGAAATTCGAGGTGAAAGATATTCTAATGAACCTTATGAGAGAGGGAGTATTAATGTTGTATTCAGGTAGAAACATCCTAAGAATTTTACCACCACTAGTAATATCCAAAGAAGACATAGCGAAAGTTTTACAAGCATTGGATATTGTACTTACTGAAGAGGAAAGAAAAAATAATGTATAAAGATAAAGTTGACGAGAAAATAATAAATTATCTTAAAGAAGATTCCAGAGAATCATTTGTAGATATTGGAAAGAAACTAAAACTATCAGAATCAGCCGTTAGAAGAAGAGTAAAAAATCTGGTAGACGGTGGAACTATCAAAAGATTTACTGTTGAATTAGGAGAGGAAAATGCAACTAGTGCCATCGTTCTAATATCTGTAGAATCTTCAACAGACACATCAAAAGTTTCAGAAAAACTTGCGAAATTAGAAGGAGTCAAAACCGTTTATGAGATTACAGGTCAGTATGACATCATCACAATAATCAGCGCAACAAACATCTCGGAGATAAATAGCAGTATAGACGCATTAAGAAAAATTCCAGGTGTGATTGACACTAATACAGTAATTATTTTAAGAAAAATAACATAAGACGACTTTCGTTTCATAAATTCCATATTTGCCTAATTTGGGATCATCAAAACCAATTTTCAGCGAAGATAGTACGAATATGTTTATATTCTCAATTTGAATCAACGATTTCTGTAATGAAAGATCCGAATTACTATGCAGATATCTACAATGCATATGAAAAAAATCCAAAGAAGATCAAAGTACTAGACAGTACTCTAAGAGAAGGAGAACAACATCCAGGAGTATCATTTACAAACAAACAACGAATACAGATTGCATGGATGTTAGATTATTTTGGAGTGGATCAAATAGAGATTTCACCAGTCGTTTCCAATGATCATAAAGAAGCAACTAAAACAATCATCAAACAGGGCCTAAAAGCAGATATTGTATCTCATGGCAGAGCCCTCAAAGAAGACATTGATATTTCATTAAGCTGTGATGCAAAATGGTGTGCAGCATACCTTGGAATTTCAGATATCCATTTGAAAGACAAGCTTCGCATCACAAGAGAAGAAGCTCTAACCAGAGCAGTTGAAACGGTAGAGTATGCAAAATCACATGGGCTAAAAATTAGATTTACAGTGGAGGATGGCAGTAGAGCAGAACCAGAATTTTTAATAAAGGTATGCAAGGCAATTGAAGAGGCAGGAGTAGACAGGATTAGTCTACCAGATACTGTAGGCATTCTTCGTCCCATAGGGATGTATAATTTTGTTAAAAAAGTAAGAGAGGTCATAGATGTTCCGCTTGATGCACATGTTCACAACGACATAGGGTTTGCAGTAGCTAATGCATTTTCTGCGTGTGATGCAGGAGTAGATCAAATTCACACTACAATTGATGGAATAGGTGAAAGAACAGGCATTCCTCCGCTAGCAGAAGTTGCAGTAGCATTAACCTATCTTTACAAATCACCAAATGATTTCAGATTAGATATGTTACTAGATTTATCCAGATTAATTGAGGAATATACTTCGATTAAACCATATGATTCAAAACCGATCGTTGGTACCTCTGCATACAAACACAAAGCAGGGACACATCTAGCGGCAATACTAAGAAACCCCGCAGCTTATGAACCAATCCCACCAAGAGCAGTTGGAAATACACGAAGAATCGTATTTGGAGAATTGGCAGGTAAAACTGGTGCTGCATACCTAATGTCGATTTTAGGTCTTGCAAAAGACGATGAAGGTGCAAAAGCAGTCGCAGCCGGTCTTAAAGGTCTCAGAATGGGGGATCTAATCGAAATCCCCCTAGAAGACAGAATCGAAAAAAAGATAATTAATGATAAATAAAGAGGGAATGTAAGGAGAAGACATGTCAAAATGTGAAGAATGTGATGCAGATATTTCCATTCCAAAAGATGCTGTTGAAGGAGAAATTGTAACATGTCCTGAATGTGGAGCAAGTTTTGAATTAGCAAAGGACTCAAACGGTTTCCAATTAAAGCCTGCCCAGTCGGTTGGCGAGGATTGGGGGCAGTGAGTCCTGACATCACAGTGCTTTATGATACAATTCGTTGGGAAGAAAAAGCTCTTCTAGAAGCAGGTCAAAAAAAGAACATCAACATCCAGATGTTAGATTGTAAAAAATTAGCGTTGGAATTAGAGAAAAAACCAGAAGATTATGGACCGGTTATTCAAAGATGTGTAAGTTACTATAGAAATTTGCACTCAACTGCAGCTCTTGAAGGAATGGGCGTGAATGTAATTAATTGTCTAAATACAGGAATTTTAGCAGGGAATAAATTATTCACCCACATGTTATTAAAAAAATACGGAGTTCCAACACCGTATGCGACTGTTGCATTTTCAAAAGATGCTGCTATGGAATATCTAGAGACAGAAGGATATCCTAAAGTGATCAAACCCACTGTTGGAAGTTGGGGAAGATTAATTTCAAAATTAAATGATAAAGATGCAGCTGAAGGAATTATTGAAAGCAGAGAAAACATGTATCCAATATACCAGATTCATTATTTGGAAGAATTTGTTAACAGACCTCCAAGAGACATCAGAGCTATAATGGTGGGAGAAAAAATTGTTGCGGCAATTTATAGAACTTCAGGAAATGGTAATTGGAAAACAAACATGGCGCTGGGTGGAACCGCAGAAGAATGCAAGGTCACGCAAGAAATGGAGGAAATGTGCATCAAGGCAAAAAATGCAGTTCAAGGAGACATAGTTGGAGTAGATTTGATGGAAAGTAAGGAAAGAGGATTGGTAGTTCACGAGGTCAATAATACAACTGAATACAAGAATACAGTAAGAGTGTGTGGAGTAGACATACCTTCATTAATGATTGATTACGTAATTAAAAAAAATAAGTGAGAATTGGAAACAACATTTACAGTCACACCAAGATTTGCAGTGAAGATGCTTGAAAAAGCACTTCGG
>JAERMO010000139.1 GCA_016844465.1 Nitrosarchaeum sp. | reverse complement strand
CCTAATCTCTTTCTGATTTGTTTAGTTTTATTGTATTATCTACTATCAATAATACTTTTATAATATTTCTGATATTTTTATTTAAAGTTAGTGAAAATATATTTGAACTTATAACTATGAGATATAGATTAGATTTATTTTTAGTTGACAAGTTGTGTCTAAAGTGATCTTTTTTATTTTTTATATAGATTTGATTCCATGTAAATAATTTTTTAAAGATGTATAATAGATTATTTGGATGTAAGATTATTTGGATTGTTTTCGGTATGAGCAACAAATTGGATATGATTTTTATCTATACTATCTTCAATTGGGCTTTTGTGATTTTCATCGTCTATTTTGAGTAGGCTTTGTAGAAAAATGAAAAGTAATATTTTTTACTTTTCAAAATTCTCTTATGGTTTTAAGTAATGCTGCATCTCGATAAATTAGCGTGTCTGGAAAACAATTTAACATTTTTCCATTATCAATTTCATAAAATTCCCAATTTTTGCATTCTGTATCATATTCATATGGATGAGTGTTATCAAATTTCCAATCAAACCCGTTTGTTATCTGTTGATCAGGATATCCATGTCCTCTGATTAGAGAGATAGTATTGTCATCATAATTTACTTCAATTTTTGCATGTAAAGCATTTGGGTATAGATAGATTACATTAGGATGTGATGTTATTGCATCAAATTCATTTTGTGTAACATATTCATTATGTAATAAAATTATTTTATCAAATTTTTTGAGAACATCTGGATTTTTATCAATATCAACATCACTGAGGAATTTGTAGTTTAGAAGTTTTAGAATTTGTGCTCCGTTTCCACCTATTTCTGCACGCAAAATTGGTTTTATTGGTACTGTTAAACAGTTATGATCACATTGCCCTTTATAGTAATTATAAAAACCTGGTTCGTTATATGCAGATGCAGTAAAAATTGGATAAATCACGATTGTTTTATCATCATTGTTAATTAGTTCATCATATGTGGATTGATTTTTGTTATCAAGTTCAAAAAAAAGTCTAGTATACTGTTTAAGATTCCCATCTATAATGAATTCTCCTTTAACTCCATTTATTTTGAATATGGAGTTAATTGGGAGCTCTTCTAAATCGGCTTGATTAGTTTTGATATTAAAATTAAAGAATTTTTGTTCATCATCATTTTGAATGAAATAGTAAACTAATACCAATATTGCTACTATGGCAATAAAACCAAAGATAATTTTTTTATCAATAATTACCAAGGCTTTTCCTTACAAGTTCATTTTTATTCAATATGTAATTACTAAAGATGAAAATATCGATTGAAACCTTTGGATTATAGGACATAATTCTCTTTAATAATGCATTAAAACGAATGAATATTAATTTTTAATATTTTTGTGCTTAATAATATCAAAAAAACTAATTATAATTATAGAGTAATTTTGAAAATCTGAATTTTGAGAATAATTGTATGCCAAGTATTATTGGGAATAGGATTACAAGGAGCGAAAATAGGTTAAATTCAGGTAGTGATTTGTCAGGAGATACAATATCTCCCCATTGATTTGGACTTGGAATTGATACAATACTTTGGTTATCAACTTTGTAAGGCCAAGAATAGTGATTTTTAGTATGAGCGTCAAAGACGGAAATGAAAAATCCATAGTTGTCTGAACGACCTAAAAGACTTAATGGTATTTTGAATTCGTAACTTGGGTGTGGTGTCTTGTTGTATCTATCATGTTTATCAGATGATGAACCTACAGCAACAAAATCTTTGTCATTTGGAATTTTTCTAAAGTATCCGTTTATTGCAGGAGTGTTATTTCCTTGATAAGAAAATGATTTCTTTCCATCAAGAGCTGTAAAAAAACAATAATCATCAGATTGCGGTATTATTGTTTTGTCATTTTTAGTATCAAAACAAACTACTGCACTATCTGATCCTTTGTCAATGAACATATCAGACGCTACATTGATTTGAACATAGATAAAATCGCCCTGATGAGCTGTTCTCAAATGGATCTCTGTTCCATCGTCAAATGTAAGACGATCGTAACTTGATTGTTTCCATTCGTTGGAATTTGTCCATTTTCCATCAAATATTACATTATCAAGTTCAGATGAAATTGATATTAGAATTGGCTCCTCACCATAGACATTCATAAAGAGTATTGGCGATAATACAAGTAAGAAAATAGTATGTTTTATAAAAAATAATTTGAAAATCACTAATTGATATATTTTATTGCCTAGTAGAAAAATTTTTGCGATTCTTTTAATACCTACTTCAAAGTATGTTGACTATGAATAAGAAAGTTATAATCGGTATTATCATAGTAATTGTTATTGGTATTGGATTTATTGCCTTGGCACAGGTAAATCAGAGTACCGAAATAGATATTGCAGATACTCCGGATGTTCAGAGAGGTTCACAAAGCTTTACAGTAGGATTACAAGAATCTGTTGGCGTCAGTGAAGTCCCATAAGTTCCATTTTGGATCTATAATTGAAGAAAATTTACCGTAATCTCTATAAGCAAATTTACACGCACCTAGGTAATGAAAAAGACAACTAGTGTCGGTATGTTCGCTGCAATAGTATTTGCCGTAGGAATAGCTGGAATCAGCTTTTCTGATGGTTCATTAAAATTGCAAGATAATACTCCTGCTTCCACAATGGA
>JAERMO010000138.1 GCA_016844465.1 Nitrosarchaeum sp. | reverse complement strand
TCTTCTCCAGTTATCAGAGAGATATCATCAATTGTAAGATTTTGTTTTAAGAATTCATAATGTTGATTGACTAAAACCCTAGTAGGAGCTAAAAATAAAATGCCCCCTACTCCTTTTGACAGATATTCTGCAATAACTTGTAACGCAATAGCAGTTTTTCCTAGGCCAGTTGGTAAGACCACAATACAGTTTTCCTGCATTGCCTGATTTGCAAGATTTACCTGATATTCTCTTTTTTCGATTGAATTTTTTTGTACGTATTTTCGGTCAATATATTCCAAAGATCTCTGAACTAAAGTCAGATTTTATCGATTTTATGCTTTCGTGTAGTAAAGTATTAGCTATTGTATAGTTTCTAGTTTCTTATTAACGAGAACTATGCCTAAAACGTAAAAACAGTATTGTAAAAAATTTATAGTATCGCAAAATAAATCAATTCTTTTTGTTATTATGTCAAATCTTCAAACCATAATATCTTTTTCAAGTAAAGACAAGACATCAAAATATTGACTTCGTATATGATATCAAAGTATTATCCAAAGAGAATGTGATGCGAGATTGAAAACAAGTCTGAGAAAATGGATGTTTTTTGTTTTACCTGCCAGCATAACAGCAGAAGGACTACATATTGTCATACCGTTGTATGTTCTTTTTCTTGGAGGCAATGTAGTAGATGTAGGTATTGTGATAGGACTTCATTATGCGTTATCAGCAATAGGGGCAGTTTTTTGGGGCAAAGTTATTGACAAATATCACATAAAGAGAGCAATATTGTTTATTTGTTTCTCAGCAATTACAATTTGCAGTATTGGATTATTTTTGACAATCGATTTGAATTTAGTTTTCATAATTTCATCAGTTGCTGGGTTTTTCATTATTGGAAAAAATCCAGTAACACAAGTCCTAGTAATGGAATCAGTCTCAAACAACCAATGGAGCAAACTGTTTACACAGATTTCAATCATAACGAGTTTGGGAAGTTTAACTGCATTTTTAGTAGGTTCTATTTGGGACACATTTTTTGATCTTAGACCATATTTTCTCTTTTGTGCTATGGTAAGTGTAATTGCAACAGTTCTAAGTATTAGTGTAGGCAGTAAAAGCATCATAGAAAGACATACAATAGTGCATTCAATATATGGAATAAGACATATTTTTGATCATACTAGGTTAAATTTTCAGTTTATCTTTACTAAAATTCCTCATCCACATGATTTTAAACCAATTATATCAATTTTCCAGAGAAAAATGTCTCATGAGATAGGAATACTTTTTCTTACAAATTTCTTATTTTATTTTGGAAGCAATATTTACTTTACAGCATTTATCCCATTTCTAAAAAAATTTGACTTTACAAATTCCGAAGTGTTTCTAGTGTACATGATTCAAACATTAGTATTACTTACAATGTTTTTCTTTGTTCCTCGTCTGATTTCAAGACTCACAGAAGAACGTGCAACACAAATATCGTATTTGCCAAGAGTTTTAGGAATAATCATAGCTGCATCATTAATTCCTAACATGGTAGGGATGGATTCACTTTGGATGGCAATTATTTCATCGGGTTTGATGGTTTCAGCATTTTCTATTTTTAGTGTGTCAAACTCAATAATTATTTTTAAAGCAATTCCTAAAGGTTTTGAAGGAACATATCTAGGGGTAAATAGTTTTATGACAGGTGTAGGAATATTCTTGGGAGCTTTAACTGCAGGATATGTTTCAAACGCTATAGGTTATTCAGTAGCATTTGCCATAGCAGTAAGTATAATATTGTCATCACTGGTAATGTTTAGAATTTATTTAAAATACAAATTGTCTCATAGAATTATCTAAAACTACAACAACGCCAGTTTTTACAGATTGAAGATGCAAAACATGTAGGACATAATGTTAATTAAAAAATTAATTTTAATTTAGTATTTTGGAATAGTATTGAGTCGTGACTTTGCAGAGACTGCAATTATAGAAATTATGGCCACAGCCAAAATCATCACTGCGATTGAACCAAATTCTGGTACAACTACACCATTGCTTATTTCAACTTTGATAGATTGTTTATGTTCTGATGATAGTCCCTGATTTGCAGTGATAGTGTAAAATCCATCTTCTTTCCACATCGATCCTCCAGATATGATCACTGTTGAAAACTCACCATTTGCACTTGGGGTTACCTGTGCAATTGAAATTAGATTTCCGTTAGGTGAAGTTACGGTAAATGTAACGTCAGTGGCAGAACTAATTGTATTCCCGTTTACAATAATTTTATCATCACCAAAAGTAGTTTCCACAGAGAGAGTAATAGTACCTGGTTTATTATCGACCATTTCAGGTTCTTGGGGTTTAGGAGATTCTTTTGGAGGAATGACTGAACCTGCTACTGTGAATTGTATTTGTGCAATCTTTTCTGTATCTTCATGACTTGCAATTACTGTGTATGTACCAACCTTGAAACTTGGAAGTGTAGGATGAATCAATCGTTGAAACACACCATCATCATCAAATGATAATTCTGGGGCATAGACAACTTCTCCATCAGGAGAAATAACAGTCAGAGTAACAGGTTTGAAAACAGATACATCAGTTATCTTGCCAATTCAGGTCGATCATCGGTTCTGCAAAAGCAGTAATTGGAAACAATATTGCAACTAAAACCAGCAATGTAATCTTGAGCACTTTATTTGTGAGGGATTGTTTGTATATTAATTATCCTATACAAATCAAAGAAGGAAATCCGATCTAGGTTTTAAAACAAAATTGATAAAAATGAAAATGATATGAAAATAATTTTGCATTTGGGCAAGTTGATAATTATCAGAATCTAAGATCCAATCTGATTAAATGGGTGTTTTGTAATATCTTGATGTATGGTGGCATGTAGTTCTTGCTTGAATGTAAGATCACATCTATAACATTTCCATGATTTCATATTTAATAGAGCACGATTTTTGAATATAACAGCAACGTAGAAATCATTCATAGTAATGTTCAGCACAAGTCAAATACTAGCGTGTAACTAGATGCTAATTATTCCTAAATTAGATAGTTCACTGCCAATACCATATCCGATCAGGGCTATTCCAGTGCCAAGACCTGCCATTTCCAGACCTCCAACTAGCTTGTTTGTATTTGCCATTTTTGATTTAACAACACCAACAGTAAAAGATGTGGAAATACTAATTCCTATTGCAACAAAAAGAGCATCCAATCCAGATAGAAAAAAGAAAGGCAATATTGGCAACATTCCACCAATTAGAAAAGAGACAAACATTCGCAGTGCACTTTTAAGAGGGCTTCCTGCAATATCTAAATTCAAATTAAGTTCTTCTGTGAGCATTGTATCAAGCCATACTTTCTTATCAGAAGTTATCTTATCTACAATCATTTCAAGTTCTTTTCCCGAAAAACCCTTAGCTATGTAGATGTTTTCTATTTCTTTTCTTTCGTCATCGGGTTTATGTTCAATTTCCCATTTCTCACGTTCAATTTCTGATGTCAGTAATTGTCTTTGTGTTTTTACTGCAAGATAATTTTGAACAGCCATTGCTTTT
>JAERMO010000058.1 GCA_016844465.1 Nitrosarchaeum sp. | reverse complement strand
AATTACTAGTGATGGCACAATAGTATGCTCACCACTACCGGTATGAGAAAATAGCCAAACAATAAAAAAAACCCCTTTTTTTATTTTTTTATCAAAAAAATCTTTAGGTATTCATTAAATCATAATATAATTAATTAAATTTCACACTAGACCAATTTCTGAAAAATAAAAAACCAAAATACAAATCAAGATTTTAAGAAATTCCAGTAAGATTTTATCACAATAAACCACACACATTAATTGTAGGTTTAATCCAACATGAATTAGTTGCTAAATCTAGGAATTTTAATTTCGGGTGGTGGAAGCAATATGGAATCCATTCTAAAATCAATAAAACAAAAAAAAATTCCAATCAATCCAGCCGTGGTAATATCAAATAATCCTGACGCCAAAGGTTTGATAAGAGCACAAAAACTAGGGGTGAAAACAGAGGTAATTGAAAACAAGGATTTCAAAGACAGATTAGAATATGATAAAAAAATAATTTCGACTCTAGAAAATTATGGGGTTACTCCAAAAAATGGGTTGGTATGCCTGGCAGGATTTATGAGAATTATCAGTCCAGAATTTGTTAAAAAATACAAAAATAGAATCATCAATATTCATCCAGCTTTACTCCCGTCATTCCAAGGACTACATGCGCAAAAACAAGCAATCGATTACGGTTCAAAGTATTCAGGATGCACTGTTCATTTTGTAGATTCTGGAGTAGATACCGGACCAATAATTTTGCAAGCCATAGTTAAAATAAAAAAAGGAGATACAGAAAAAACACTATCCAAACGTATCTTAAAAGAAGAGCATCGAATTTACCCAAAAGCAGTAAAACTCTTTGCAGAAAAAAAGATAAAAATTTCTGGAAGAAAAACCATAATTAGTTAAGAATCAGGTCCACCAAAAAAATACAATACAACTAATTCTTTAGAATTTCCATGAAAAAAGTGTTCAATGTTTTTTCCTACAAAATACATTTTATTTTCAGATACAGAGTGATCAGTGTCTTTAATTTTTAAAAAACCGTCACCTTTGAGAATAAAATACAATTCATCACTTTCATGCGGTTCTTGTGTATCTCTTTCTCCAGGTTGCAACACCAACACACCTGCGGCTAAACTTTCTTTGTTGATAAAAGTATGAAAATAGACATCACTGTGTTTTATTTTTTCAATATACTCATTTATGTTAAATTCCTGCTTCATTTTATTGTGAAGCTACAGTGTAAAACTTTGGTTCAGGTAGTTTTTCCATGTATGATACTGCCACAGAATGAAGTTTTTCGTGTTCTGGGCTTTGGTGCATTTTACTGAATTTCTCAAGATCCTCAAATTCTACTAGTACTCGATGCTTACCGTCTTTAGTTTCCAATAATCGTCTATTTACAAAACCATCAAATTTTGATATCGTCATATTGGATTCAGAAAACCATTTTTTAAAGTCTACAACAGAATTTGGTTTTATTTGAATATCAGATATCACCACAAACATGACATTACTCAATTTGAACTCACATAATTTCCTTGCCTAGATTTTCAAATTGATATTAATGACTTTCAAGGATTAAATATCTACCAACCAGAAATAGTCTTGATGACAGGCATCAAAATAGATGGAAAAGAGATTGCGCAATCTGTAAAAGATAGAGTCAGAAGAGCCGCGATAGAACTAAAAAATCAGGGAATCACACCATGTTTGGCAACAATTCTGATTGGAGACAATCCAGCTTCTGCTACTTATGTAAAAAATAAACACAAAGCATGTGAAGAAGTAGGAATCATCACCAAAGATTTCAAGTTACCATCAGACATCACTCAGTTAGAAATAGATAAAATAATTGATAATTTGAATAGAGACAACACAGTCCATGGAATTTTGGTTCAATTGCCATTACCTATACAGTTAGATGAATTTATCACAACATCTAGAATTTCTCCACTAAAGGATGTCGATGGCCTTACACCACATAACATTGGTTTGCTTGCGATGAGAAAAGCAATACTAGTTGCATGTACTCCGTCAGGGATAATGGAAATGTTTGATTATCACAATATCAATTTGGAGGGGAAAAATATTGTTTTGATAAATAGAAGCAATCTCGTGGGAAAACCTTTGTATCATCTACTTTTAGAAAGAAATGCCACAGTTATCACATGTCACTCTAAAACAAAAAATCTTGAAGAATTTTGCAAGTCAGCCGACATTATCATTACAGCGGTTGGAGATAGAAACAAGTTTACATTGACACCAGACATGATAAAAAAAGATGCAATTGTTATCGATGTGGCAATCTCAAAATATCAAGAAAGGCTAGTAGGTGATGCAGATTATGACAAAATTATTCAAAAAGCATCTTTTGCAACTCCGGTTCCAGGCGGAGTTGGACCCATGACAGTTGCAATGTTATTGAAAAATACAATAACAGCTGCATCATTGAGTAGTCAAATTGGAAAATAATTCAGAGAAAACATCATTGCGAAGATTACTCTTAGAGAAAAGAGATGGAACATCTTTTGATCTAATGAAGATTGCTAGCAAGTCAATACTGAAAAAATTAAAGAAAATTGAATCATTTAGGGATGCGCAGAAAATAGGTGCATACTATCCAACAGGCAGTGAAATACTAACACAAGACATCATGCAAGAAGCCCTAAGTGACGGAAAAGAGGTTTTTTTGCCCAGAGTGATTGGAAAAGAAATGGAATTTAGAAAAATTACTAATTTCAGTAACTTGGAAAGGGGTAGTTTTGACATAATGGAGCCTCGTGATGAATGTCCAATCAACAACAATCTAGATGTAATACTGGTTCCAACCGTAGGAATATCTCCAAAAGGAGTAAGACTTGGGTACGGTCAGGGATATTATGATAGATTTTTAGCAAAAAATAAAACTAAAACAATTTCTTTGACGCTAGAAAAACAGATTGTCAAAAACATACCACCTTCCGAGCATGATATTATTATTGATTGGATTGTAACTGAAGACAGAGTACTAGATACATCAAATATAAGATAGGCCTTTTTTGCCAATATCCGTTCGATAGTATTTGTGAGACCATGAAAGTTTTTCTGCAGCCTTGTATGCATTAGAAATTGCAGATTCCAGAGTATCGCCAAGTGCAGTAACCCCCAAAACTCTTCCGCCATTGGATAGGATCTTTCCGTCTTGTTTTTTTGTTCCTGCATGAAAGACAATTGTATTTTTAGGGATTTGATCAAATCCAGTAATTTCTTCATCTTTGAGAAAAGATTCAGGATACCCTGCCGATGCCATGACGATACATACTGAGAACTGGTCTTTCCAAGTAATTTGTGGCATGGAAGAAAGCGTCCCTTCAACACTTGCTAAAAGATAATCATACAAATCAAAATTCATTCTCATTGTAATTGGCTGGCATTCAGGATCGCCCATTCTTACATTATACTCTAAAACGTATGGTTCGCCGTTTCTAATCATTACTCCTGCATATAGAAATCCTTTGAAAGTAACTCCTTCATTTTTCATCGCATCAATAGTTTTGTTTATGATTTTGTTTTGGATTTTTTCAGATAATGTATTGTCAATGACAGGAGTTGGAGAATATGCCCCCATTCCACCAGTGTTTGGACCTTTGTCATCATCAAAGATTCTTTTGTGATCTTGGCTTGTTGCCATTGGTATGGCAACTATTCCATCGCAAAGTGCAATGTATGAGGCCTCAATTCCATCAATTCTTTCTTCTACAATAATTCGATCTCCAGCCTGACCAAATGTCTTTTTTACCAATATCGTATCAATGGCAACAATTGCTTCATCGACATTACTACAAACAATCACACCTTTTCCAGAGGCAAGACCGTCTGCTTTAACTACAACATTGTAATCAAGGGATTTTACATATTCTTGAGCTTTTTTTGCATCATCAAAGATTTCAAATTGTGCAGTTTGGATATTGTTTCTCTTCATGAAATTTTTTGCCCAAATTTTACTTGATTCTAATTGTGCCGCCTTTTGAGTAGGGCCAAAAACTTTGAGATTCATTTGATTAAATTTATCAACGATTCCAGAGGCAAGCGGAATTTCAGGGCCGACTACTGTAAAACAATTGTTTTTTTGTGCAAATTCTGCCAATCCATCTAAATCATCCACATCAATTGGAATATTGTTTGCCGTCCCACCATTACCAGGAGCCGTGAATACTGTATCAACTTTGGAGCTTTGTGATAATTTCCAGGATAATGCATGTTCTCGTCCACCAGAACCAACAACTAAAACATTAACCAATAAAATTTGTTTTTGGCTCAATTATATAATCCAAGTTATCGACAATTGAAAAATAATCGCTAATTCAAATGCGTGATTCAATATTTTGCCAATTTTGACTTGCGTGTATTAGTCTTCCAGGGTTTACAGAAAATTTTTGAATCTAGTTATACAATTTTGCTTTTCTCTTACAGTTTATCAAAAGTAAAAAGATTCCAATCCTATGAGAGGATCAATTTAGCTTTATAATGCCACAATAATATCAAAATTTGAGATGGAGCTTTCTACCAAATTTGATGCAAAAGTAATAGAATCAGAGATAAGAGAATATACCAAATCATTTGATATTGAAAAGCTCATTTTTGAATCAGACAAGCCAGATAAAATAAGATTCATTGAAGGTCCCCCCACCATGAACGGTGTCCCACATGCAGGACATCTCAGAGGGCGAGTAATCAAAGACCTATGGTACAGATTTAACACATTACAGGGTAAAAAAATTATTTTTAATGGAGGGTGGGATACGCAGGGACTTCCTGTAGAACTGCAAGCAGAAAAAGAGCTTGGAGTTACGGGTGGAAAAGCGGAGGTTATTAAAAAAGTTGGAATTGAAAAACTTGTAGAAGAATGCAAACGTATTGTAAAAAAATTCAATTCTAAATGGATTGAAGTAGACAATTTACTAGGCATGTCATTTAATCATGAGAAAGCATATTGGACTTATCGAGATGAATTTATTGAAAGGGAATGGCAGGTTCTTAAAAAAGCATATGAAAATAAAATCCTAGAAGAAGATTTCACCGTAATCGCATATTGTCCTAGCTGTCAGACATCACTTAGTCATGCTGAAGTAAATCAAGGATATGAAGAAGTCAAAGATCCATCACTATATTACAAAGTCAAACTCAGAGACGAAGACGCATATCTTATAGTTTGGACTACAATGCCATTTACCCTAGTTACAGATGCAATGGTGGGATTGAATCCGGAGGAAGATTATGTATACGTCAAAGTTGAAAACGAAACGTGGATTGTTGGCAAAACAAGAATGAGTGAATTTCTAAAAGAAGTAAATATTGAAGATCAAGTAATTCTAAAGACGGTCAAGGGTTTAGAGTTTGAAGGAAAAAAATACATCCACCCCCTATTGAAATTAATCCCAGGATTGGATGAATGCTCAAAAGAAGATAATTTTCATGTTGCAGTATCAGAAAAATTTGTTGATGCCACAACTGGTAGCGGTCTAGTACACCTCTCTCCTGCAAATGGAGAAGAAGACATCAAAATCGCAAACAAGAGAAAAGTCAAAGTTTACAGTCCAATTAATGATGAAGTAAAATTTACCAATTCTGCAGGAAAATATGAGGGGATGTTTGTCAGAGATGCCGACAAAGTAATTGTGGAGGATCTCAAAGAATGTAATGCCCTAGTAAAAATTGGAAAAATCAAACACAAATACCCGCTATGTTGGAGGTCCCACCATCCAATTGTGTGGTTAGCAAGAAAAGGGTGGTTTTACAAACTAGACAGATTAGGAGACAAGGCAATCAATGCCGCAGAGGGTGTAGAATACTTTTTTGAGCAGCCAAAAAACAGATTTTTAGGAATTATTAAAGAACGACACCCATGGTGTATTTCACGAGAGAGAATTTGGGGTTGTCCTTTACCGGTTTGGATATGCGATGATTGTGGAAAACAAAATTGGTGTTTTACAAGAAAAGAGATCATAGAATCTGCAATAGATTTACCAGATGGTCCAAATTTTGAGTTACACAGGCCATGGATTGACAAAATCAAAATAAAATGTAAATATTGTAATAGTTCTAAAACAAAAAGAGAGGAATACGTGCTAGACACATGGCACAATAGTGGTTCAGCACCATATTCATCGCTAACAGATGAAGAGTATTCCAAAGACATACCGGCTCCATTTTTCACAGAGGGAATTGATCAAACTAGAGGGTGGGCATATACACTTTTGATCGAAAATGTAATTTTGAACAATGGGCCAATACCACCATTCAAGTCATTTTTGTTCCAAGGTCACGTACTTGATGAGAAGGGAGGAAAGATGAGTAAAAGTCTAGGAAATGTGATTGATGGTGCAGAGCTGCTTGAAAAATATCCAGTAGACTTGATCAGATTTTATTTTATTTGGAAGGCAAGTCCAATTGAACCACTAAGTTTTAGCACTGATGAGCTAATGTCAAGACCATACCAAGTACTCAATACATTGTTTAACTTGCATTTGTATTTTAAACAAAACAGTGAGTATGACAAATTTGATGAAACAAAAACAATTGCGTGGGCAAAACAAGACAATCTGCTAACATCGCCAGATATTTGGTTATTATCAAAATTACAAAAACTGATCAAAAAAATTACAGAGCGTAATGAGGCGTGTAAATTTCATGAAGCTGCAAAGGCAATTGATGATTTTATCATAAACAATCTTAGTCAAATTTACATTCCAATCACCAGAGGAGAGCTGTGGGATGAAGACGAGTCAAAGAAGAACAGGAGACTGGCAATATATGCAATCCTAAGCCAAGTGCTCAAAACTTTGGATATTTTACTACATCCACTATGTCCATTTACCAGTGAGTATCTCTATCAAAGCGTATTTGGTGGAAAGAAGAGCATTTTGCTTGACAAATGGCCTCAATACCAAGAATCACTAGTCAACGAAGAAATTGAGGAGTCATTTGATATTATGAAAGACGTGGTATCAGTTTCATCTGCTGCCAGAATGAAAGGAAAGCTGAAAAGGAGGTGGCCACTAAATCAAGCGTTTATCTGTGTAAGCAAAA
>JAERMO010000009.1 GCA_016844465.1 Nitrosarchaeum sp. | reverse complement strand
TTGTGATTATTACCTTCAGCTTTGTAAATGATTCCCTGTTGGTCAATGAAGACATGTACAGGACTTGCGTTAGATGAAAACATGTGATGACCGATTATAATAAAGAAGTTGAATTTATTATAGTTGAGGAATATTTCATGCTGTTGTTACATGACATTGGATTGAGAAAAATCATGTCATTAATTTTTGTTTTCTACAAAATTGTAATATGATCAGATAATATTCTATATTCTTAATACTGAAATAAAATATCACACACTATGAGTCAACAACTAGTTCAAAGAAAACCTTGGGTTTTAATTAGTATTTTTAAAGACAATACAAACCCTGATGATTTGTCACGAATTACTCCATTAATACAAGAAATGATAGACGATTGGCAATCAACAGGAAAAATAATGTGGTCGGGTGCATTTAATGACAATGCAACTGGTATGGCAGTCTTTGAGGCAACAGAACAAGAGGCAAGTGAATTTTATGCCAAATATGACAAGGTTTGTTCTGGTATTCTGAAATATACCATGTATCAGTGGGACGCAATGCCTATTCTTTCACTCTTGTCTGATAACACATGACTGTAACATTTATGCTATATGTGCTATTGAAAAATGGGGGATCAACTTTACAGAATTTGTGACTGCGATACAAACGAACTAGAAAAATGTAACAATTGTAATCTGATAATATCGACTATATGTAATTGCTGTGCACATATAAAATGTGTCCAGACTCACAGTCACAATGAATCATTATGATGAGTAATATTGTGTAAGGGAATATGCAAAAATTATCGTGCAAAAAAGAATGGAATTGCATCAAGATATGGAATGGGTCAAAGGAGATGTCAGATATGTGACATTTTCTTGAAATGGGATAATTCATTTTGTCCATGCTGCAAGTATAGGTTAAGAACAAAGCCACGAAAACAAGAATACAAGATTAAGCTCAGAAATATCATGTATTCTAATACGTTAGAATAACAATCTGGAATCTTTGCATGTGTTATATTCACTTTATTTCTTGTAACTTTAATGAAAAAATCTACAACTTCTATAATTGTGGCAATAGCATTAATCACAATACTGCCATCTCAATTATCTTTTGCAGAATTTGAAGATAATAAATTATCATTTGCAGGTTCGCTAGAAGAAACATTGGGACACTTTTGGGCAATTGAACAAAATCTTGATGATGATAACGCAGAGCTTGCACTAGTTCATGCGACTCATCCAATTGCAGAACTTTACACATCCATGAAACCAGAACTAAAAGAAGCGAATCCAGAATTTGATGCAAAAATACAAAAAACACTAATGGATTTGGGCAAAAAAACTGGTTCAGATGTAACAAGACAAGATGCACAAATGGCAATATATGATGCAAAAGAGATAATCCAAGAAGCAAGAATTTTGATTGTAGGTAATGATCTCAGTCAAGATACTGTATTCAAGGCTAAACTCATACAAGGTCTACTGAAAACTTCAATTGAAGAATACAAAGAAGGAGTACAAAACGGCCAGATAGAAATGATGGCAGAGTTCCAAGATGGGTCTGCATTTGTCTGGAGATCTCAACAAATCTTTGATGAGATAAAATCTAATCTACCAGAACACGAGGTAGAAGAGACTGAAGAATTTTACTCTGATTTGTGGGACGCATATGATAAAAGATCAAATTCTGAACATGTGGAAATCTTTGCAACTGGTATTATCAATGAAATTGGTGAGGCAATAGGTGAAGAAACTGAGGAAACAGATCTGCTGACATATGTTGAAAATATTCGTGATTTATTGAAGCAAGTTAAAGTAACGTATGCTGAAGGTGACAAAGACATGGCACTGAGTCTTGCAACAAAGGCATACCTTGACAACTTTGAATATCTAGAAGGTACAGTCAAGCAAAGTAATCCAGAACTAGTAGATGAGGTTGAAACAATGATGCGAGAAGAACTTCGAGACATGATAAGAAACGATGCACCCGTAGCAGAAATTAATCAACAAGTCGATGCAATTATCCTGAAAATGGATACTGTAGCAAAAATAGTTCCAGAATTTGGTACTATTGCTATGATGATTTTAGTGGTTGGAATAATTAGCACAATGGTTCTAGTATCAAAAAACAAAAACTTGTCAATATTGCCTAGAATCTAATTTACTCTTTTTTTCTTTTATATTTGTCATGGTAAAACGAAACAATTTTTTATTGTATGGCAAAAGAAAATTATTTTTTGATTAGACTGACAAAAAGAAGGATTTGAATTATCTCATTCTAGATTTTTCTTTAAGATCTTTTGCAAAACTAGATAAAATATTATCTTGTTACTCATTATTTTTTCTAACTGTTTGATAATTGAAATTATTTTTACAGATATTTGTTTTAAAAAGTTGTTCTCAATTTCTGTTTTAATTAAAAATTCTAGAAAAATGTTCTTGCATCGTGAAATGTTCTACTGGTTAATATGCTGAAACTATTGTAAAGTAATTCATGTTAGATAATAAGAAACTAACAAAAAAATCTCTGATGGTAATAGCAATCGGTGGAATGCTGGCAATATCTGCAACTACTCTTGCTACTGCCTTCACTGGACAATCATATGAATTCCCTAACCCACCATCAGTACCAGCTGATCACGAAAGACTTCAGATACCGTCAACACAATTCATTTGGTTGAATGATCACAAACTCAAACCAGGCGATGGGCTATTTCTAATGGACACATCACCATTTGGAGTCGATGCTCATTTTGCAATGAAGATACCATGCAATGATAATGGTACACCAAAACTAAAACTGGTCAACTTTGCAGAGACTAGAGAAATTGAACAACACATCGAGTATGATCCAGATGGTGCGTCGGACGCAGATCCCGCCTTTGGCTTTAGAGCATTTGTTGCCGAGCCAGAAGAAGTAGCTGAAGCAAAGATTATCAACATTCCTCTGGTTTTGGTTGCACCAAATGGCAACCCGACTATGAGTACAACTGAATTTGACAGTCTTGAGGCAGGTGAAGTCGCAAATAACATCAATCCAGACGACCCTACATATGACACCACTCCTGGACCTAATAACAAAGCACACATTGAAGCATACCCAATATCTGCAACGCTTGATGGTGTATCAAAGTTCAACCCAGCACAGGATGGTTCGTGCATCTATCATGTAACTGCAGAAAATGTCTCAGACATTTTCCTTGTAAATGATGGTGACAAACATGTGAAGTTTAACGACAATGACCACATAATCTATGACATCAACAAGTTCAGAGCAAAGAGATAAACATCTCCTTTTTTTATTTTTACAGTAATTACGTATAATTCATCCATAATCTCTTTTAGTATTCACTGATTTCTTTGTGGTATTGAAATATTCCCTAAAAGGTTTTAGAACGTATCCTTTCGAAATTGAAATCATAAAATCAATTACTTCTCGTGATTGCCGACTTGATCTTTTCAATATGTCCTCCAAATGAAACATGGAAAATGGAACTACTATTTGCTTAGCATTAGATAATGTTATTATTTTTCTATAAACACTTGTTAAAACGGAATCTGTTTCTATTCCGTTATCTATTCTTGCTAAGATTATTCAATCTCTAGAATCAAGGTAAATTCGTTTTATCATTAAGATAATTATTCTTAGGATTCCTATTGAATATTATTTCTCTAATCTGATTTCTCAAAGTTATCAAAATTAGTGACATTTCTCCCTCTGACAATCTAGATCTAATTTGGATTTTCAAAGATTTTTCAAATTTAGGTAAAGTTGTGACGTTTCTTTGGCTCCGTCTATATGCCCTCCTTGGAGACGAGGGGTGAGGGATTTGAACCTAATTACAAATTCAAAGATGAAAAATAGATTTCAGATAACTCTCAGAAAATAGTAGCTCAAATTTATTGAGTTAATCTAGATTAACATAACAAGCAACGAGGTGATCATTTCCTCTATCTTCTAAATCTGGTTTTATCTTACATTTTTCAATGACATATGGGCATCTATCCCTGAATAAACATCCACTATCAACATCGATGTCTTGAGGTTCATTGATCCTGATCTTTTTCTCTCTGTTAAGATTTTCAGGGTCTGGCTCTGAAATTGCATCAATAAGAGCTTGTGTATAGGGATGTTTTGGTTTTAGCAATACATCATCTATTAATCCAACCTCTGCAATTTTTCCACGATATAAAATTCCTATTTTTTGACCAAAATATCTGGCAGTTGCTAAATCATGAGTGATGTATAGGAAAGAAATTTGATATTTTTTTTGTAACTCTTGCATTAATCCCAGCATCTCTGCTCTAATGGAAACATCTAGCATGGAAACAGGTTCATCTGCAAGAATTATTTTTGGTCTTAATGCCAGTGCCCTTGCAAGCACTACTCTTTGCCTTTGTCCTCCTGACAGCATATGTGGGTATTTTTTTAACATCTCTTCTGCAGGTTCAAGTTTTACATCATGTAATACCTCTATGACTCTTTTTCTTCTATCATCTCTATTTCCAATTTTATGAATTTCAAGTGGTTCTGAAACAATGTCTCCTATGTTCATTCGTGGATTTACTGAATCATATGGATCTTGATGTATCATTTGGCAATTCATTCTAATTTTTTCTAAACTTTTTTTATCATTTTTAATCTCTTGGTTTTCAAATAATATCTTCCCTGAATCTGCACGAATGGATTTGAGAATTAAATTTGCTATTGTTGACTTGCCTGACCCTGATTCACCTGCTAATACGAAGACTTCTCCTTTTTTGAGAGAGAATGAAACATCGTCTACTGCTTTTACTGTAACTGGGTTTGAACTAAAAATACCCTTTTTAATAAAAAATTTACTCAAATGTTCTACTCTTAAAATTTCATCCAATATGTGGACTTGAACAAAGAAGTATATCAAGAAATATAATTTATGCCTATTGATTTGGGATAAAGCATTTATGTCAAATAACTCCTATTTTAATACCTGAGTAAAACAGTTCAAAAAAATATAAATTATAAAAAATATCGAGTAGATTCTAAACTACAATATTTTAAACCCCATTTTACTAAAATCGTAAAGAGCTTTGCAGATGAAATATCTTTTAGCTTAAATCAAGATTTTAAATTTATCAATCCTAAGTTTTTTTATGACAAAAAAGGCTCTGAATTATTTGAAAAAATCTGCGATTTATCCGAATATTACCCTACAAAGACAGAAATCGGTATTCTAAAAAAACTAAAAGATGAATTGCCTCCATATCTTGATGCTCCATTTAGATTAGTCGAGCTTGGTAGTGGATCTTCTGTAAAAACAAGGCTGATTTTAGACATATTGAATCAAATTCAAGAAAAAATCGAATACCTCCCAATTGACATCTCTGAAATTTTGACTGAGAGTTCTGCATTACTTCAACGAGATTACATAAATTTGCATATAACTGGAATAATTGACACCTATGAAGGAGGACTTGAATTTCTAAAAAATTATGATGATCAAAAGAATCTAATTATTTTCCTAGGTTCTAGTTTTGGAAATTTTACATCTGACGAAGGAAAAGAATTCTTGGAGAAAATTAATTCTACTATGAAAAAGAATGATCTCTTCTTAATTGGTTTGGATTTAGTAAAAAATAAAATGATTTTAGAAAATGCATATAATGATTCTCAAGGCATAACTGCTCAGTTTAATCTTAATGTCTTATCTAGAATCAACGATGAATTAGACGCCGATTTTGATCTGAATAATTTTGCTCATCATGCAATATACAATGAAAATGATCAAAGAATTGAAATGTACTTGAAATCCTTGGTAAATCAGTCTGTCATTATCTCAAAAGCAAATATTTCATTAACCTTAAAGCAAAATGAATTAATTCACACTGAGCATTCTCATAAATACAAATTATCTCAAATACGAGAATTAATGCATCAAACTGGATTTAGCATTAAAAATACTTGGTTGGATGAAAATGATCATTTTGCATTGACTTTGGTCTCAAAAAATAGCTGAATTCTAAATACTCTCAGCACATCTAAATCCTGAAAATAACCATCTTTCATCTAACCTGAAAAAATTTCTATAGCTTCCGCGGATTGACATTTTCGGGGTACCAAAAGATCCACCGCGTAATACTTTTTGATTTGTAAACCATTTGTCGTTGTATTCCTCAAATCCTGTCTTAAATCCAGGATATCCTATAAATTCAGATGCTGTCCATTCCCATACGTCTCCTATCATTTGATGACATCCTGATGGACTCACACCGTTAGGATATGATCCTATTTCTGTGCATCCCCAGTGATATGATTCTAGTAAATTGGAATTTTGTTCTGTTGGTTGCTCATTTCCCCATGGAAATATTGTTTTTTGCAGTTTTTCTTCATTCCAACATGCAGCTTTTTCCCATTCTGCCTCTGTTGGGATTCTCTTTCCTGCCCACTTACAATATGCATCTGCTTCATAATAGCTAACATGGCATACTGGTTCTTTTGGATTTAATTTTCTAATCCCTAGAAAATCTCTTACTTTCCACTGGCCATCTGTTTTCTCCCAATACATTGGTGATTGCCATTCATTCTTTTTCACTTTTTCCCATCCGTCTGAAAGCCAATACTTGTAGGTATCATATCCGCCACTTTCCATGAATTTTAGATACTGTTCATTAGTGACTGGAAATGCATCTATGGTATAGTTCTCAAGATACACACTGTGTTCTGGTAATTCTATATCATAACAATAATCTACTCCATTATACCCCATCGCGTATATCCCACCTTTGATTTCTATTGATTTTTGTTCAAAATTTGTTGAGTGTGGTTTTTCATTTTTTCTAACTGGTCTATACTGTTCTGCTAATAGATGTTGCAGATCATATACTAACAATTCCTGATGTTGACATTCATGATGAAATCCCATAATGATTAATTTAATTACGTCATTATTGAGCGATTTTGATTCGATAAAATGATTTACTCTTTGACTAATTGTATTAAAATAATGAAAAATTTGTTCAGTTGTAGGTCTTGAGATAATTCCTCTTTTACCTTTATCATGTGGCACTCCAAATTGTTGATAGTACGAGTTTAGATATTCTGAAAATTCTTTAGAATAGAATTCATAATTTTTATCTATTTTACTCATAATTGCTTCATAAATCCAACTCACGTGTCCTATGTGCCACTTTGGCGGACTGGTGAAAAGTTCTGACTGTATTACAAAATCATCTTTTTCTAAAGTTTTTACTAACTCTAGCGTTCTGTTTCTGGTTTCTTTGAATTGCTCTAAAAGTGGGTTTCTCTCTTCTACATCTGTAGATGTTGTCATTTTTTAATACCCTCTTGCAAAAATTGGAGTTGCAATGCTTGGCTCTTGACAGTAAATACATTTCCCATCTGTATTTTCACCATCAAAAGGAATTACTCTAATGTCTGCACCTGTTTCTTCTTTAATTTTTTCCTCACATTCTATTTTGCCACACCAGTATGCAATGAAAAAACCCCCCCTTCCTATTTTTGATTTAAATTCTGAATAATCTGAAATTTTTATTGTATTTTCTTTGGCTTTTACCCTTGCAATTTTTAGCATGTCTTTTTGTATTTCATCTAATATGGTGACTATTTTTTCAATCTCACTAAACCCCACACTTATTTTCTCTCGATTGTATCTTTTTGCTAAAATAATCTGTTGTTTTTCTATATCTTTGGGTCCAATCTCAATCCTTAGTGGAACTCCTTTTAGCTCCCAATCATTGAATTTGTAACCTGGTGTTAAGTCATTTCTGTCATCTACGTGAACTCTAATTTTTTTTAATTCTAATTGTTCCAGAACTTCACATAATTTTGGGAATACTATTTCTTTGGCTTCCTCTGATTTGTAAATTGGTACTATTACTACTTGAATTGGTGCTACTTTTGGTGGTAGTACCAGACCTTTATCATCCCCATGCACCATGATCATGGCACCGATTAATCTCCATGAAACTCCCCAAGAAGTTTGCCAAGCAAATTGTTCTACATTGTCTTTATCTGAAAATTTTACTTCAAATGGTATTGAAAAATTCTGTCCAAGAAAATGCGATGTTCCCATCTGAAGAGCTTTCCCATCTGGCATTATTGCCTCCATAGTTGTTGTATATACTGCTCCTACAAATTTTTCTTTTTCACTTTTTTTACCTATGACTACTGGAATAGCTAATTCATCTTCAACTGTATTTCTGTAAATTTCTAAAATCACCATGACTTCTTTTTCTGCTTCTTCTTGAAATGCATGAACCGTATGTCCTTCTTGCCATAAAAATTCTGAAGTTCTGAGAAATGGTTTTGTAGCTTTTATCTCTGCCCTTAATGCTGTATTCCAAAAATTGATTTTTAATGGCAAGTCTCTCCAACTTTGTATCCATTTAGAATACATCGTATATGCCAAAGTTTCTGAAGTTGGTCTAAGTGCTAACCTGTCTCCTATTTCATTTTCTCCTGAATGTGTTACCCAGAACACTTCCGGATTAAACCCCGCAAAATGTTTTTTCTCTTTTCCTAAAAGTGATTCTGGAATTAAAATTGGAAGAAATCCATTCCTAATCCCATTTTTAGAAAATTTTTCATCAAAAGTAGTTCTTAATGATTCCCAAATTGAGTAACCGTCCGGCCTTAGTACTATCAAGCCTTTTACAGGTGCATAATCTGCTAGTTTTGCTTTTAGTACCACTTGTGTATACCACTCACTAAAGTCCTCTTTCTTTGATACTGTAATCCCAATGTCTTCTTTACTCAAACTAGAATTCAAAGAAATAATTTTACTAATGAGCCTTTCGTGATAACTTCCACACTATCTGATTAGTGTGATATCCTAGGTCTTTATTTTAATGAGTCGCCCTTACAGAGAACTTTTCCCATGACTCTACTTTGGAAATTCGGACAAATAAAACATTGGACAAATTGAACCTCTTCCTTTAAAACCGGGCAATTTACAAACTCCTGCTTCATTTTTTTAAGCATTTTTGGACTAACTCCCTTGAGTTTTAATTTTCCTTTTTCGTCCATCATTCCAGTTTCTTTTAATTCTGCTTTGACCTCATCTGGAAGTTTCTGTTTATTTTCAGTGGTATTTATTTCTACTTCGAATTTGTGTTCCAATTCTCCCATATCTGGTTGATTAATTCTCTTTGATTTATTACTAGCGTTTTTTAATAACACTAAGATTTCAAATCTTTTTAAAAAACAGAATTTAGTTTTATACACTTCGCAAACTATAATAGAAATGGGCTATTGTCGCCGGACCAACTTTTTTAATGTCTTATATCTACGACAATTTAAATTCTATATTCTACGATCGGTTCTTTGGTTTGAAATAGACCTGTTTTATTTTTTCATAAATTTTCAACGTATGATCGATACAATTCTTGACCATCATTCTCAAATTAGATTCAAATGAACTAGAATTCTTATGGAGTGTAAGAGTGGATATATTCATAATTTTGCCTGGTTTCAAATTCAGTCAAAGCGAATGTGCATAAATTGCGGAATGCTGGAAAACGAATAATTTTGAAAATGATTCTGTGAATCTTTTAAAAATGTGCTTTTGAGTAATTCTATTGACCTTCTTTTGTTTCAAAAAAAATGCAATTATATTGCTTATGAGCCTGGGTTGAGACAATGAGTGAGGTACTGGCTAAATGTTAGATGACGTATGTGATTTCTGTAACGGTGCTGGTACATTCTCCTCAAACAGGTGTGTATATTGCAATGGTACGGGAGAATGGAATTCAGCTGCTCAAGGTTATATGAAAAATCATATCTGTCAGTGTATATTGTTGGATAGGACTTTTTGTCCAATATGTAATAAAAAATGTCATCATGATACGACATTAAATCCTAAACAAAAGATTGATCCAGGATACGGTGGAATATCCAAAGATGAATCTTACAAAAAGGAGGTGACTGTAATTACCTAAATCTCAAACTATCTTGAAAAAATGAAAAACAGTGCAATTCTGAGAACTGCATCTGTGATTTTCTAAACCCTATGACTATTATTGAATTGAACCTTTTTAGGCAATTTTGGACCAACAAATGATCTGATATGAAGCCAAAATGCCACTGTCAACTTTAATATAATTAATAATTTTTTGCAAATCAGAAATCAGTTGCTGGCAATTTTTGATGTTGAAGGTGTTTTGTATGATGGAGAATATCTTCCAATTCTTGCAGAAAAACTTAACAAAGAAGCTGAAATTTGGGAAATTACAAAAAAGGGTATTCAGGGTGTTATTAATTGGGAAGATGGTCTCAAAACAAGAGTCAATGCATTAAAAGGTCTTGATTATTCTACGTGTAAAGAAGTTGCAGATGCATTGCCTATTATGACTGGCGCAAAAAAAGCATGCCAGGTTTTAAAATCGGCGGGATGGAAATTAATGGCAATCTCAGGTGGTTTTACCATCATGACTGACAGATTAAAAAAAGAACTCGATTTAGATTATATTTTCGCAAACGAATTAATTTTTAAAGACGGAAAACTAGATGGTTTAAAATTACATGTTGATTCTGACAAATCTAAATCTGCCAAAATCAAAATTGCTGAATGGAATGAAAAGAAAGAAAACATTACATGCGTAGTTGATGGCGCAAATGATGTTAAATTATTTGATATCTCTGGACTAGGTATTGCCTACAGAGCTCAAGATGTGGTAAAAGACTTGGCAACTACTACCTTGGAAGAAAAAGATCTTTCCAAAATACTTGACATTATAAATAAACACTATAAACTAGAATTGTAAGGTACAATTAATACACAAACAATATTTTACTGTCTTTTAGATGCATTATGATTGCAAATTATTCCATTGTATATTTCTAAAGAGATCGAATTTAACGATGATCTCACACATCTTATAATTAACTCAGAAAAAATCCTTGATGCGGATGTCCTGGTAATTGCACAAAAAATCATCTCAAAACAAGAAGGCCGTATTGTGGAACTAACTTCAATTGTCCCTTCACTATTGGCAGAAGGTATTGGATCAGAATACAAAAAAGATTCTCGTATTATCGAGTTGATTTTAAACGAATCAAAAAAAATAATTCGAATGGATCATGGGATAATTATTGTTGAAACAAATAACGGGTTTATTTGTGCAAATGCTGGTATAGATGAAAGTAATGTCAAACATGGTTTTGTAACCTTACTTCCTGTAAATTCTGATGTTTCTGCAAAAAAAATTCGTAGTGAAATTTTAAAAAAAACAAACAAAACCGTCTCTGTTATCATTTCTGATACATTTGGTCGCCCTTTTAGAATGGGACAAACTAATTGTGCCATCGGAATTTCTGGCATGAATCCTATACTTGATTATATTGGAACAAAAGATACTTTTGAAAAAACTTTACGTGTTACGGCAATTGCAATTGCTGATGAACTTTGCTCAGCTGCAGAACTAGTTATGAAAAAAACAGCTAATTGCCCCATTGCTATTATTCGCGGATATGACTTCAAAAACGAAAATTTTTCTATCGATAATCTCATTCGTCCGCAAGATGAAGATTTATTTCGATAGACAGGGCATTGTTTGCAATAGAATTATAATCTAAATCTAGAAATTCTATTTGAAATTGATTATCAAAACTGAATTACACTGTCACAATTCATTCTCAAATTTTCATGTTGGTGATGAAGAGCCTCCGTACGACTGCAACGTCTCGATAAGGGATCAACTAAACAGATCTTATAATCTAGGATTGGATGCAATCTTTGTTACCAACCATAATACTTTGACTGGTTATGATCAGTTGTTGCAATACAAAAACGATCATTCAAAATTTAAAAATATTAAAGTTTATCCTGCAGAAGAAATCACTATTGATACTGGCGCACATGTTTTAGCATATGGAATACACGATGAAATTCAACCCGGAATTACCTTGGAAGAAGTGATAGATCAAGTTAGAACGCAAGGTGGAGTATCATCTGCACCACATCCGTTTAGTTTACTAGATGCACTCCGCAGTGGTGCCAAAAAATGTGATATGGTTGAGGTTTTTAACAGTAACAATATAGACATTCTTTCAAATGCGCGAGCAACTCAATTTGCATTAGATAACAATATGATCCAAGTATCTGGTAGTGACTCTCATGTTGTTTCTACATTGGGTAGATGTCTTAACGTGATAGAATCTGAAAATTCTTTGGACAGTATATTACAATCAATGAAACATGGTAAGATTGAAATTTTACAAACTGGATATGCACTACAAAGTGAAACACTTGATCATCTAAAGTACAAAATTAACAATTCTAAAGAATATCTAGCTGATTACATATCGGAACACTATCCAAATTCAAAATGGCTCTTGACTTTTTTACTACGAATTTATGATGCTAATCAAAATAGTCACCTTTGGTCACTATTTTACAAAATTGCAGTTTATCTAATGAAAAGAATTTCGCAAAAAATTAATTTCAAAAATTACGATCCTTACTTTATGAAAGACCGAAATCTTGTAACTATGTTTAAAATGGCGCTATGATCAAAAATAGGAAATCTAAACTCGATTAGAAATATACCAAATAAGGATTGGTAAAATTGTATGCTGGAATAATATCCCCTAGTTTCATACCAAACTAATGGTTTTCGATTAGAAAATTTTGTTTGTAATTATTGTAAAATAAACTCTAGGTTTTAATTTTTTAATATGCCGTTTAATGAAATGGCAAAACTAGTCTCAAAAGTTAATTCAAGCTAATTTTGTTAATATGACATTTTTACTTTAAAATAGATTTTAATATAACAAAATGTACATTACAAATTAGATATCATTATGTCTGAATCAAATGAAAAGAAATTAGATGCTACTGGGATGTTCTGTCCTGAACCTGTGTTTAGAACTAAAATAGAAATTGAAAAAATGCAGGTAGGTCAAGTGTTAACTGTATCTGCAGATGATCCTGCAGCCGAAGATGATATTTCAAGATGGGTGACAAGAAATGGTCATGATCTTTTAAATATGAAAAAAGACGGTAACACAATCACCTTTCAAATTAAAAAGGTGAAATAAACTAAAATCATGACATCTGTTACAAGTTCTGAAATATTAAATCGAGTTGGCAACACTCCTCTTGTAAAATTAGATTCACTTTCTAATAATAAAGTCACATACTTTGCAAAACTTGAAGGTCACAATCCATTTGGCTCAGTTAAAGATAGGGCGGCATATTGGATGATTAAAGATGGTGAAGAAAGAAAAATTCTCACAAGAGGAAAAAGTATCATCATTGAACCAACTTCTGGAAATACAGGTATTGCACTAACAGGCATTGCAAATTTACTTGGTTACAAAGTTGAAATAGTTATACCTGAAAAAGCCAGCAATGAAACCAAGGACATCATTAGAAATCTAGGTGCCAAAGTTTTCGAAACAAGTGATGATCTTTGTCCAAAAGTTGGGGCTGGAACTGATCAAAGTATTGCATTGGCTACATCAATTGCATCTTCACGACCTGATGTGTATTATTCTCCAAATCAATATGCGAACGAAGCAAACTTTATGGGCCATTATGTTGGAACGGGTCCGGAAATTTGGAAACAAACTGATGGAAAGATAACACATTTCTTTACCGGAGTTGGAACTGGTGGCACAATTACTGGAATTGGAACTTTTCTTAAAGAAAAAAATCCAGATGTTAAAATTATTGGATGTCAACCACAACAAAATCACATGATTCAAGGGTGGAGGAACTTTGAAGAATCAGCAAAACCTGACTTGTTTTTGAAACGTGAAAAGGTGGTTGATGAATGGGTTTCAGTTGATAATGATGAAGCTTTTTCAGTTGTAAAAGAAGTATTTGCAAAAGATAAATTATTGATCAGCCCTTCCTCTGCAGCTGTTTATGCATGTATGAAAAAATATCACATTGATGGAGATGGATGTGTGGTTGGAATATTTGCTGATGATGGAAGAAAATTCAAAAGCGTCTATGCTAAACAAAATATTATGACTGAAGAAGAATTTAATGCTGCCCTCAAAGAAGCAAAATACATGTCAGAATTAGCATATTGATTTAAAACTCTGACCTTATTTCTAGTCCTTTTCTTCTAAAATTTTCTTTAAATGACTTTCATAAAACTCGCGAAAAAATTTGTTCATGCTCATCTCATGATTTAAACATCCGTTACTTGCCTCTACTAGTTGATCTCTGAGTTCTTTACTCCACTTGCTTTGTTGTTTATCCTTTGATTTGACAATTGACGGATTTTGCTTTACTTCTTCCATAATTTTTTCTAGTTTTAATCCAAGTTGGCGTAATTTACTGATGCTAAGTAGAAATAATCCTGACTGTTCCTTGTCTACAAGATTTATCAGCGCGTGTGCTTGAATGTAGTATTCTTTTCCTTTCTCGTTATATTTTTTAAATTTCTCTATCTGATTTTTCCAATATTCATTGGTAGCATTTTCTATTATTTTATATCTAAACTGAATCTCTGATAATTCCTGCCCTAATTTTTCTAAATTATCACTATACTCTTTGGCTGATTTTTTTAATTTTTCAAGATCTTCCGTCATAATACTGACCTATTTTTTCTAGAATAAATGGTTTGAAATTTAATTTTGAGCATGCTTTTTCCATGCATTATCTGACACTTTTGAATAATGTCTAATGCATTCTTCACAAAATGAATCCCATTCTCCAATCTCTGAAACTTCAAAAAATTTCTTTGTCCACTCATAAGGTGGTTCTTTTCTATATTGAAACTGCTGAATCGTATAAATATCCTTTTCAAAAAATTTTTTTAAACATTTTTTGCACTGAACGTTTTTCATTAGATATTTTGTTGATTAGAATTGGTTATTTAGGAATTTTCTGTGAGATACTTGTCTGCATCTATTGCAGCCATACATCCAAATCCTGCAGCTGTAACTGCCTGCCTATAATTTCTATCGTGGACGTCTCCTGCTGCAAACACGCCTTCAATATTTGTATGTGTTTTATTTTTTAAAATAATATATCCCTCATCATCTAATTCAATTTGCTTTTTGAACAACTTAGTATTTGGTTCATGGCCAATTGCAACAAAAAGTCCTGCAACGTCCAGTGTTTTTTCTTCACCGGTTTTGATATTTTTTAATACTGCTTGGCGCATTTTTTGATCCCCTTTGATATCTATAACTGCTGAATCCCAATGGAATTTAATTTTCTTATTGTGAATTGCTCTTTCTTGCATTATTTTACTTGCGCGTAATTCACCTCGTCTATGTACTAGATGTATCATTGTTGCAAATTTGGTAAGAAATGTTGCTTCTTCTACTGCGGAATCTCCTCCACCAACTACTACCAATTCTTGATTTCTGAAAAACGGACCATCACATGTCGCACAATATGAGACTCCCTTCCCCGCAAATGTTTTTTCTCCTTCCAATCCAAGTTTTCTAGGATTTGCACCAGTTGCAATAATTACCGCTCTTCCCTCATATTCTTCTGAACCTGTTAGGACTTTGAATGGGGGGTGTCTGAAATCCACATCTACAACTTCATCATCGATTATGGTTGTTCCCATTCTTTGTGTTTGTTTTCTCATCTCTATCATTAAATCTGGACCCATTATTCCTTTTTCAAATCCTGGATAATTTTCAACTTCTGTAGTGTTGACCAGTTGACCCCCTGGCAGGATGCCTGATAAAATCAATGTATCGTATCCTGCTCTAGAACAATAAATTCCTGCAGTGTATCCTGAAGGACCTGCTCCGATAATTATAATGTCAAATTTTGTTTTCTTTTTACCTGGCATTTTTGGTGAATCATCTTTGTTTTCAAGTATTGTAGCACCCGAGTCTGCAGCCATCATAATACGACATCTTTTAATTTCATTAATTTAAGTGATATCTAATTTTGTGGAATACATACACGATTTGACTCCAAAAAATTCAGACATTGTCTTAAATTTGTAAAAATATTTTTTAAACCACAAAAGATATTTTGAGATGGCCAATTTTTTTATTGGACATTAGATGACTAGTTTCTTCAATACTTGCTGATGTTTGTCACATAATTTTCCGCTTTCTAATTGTGAATACAAAAGGTCTTTTTGCCAGTGTGCATTGTACAGTCTACATTCTTTTTTATCACAAAATGGTTCTCCTGTTTCAAAATAAAATATTTCTTGTAATAGGTACCCCTCAATAATTTTTGATAATCTGGAATCATTGTACTCTAGAAAATCTCCACGATATTTTTGTTTTATTGATTCGATGTTTGCATTCTGGGCGGCATGTGATATTAGCTCAATATAATATTCTCTTGGTTTTGCTGGGGCTTCGATTATGCCTGTAATTGAAATTATTGAAGGATTTGCACCAATTAATGCTCTACCGTGATATCTAAAATCCTCGTAATCATATGTACATGTAAGTTTGTTTGTAAAAAAAATATGAAGTAAATCGATCGAAGTTTCTTCTTTTGGAATTAATGATTCTTCAAAACGAATTTCATCTATGGTTGGCTTGTGTCTCTCATACGGTTTTATAGGATTAAGAATTCTACATGCGGCAATTTTTTCAGCGGTGTCTTCTTTTGAGAGTTTTGAAATACTTTCTCTTGTTTCAACTTGGATTAGAAATATCTCTTTTAGAAAAGTGGCCAGTCTCTCAAGTTGAATTTGGGAAACGGTTGGCTCATCATACAAAAATATTTTCGATGTTTTCAACACGTCATTAAATTAAATGATTGTTTATCTTTCTAACTCTTTAATTTTCTCTGCTGTGATCTCTGCTGCTTTCTTTCCTGAAAATAGCATTGAACCATATGTTGGACCCATTCTTGCCAATCCATATGTTTCAGTCACTGACATTCCTGCCGCAACTAATCCTGGATACACTTCACCTGTATTGTGAACTACGTGTTCTTCTCCCTCGTTTACATTCATTGGATTCATTCCCTTCCATTCTACCAGTCCTCTATCTACAAGTCTTTTTACTGCAACGGAATCATGTCCTGATGAATCTATAACCATCTTTGCTTCAAGCGCGATTGGATCCACACATGTGATATTTCTTGGTAATGCTGAGACTGGCATCCAATTTACAACTATCCCTGTAACTCTACCATTCTTTAAAATAAGATCATCAAACTTTGTTAGATTGAGAAATTTTACTCCTGCATCACAAGCAGCCGCAATTAATTTTGAAACTGCATGTGGCCCCGGAGTTATATACAATCCCTCTGAGACTTTTTTGTAAGGTATTCCTAATTCATCCCATATCTTTTGGGCTGGTTCTCTAACAGTTACTGGATTCATCATGTATCCACCTAACCAATAACCTCCACCGAGATAATTATTTTGTTCAACAACTAAAACTTTGAAACCCATATTTGAAAGATCTCGACTTGCTGTTAATCCTGCAGGTCCTGCACCAATGATTATCACATCTGACTCTGCTCTGTCTATTAAAACTGAATGAAACTCGTTTGCAATTGCTCTAGTAATGTCGACTTCACGAACATCTGTAAAAATTTTTGTTGATTTTTCTGCAACTGTAGCTTTTTGCACAAAAATATTGATTCTAAGAACCCATTAATACTTTCCCACAAGTTTTTTTAAAATTAGGGGAAACTAATCCAATTAAAATATTAAAATCACTTGATTTTATAAGGCAAATTCCTACATGGCACTGAAAATTTGTTACCTTAAATTCCACATATCAAAAATTTATATCATAACTCAAAGAAATTTCTCTTGTATTGACAGTATCTGGAATTAAACAATCACACCAAGATTCAACCAAACCTAAAATTAATTGGGCAAGAATTGAAGAGGCCGAAGATTTTGCTAATACTGTAAAGTTGTTTAGGCAGGGAAAATATGATGAAGACAGCTTTAGACGATATAGACTCCAACATGGAGCATATGGCACTAGAATGACTAGTGATTATGCTATGGTCCGAATCAAATTACCTGCAGGTGAAATATATCCAAATCAACTTGAAAAAATAGCTCAATTAAGCGAACAATTTTCTATTGGTAGCGCCCATTTTTCCACAAGAGAAAATATCCAATTACATTGGGTGATCTTAGAAGATGTTTCAGAAATACTACGAGGACTTGCTGAAGTAGGTTTAACATCACGGGAAGCATGCGGCAATTCTGTAAGAAATGTAATGTGTAGTCCTTTATCTGGTGTTTGTCCTGATGAGCAATTTGATTCTACTCCATATGCACTTGCAACAGCGAGATTCTTTTTGAGAAATCCTATGGCGCAAAACCTTCCAAGAAAATTCAAATTCAATTTTACATGCTGCGAAAATCACGGCATGGTGAGAATGGTAGATGTTGGATTGATTCCACAAACTCGAGATTTAAACGGAATTATTCAAAAAGGATTCAGAATTTTTCTTGGTGGTGGATTGGGAAACAAATCTTTTGTAGGATATCAATTAGAAGAATTTACTCCAGAGGAAGATCTTTTGTATACCTCAATCGCAGTGATTCGAATTTTTGACAGATTAGGTGATAGAAAAAACATGGCTCGAAATAGAATGAGGTATCTTGTTAATGATATGGGTTGGGAAAAATTCCAAAATCTAGTTCTTAAAGAAAGAGCTGTGGTAAGGGCAACTCAATCAGTCGTCACTCATCTAGATGTAGATCATACTCCAACAGAAATTAAAAAACCTATTAGGATATCTGACGAAAGTGGAAATTCTATTTCTGATGGATATACGAGATGGTTAAAAAATAACGCACTAAAACAAAAACAATCTCAATATTATTCTGTATTTCTCACCCTTGAGGCTGGAGATATTACTTCAAGTCAACTTATTGCATTGGCAACAATAGTTCGAGAATTCTCATCAGAAGGTCATGCAAGAGCTGGTTTTGTACAAAACATCGCACTACGTTACATACATGAAGATGATCTATCTCGGTTGTATTCAAAATTGCTTGCAATAGGGTTGGCAAAGTCTGGTGCTTTAACTATGGCTGCTCCTGTAGGTTGTTCGGGCACCACCTCGTGTAATCTTGCATTAACTAATTCTCATAGGCTGGCCAAGGAAATTCAAAGGAAATTCCTTGATCTCAAATTAGATCAAGATGATGATTTACGTGACTCATCAATTAAGATCAGCGGATGTCCCAATTCATGTGCACAACATGGAATTGCTACTATTGGTTTCTTTGGTGGTGGAGGTAGAGCGGGAAGAGAAATGTATCCTAATTATCAAATGTCATTGTGAGGCCGTTCTGATGGAGATACGATGCTTGGTGCTACCTGTCATAGAATTCCTGCAAAAAGAGTAATTCCTGTAATTTTAAAAATCATTGAATTATTTAAAAGAAATAAAAAACCTGGTGATACTCTTAAAGATTGGATTCACAGAATAGTAAATGGAAAAGAAGATTCTGAAATAAAGTCAATTCTTGATATGAGAAAGGCTTTGGACCCACTTACAATTCCACCTACCAAAGAAGAAGATCCAGATTTTTTCACTGATTATGGGAGTGATTCAAGTTATCATACAAAAACTGGAAAAGGTGAATGTGCGGCATGAGTAGAGAAAAAACAATCAAAACGACGACTGATATTGATTCACTTCGATCAGAAATTAGAGATAAGAGTGTTAGAGTAATTGATGTCAGAAGAGAAGAAGATTACAAACAAAGTCATATCCCAACTGCAGTAAACTTACCATTGGCAAATTTATTATCTGATGATACTCCTGAACGTGTATTAAAACTTGTAAATACAATGGGAATAGATGATGAAACCCACGTGGTTGTTTATGACGACACATTTGGTGCCCTCGCATCACGTGTAGCCTGGACACTAGAGTATCTTGGTCATTTTGACGTATCGTTACTTGAAACAACTTTTAGTAAATGGAAATCACTTGGTTTGGAACATGATAATAATATACCCGATATTCAAAACTCAAATCACTCTATTCATCTTAAACCGGAAATTCTAGCTACCTCTGATTATTTGGAAAAAACAAAGGATAGCCCAGAAGTGATTTTAATTGATAACAGAGAGCGTTTAAATTTCTTGGAGCAACATATTCCTGGTGCAATTAGCCTTCCATATAGAACTCTTGCGACTCCCGAAAAAATTCTACGATCCAAAGAGGATATGAAACGACTTTTAGATAATCGAGGTATTTCAGGAAATTCTGAAATTATTACTTATTGCGGCAGTGTTGGAACCTTGTCGGGATTAGCATATTATGCTCTAAAATCAGTTGGCTTGCCTAATGTTAAATTGTATGTGAAATCTTTTAAAGAATGGAAAGGTCTTGAGAAACCAATCGCAAAACAAGAGGATGCAAACTATTGGGATTTGTCTGCAGAATGACTATGATATTTCACTTCTTAATTTTTTTGTAATTGTAACTTCTACATTGTCAAAAAGATTCAGCATCTTATTTTTGTTCTCAATCAAATAATCTACTCCTCTGTCCTTTAATCTGATCTTCCATAATCTAATTTCTCTGTGTTCCTCAAAGAATTGCTCAATCATCTGTTCACCTGATTTTGACGGATCGATAAATTCTTCAAAGATTTCCGTTGTTTTTTCGACATTCTCTTCTTCTATTGCTTCTCTAACTGATTGTATGGCTTGACTAAGTTCCTTTAGATTCTTGACTGGTTTTGGTAATTGCTTCTTTGTAATTCCGAACAATCCTTTTCTCTCTTTTCCCATTCTTTCTGCAACATCTGATGTAAGATCATATATTGGAATTTTACTAAGACCGTCACGTTTTTCATGCTGTACAATTAGACCTTTTTCGAGTAATTTTCTTATTGCGTCATCTGCATTTGCTTTATCTAAAAATGTTGTCCAAACAATAGCTCCGAGTGTGTGGTATCCTTGTCTGATTGATTCTAACACCACTACCTCTTCGATTCTTTTGAAACCTTCCTCGATCCTAACATTGCTAAAATCTTTATCTCTGATTGATTTTCTTGCATTTTTCACATCAATTTCAATTGACCGCTTCAATGCTTCAAGTGATTCTGGTACTTGGTTTACCAGAGATAGGAAACAAGCTTTATTGTACCAGGCCATTCCATAAGTGGGATCTGATTCTACCGCTTTTTCAACAGCATCTAATGCTTTAGCATACCTTTTTTGTTCATAATGGACTAGTGCTTTTAAATTCCAAGCTTCCGGATTGGTGACATCGATCTCTAAAATCTCATCATAAATTTTTAGTGCTTCACTATATTCTTCCAAGTGAAATCTTGTATAGCCTAACTTCATTAAAGTTTCAATATTGGTTGGTTCAATTCGTAATGCTTGCTCAAAGATAACTGCAGCCTCCTCAAGCTTTTCATCTGCCATCAAATTGACTCCTTTTTTAAATAATTTTTTACGGTTATAGTCTGGA
>JAERMO010000057.1 GCA_016844465.1 Nitrosarchaeum sp. | reverse complement strand
TTAAATCTCGATTGAACTGATCAATTCTGATATTAAATTCATGCCTGGCTATCATGCAATATGAAATCCTGAAGTGTCCAAAATTTTCAATAATTCATTCAATTAGAAAAAAAGAGATGGCTGAATTACAAAGGTGGCACAAAGTCAATGCAAGTAAATACTTTCTTTTCCGAAAAGTAATCTAGCCTTGATAACTCTCACAAGGATTAACTACATGTTTTAATAGAGATATCCATTTTCATATCTCCCATTTCAGGTTTATACTTGCCTATCTGAATTACAGTTTTTGAATTATCCACTAGAAAGCACTCTGCTTCAATAATTGGTATCCCGCTACCTTGGGTTTCAAATATGACATACCACCCATCATCTGATTTTTCAGCACGAATTATTTTTGGTGGTAGGTCATTACTTGGAAAATCTTGGAATTGTGAATATTGGTTTTTTATGAGATTTATTGCTTCTTTCTCTTCTAATTGACCAGATATTGCCCAACCTCGTTCAATCAACTTTGTTTTGGTTTCAGGTTTTACACATGCAGGAGAACCATCATACTTTGTAACTATAACCAGTCCTTCTTTGCATTGGATTTTATCTATTGAAATTCCTGACTTGAACTGTTGTAATGGAGAAAGGATCTCTGCATCGGGGGTTGTTTCCTCTAGTTCATAACCGTCAGGAGCCAATGTCTGCTCATTGACATAGTAATAAAACCACACGTTATAGTTTGTAAAATTCTGCGTTGAGGATCCTGATTCTATCCACTCTTTGAGATTATCAGACATTATTTGCTGATCTAATTCTGATTTTTGTTGTTCCATCCACTCTGCACCTTTGAAAGTATAATATTCAGACCAAAGATCTTTCCACTCTGATTTGGAAAGTGGTAAGGGAGGAGCAGTATCAATACATGGTTTGCCTGGCCAATCTCTATCCAACATACACTTTGCATCTGCATGATTGACTCCAAATTGAATAGCAAATAATGTGGCTATCATAACAAGAATCATCAGAGTTTTCATTCTTAATATCATTTAGAGCTGTAAGATATAGATATTGATAAAATCTCATTTTAACCTAAAAAAACACATTACATTTGTATTTTAATTGTATTTCAAAATAATTCTGTAATGGCAATACCAAATAGAATGACATTGGATATTGACTTTACCGATAAACATTTTTTAATAAAATCTAGCAATGATGTTTTGATTAAATCTACTGGAAAAATATTCTAATCTCTTTTTAAATGGCAGCTAATCTATTTACTAGATCAGTCGAAGTAATTATTCCAATGACTTTGGCATCTTGAACTACTGCAAGCTTGCGAATTCTTTTTGAGGACATTTTTCTAGCTGCATCCATCATTGACTCGTTTGGACCTATTGTTTGCAAAGGCATTGATGCTACTGCACCTACTGGTTTATCCAAGGGACATTTGTATGCGACAATTTTAGTTGCAAAATCTCTATCAGTTATAATTCCTATGGGGGATGAATCATTTTTTATCAAAATGGCTCCGATTCCTTGCTCCATCATTTTCGCTATTTGAAATATCGTTGTTGAAGAATGAGCTACTATCAGCTCTTTTGACATTACATCTTTAACTAATGTCTCTGACAGCATTTTTTCTAGAGAACTATAGTTTGAAAAAATTCCCTGTTTTTCAGATAAATGTTCAACTTCTACCCAACCCCCACATGAAGCACAAATTAGCATCCCATCCTCATCCTCATAATTTTCTGAATCTGGAGGGCATTCACATTTCAGAATTTGCATGGTTAATGCATGGAAAAGTGGTATTATAATTTAATTTTCAAAATCTTAAAATTTGTTTAATGTGATCGATCATTTCACTCATATGTTTATATTTTGTAGAACTTACAATAAATTCAATTGTCACTACAAGGAATCATGGAAGATAAGAAAGAAAAAGACAGAGAAAAATTTAGGAAAAAAATAGACAAAAATGAAGTCATGGAATTTACTTGAACAAATGACTAGCAAGAGTGCAGATAATCATAATTTAGAGTATGTTGCAATGCACCTAGATAGATTGAGTGATGAATTACTTGCCGAGACATATGGGAAACGGGAAGAATTACAAAAAAAGAAAAAGATAGAATCCTATACTGAGAGTGACAGTTCTGATCATGAAAAGATCAAACTATGATTGAAAACTAGATTTTAAATTTTTTTGATTTTCAAAAAACTTAAGTTAATGCAATATTTTAAAATTGGTATATGAGTAAAACATCAAACAAAGCAAAAAAAAGAACAAAAGATCGAGATAGCACTAAATCAAAAAAGTAGCTATTTTTCCAAGTGTGAGAAAAATTAAATAAATTCTTAGAAATAATTTAATTTATTTTCTCAATTATTCAAAAATAGAGCGTAACTGTCATTTGATGAATGAACGATTTGTACGATCAAATTGTTAGTGAGTCTTATTAAGAAAATCTTGTATAATGCAAAACATGAAAGATTACCCACATAACCCAATTCAATCTTCGCAAGAAGCCAGTGTCCACCAACGGACTGGAAAAGAAACTGTTGAAGCCATCCAAAATGTCTCAAAAAACATCAGAGTGTATTCAACTAGAATGAGAGAAACCATGAAAACTCTTCGTGAAAGCGGTGCCATCCCTGAGATGGCTGATGCAATACATGAAGCATCCATTGCTGTTCGTGATACTGTGAACGACATTAATGAAACAACAAAAGACCTGAAAAAGAAAGGAGTTGTAGTTGATACAGCAAGTGTCATCGAAAACACTTTGAAATCTGCTAAAGAATCGGTAGCAAATGTAAAAGAAATTACGACTGCGGCAGGAAAAGCATCACCTCAAACAACAAAGGCAATACAACAGGGAATTGACATCGCTAAAAAGGAAGCCAGTAAAGCAACTGGAAAAGTGATGAAAGGTCTTAAACACAAAGTAGTTGCTAAATGACAAACAATGCAGAGAATGAGAAAATGGGACAGAAATTGATACAATGATAACTTCAATGTCTGATTCTACAAAGATTGGGGTATTTGTCCACTTGTTAGACGTCATTATCAAAGTGTTCAGATACTTTCCAATCATTTCTCTCTTCTTGGCAAGCCTAAACCTTTTGTTGGCTGTAAACGACTTTTTTGCAAATAGTATTGGATTTGGTATACTTCATTCATTATTTGCCATTGGCGGTTTTATTTTTCTTGCACAAATGCATCAAATAGACAAGGTTCATCCATTTGAATTCCATTCCAGTTACAACAGAATCAAAAAAACATCTATCGTTGGTATTGGTAAGTTGAAATAATATGGAAGAGAAAAAAGCCAGCAAGCTACATGAAATCAGGGAGACAGCTTCTGATGCAGTAGAAATAATGCGTCAGATAAGCACTCCCGGAGTCTTGGAATCATTGGACAATGTTAAAGAGACTGCCGCCATAGTTAATGAGATAATCCAAGGTCTCAAAACACCAGAAATGGTAAAGAACATTGAAAATTTTCGCTTAATTTCAGAAAACATGAATGGAGCAGCCTCAAAGATACAAAATACCATGCAACAGCTAAAGGAAACAGGTGTAATTGACAAAACTTCAGATCTAATACACACTGCAAAAGAAAAAATTGATTCATTTGGTCACGGTGATGAAAATAGCATAAATGGTCATGACCTTCGCGATGTGAGTGTTGCTACTAGAGAAATGTTTGTATCTATTAAAGATCTAATGAATGAATTAACAGCGACTATAACATCTTCCAAAAAATCTGGAGCTATTCGTAATATTCAAGAAACGATTAAAGAAGCATCAGATATTCGAAAAACAGTCACATCAGTGATTTGATAAATTTGCAACTAGTGCAATTAAATAGTTTCAACTTTTGATGCAAGAAGCATTGGGATAATCATCTAGTCGTTTCTAGTGACTAGTAGCAAGTGCAACAGATAATTCAACAGGACTTTGAGATATTTGACTTTTTATCTAGTATCTCTTTTTCCAAATTCAACCAGAAATAGGCTTCCTTGTGCCTAAAATCAATTTTGTAAATTAGATACAGCAAACTAATACACACCATTTGAATCACAAATAACCGATTATATTTTACCAATATTGATACAACGTTGGACAGAAAATATGACTTTGACATGAAGCAATTACGTCAAAATGTGTTTAAACCACTGCTATCAATTGATCCGTATCAATACTGCGTAATAATTAATAGTAATTATTTAAATTACAAAATTTTAATTTCCAGTATTGGATTTTTTTATAAACACGGTCAATTACAGTTATGTAATCATAGTCTGTACCTAGTATTTTCCTAAATCTCTAATCTTGAAACTTTGGATACTCCGTCTTGCTTTGAAATCTGGAATATATTATCAACATACGTTTCCAATTCCTTTTCATGTGACACCAGAATGATTTGTTCAGATTTTAGTTCATCTAGCACTTCGCGTATTTTGCCCAACTGATTTTTGGAAAATCCATCAGTTGGCTCATCTAAAATCAACAAATTTGATTTCATAGAATCTGTCTCTTTTCTCATTAGTGAATTCAGAGTCAATCTGTATGCCAATGCAACGCTGGTTTTCTCCCCACCTGACAAAAATCCAATTTCCTGCTCATAACCGTCCTGGTTTACAATGGGTGTAAAGTTTTCATCAATTCTGGATTCTTTGGTTGGGTCTTCAACTAGAATGGAATACCATCTACGATACGTCTCATTAAAGTTCTGCAATATAGACAACAACACTTGCTTTTCAATTTGAGCAATTGCTGGAACAAAAAATGCTTCCAACCACTCTTGATACTGGGAAACTTTATTGAATTTTTCCTTCCATTTTTTAGATTCTGTTATGTTTTTCTGATTTTGTTCAGTCTTTTCCTGCTCATTGTGTAGTTTTTCTAGAGACGCTGAAAGTATACTGGATACACGGGTGATCTCTTTTCTTACCAAGCCAAATTCTGATTCTTTATTTGAGATTATTTTATCCAAATTTTCAAATGATGCCAACTGTGATTTGATCTGTTCTAGTTCTGTTTCCTTTTCTGTAATTTCTGTTTCTAGTTGCTCTACTTTGCCTTGATTTTTTTGAATCAGTTTTTCCACCCTATTTTTTGCCTGGATAATTTGGTTGATTTGCTCTGTTACATTTTCATATTGAATTAACTTGTCTTTTAATTCAGTTAGGTAATCTACTGGGTTTCTGCCTTCAAATTCTGCTAGATTCTCAAAGTTTTTCTTTAAATCTAGAATTTTAGCCTCAATTTGAGCCAACTTTGATGACTTTGCAGCATACTCTTCAATTCCTGGAAGTAGTCTATTAATTTGTAAAATTTCTGCATCATATGATTCTAATTTTAAGAGAATCTCTTTTGATTTTGATTTTGATTCAAAATATGAATCTGTAATTGATTTTAATTCCACAGAAATGGAATCGATCTCTTTCTTTTTTACATCTACTAAATTGTGATGATGATTTAGAGTAATCTCTTGCTTGCATGTAGGACATACATTTCCTAATTGTGTAAACTCTGCAATTTCTTTTTCTAAAGAGTTTATCAGTGTCTGTTTTTGGATTTTCTGACCATTTACCTTTTCTAGTTTTTCATCCAGTTCTTCAGAGAATCTCTTTAATGACTTTTTTTCATTTTCCAAATCTCTTAAAATATTTTCCATAAATTCCTTGTCAGAATCTATTTTATCGCCAAGTGTTTTTTTTATCCTTGAGATATCATTTGAGATATTTTCTTTTTCTGATTCTAGTTTGATTAGTTGTTCATTGATTTCCCGGTATTTTTTTATTTCAAACATTACATCAAGTACACTTTTTGTACTGGATGGTTTTCTAATCTCCATTAGCAGACTCAGTTTTTCATTATTTTGTGTCAACTCTATTTCGGATTCTGAAAATTCTTTCTCAATACTTTCTATACGTAATTTTGCAGAATCTATCTTTTCTTGAATATTTTCTCTTTTTGATTCTAGTTTAGTTTTGTCATTGTTTCTTGTCTGCAACTCTTTTAATTCTAAATTTTGAAGACTCTCTCTACTTTCCAATTCTTTTTTCTGTGCTTGTGATTTTACAATATCGGAATTTATCAAAATAATTAATTTTAAAGATTCTGCAATCTGTGATTCTAGTAGAGAAATGCCGCTAAATTTTTGCTGCAAGACTGCCATAAATATGCGAATCTCACTTGTTACCTCTTTTGCATTTGCTTCTGCAGTGCTATAGTCTTCAATTCCAAATGCCCTTCTAATTGTCCCAAGGCGTTTTTTAGAATCTGAAAGTACCTCTTTCATTGCTTCCTGTGGCGTAAATATGGCGTATCGGAATATTCTACTCTCTGCAGTTGGCTCTGCAGGCTCGTTGAACTTTAGAATCTGCAACACTCGCTGCTTTAACTCTGATGGTGATAACGGCTCTGTGCCCTCTTCTGTTTTAATCCAGGAATTTTTTGGATCCTGGTTTACTCCAATGCTTTTTCTTTTCAGGGTGCGCTTTATTTCATATTTTGCACCATCTACTGAAAACTCTAAAATTACATAACCTGATTCTGATTTTTTTGACAATAATGATTCTGCTTTTTGAGAACCTAGTCCAAAGAGTGCAAATTCAATTGCCATTAGTATGGTTGATTTTCCAGAACCAATGTCTCCTTCAAACAAAGAAATTCCGCGAGGAAATACAATCTCTTCATGTGTGTAACTGCGAATATTTTCAATTACCAGAGAATTAAGAAGCATCTGTATCTAGTCCTAATATGCCAAAAGCATTTTTTTTAATTCTGGCATTGTAATCTGCATTTTTTTCATTTTCCAATTTTTGCTGTACAAATCCTGCAAGCAATTTTTTTGCCAACTGCACACCTGGCTCTCCAACTAGATTTTTTTGCTCAAAACGCAACTGTCCAATGTTTTCAGAAAACACATTTATTTCAATTTCTTCCTTGTTTGCACCTTTTGCCTCTGTAATAGAATACTCTTTTGATGTCAATTGATTTTTGTTGATATTTACAACTAGAGCGCCTTTAAGATTTAATTCATCTCTGATTGCAGAAATATCTACATCTGCTGTTTTTCCTTTGGTCATCTCTCCTTGCACTTTGATAATTATCACTTGCTGTGTAGGATCAACGTCTCTAATTTTGTCTTGCAATTCCTTGTTGACTGAATCGGCAATTCGTGTATTTTCAATTTCAATAAACTCTATGCTCTTTATTTTATCTTCAAACTCTACAATGACAAACCCCCGCTTTTGGCCTTTGGCATTATCTTCTAAATCACTGTGATACCCTGCAAAAGGCGTTCCAGGATACACGACATTTGGATGATCATCAAATTTTTGGGCATTGAATTTGTGCATGTGTCCTCCTGCGTAATAGTCAAAGTATCTAGGTAGTAGCGATAGAGGCATATGTTCTCCTTCCATGCCTGATTCTGTCTTCATTTCACTAATTCCGCCATGAAACAGGAATATCTTAAAGCCTAATTCGGCCTCTAGTGACGAACTATCTAGTTTTTCATAATATTCCCTATCTTTGCCTACCTTGAGTCCAGATAGTCCTGCAATTTTTACGCCAGTTTTTTTATCTACTAGAAAGTCTAATTTTATTTTACCATCATCTGAACTTGTTGCCTTAGTTACTTTGGTGATATATCCCACTTCGGCAAGCAAATCAATTACTGAATTTGACACTGGAGAAAAATCATGGCTCCCATAAACGACATAGACTGGAATTTCTGCATCATAAATTTGGCGAAACTTTGCAAATGCAAATTTCTGCACTCGCATCTCTGGAATATTTACATGAAACAAATCGCCTGGAATTAAAATAAAATCTACTTTTCTTGCAATGCACTGATCAAATATTTTCTCAAATACTTGCTGCTCTATTTTTTGCAATGCTTCATGCTTTTGAAACCCCAGATGTATATCTGATAAATGAGCAAATCTCAACTAAAACACCTTTGTTTTTCCTGTTTGTGCCAATATTCCTTTCTCTTTAACAATGTCTTCAAAGAGGGGAATCTTTATTGGCATTGCAAATGGCACAAAGATGCTGGTAATTATCGCCTCACCTTTATCCAGACTAGCAATATTTTTGTCATCTTCTGAAAGATCTTGCGAAGCTGACGATATGATTGCCTCTCTTTCTTGTTTCATCTCATTACCTAGAATAATTTTTGTATTCATGTTGGCCAAAATACTGCGAGGAATCACACTGGATAATTGTGTAATTGCAGTTAGACCAACTTTGAATTTACGACCTTCTTTAGCTATTGTAGAGTAAATGTTGTCATTTTTTGTAGTCAATACATCCACTCCAATTACACGCGGAGCTTCCTCAATTACTACAGTAGCTACGGGCTTTCTTGCCAATTCTCCAGTTGCCTTGTATGCTTTGTATTTTTCAAATAATTTTGTAGCTATAATGTTTCCGACAATTAATTCTGCCTCATCACCTAATCGTGATGTATCCAAAACAACCACTTTGCCTTGCTCTATATCTTTGACTATGTCATCTACTGTGGTAAATCCCTTGGTTGCTGAATCAAAGACTTCATGTTTTGAGACCAAATGACCTTCCTCATCTTTAACCAGGCCCAAAATTAGGCGCATTTTGCGCTGAATTACGCTCATTGTAATTGACGCAATCCTGTCTTCAGCAGCTTCTGGTGCTGTAAGCATTAGTGTAGTTAACCATGTATCTCGCTGTTTCCAATAATAACTACGAATTGCCTGAAACTGGGCATCTGAAAAATCTACAATTCCTTCAAAGTGTTCTGGCTTGACTGATTGCAAATTTACTGTTAATCTGTTTGCCCCAGCTGGTGGATTTGATGGAGTATAATACACTAAATTCTCTCGAGCTCTTGGATGGTCTTTTAATCCCACTCCTTGCCTTCCAAAATATTCATCATGTGCATCTAGTACTAGGGCACCGACTTTGTTTGAATCAAGAACATGCCACAAAATAGTTTTTACCAAATTTGATTTTCCTCTACCCGTAGTTGCAGGAATTAATACATGATGTGAAAACACATCTTCAGAAGGTAACCACACTTCAGCCTCCTTGATTACTTTACTTCCACTTCGAATATATCCGACAAAGATTGAATCTTTTTCTTTATGCAAGAAATTCAAGTCGTTACTGGTAATTAATCTCAACTTGTTGAAAAACGATGGCAGAGATTTTGGAATTTTTACATCTCCACTTTCTCTGTAAACACGAGCTAGGGGTTTGATTCGAGCCAAGACATAATTTACAAACTCTGGCTCGTAAAATTGTGCATCCACTATTCCCTGCTCCAAATTTACTCCAGACATCATTTGCTGCATTTTATCTTGAATTTGAGATCCATATTCCAATGCAAACACTTGTAAAATCAAAATAGAGCCATTCTCCTCAGATACCATCAGGTCACCAATCTCTAAATTACTACCAGCTTTTTGGCGAATTACTATATCTCCAAATTTTCCGCCAACTACTTGTCCAACTATTGCAATCTCTTCCATCAACTAGTAACCCCATTTAACACATCATGAGCTGCCAAACTAGCACTATACTTTTGCAACTTTTTCCACTCTGGATGTCTGAGCATTTCAGCTAGTATGAATCCTTTGTACATACTTAGTTCATCCATTCTAACTTGGGCAAATCTGTCTGCATCAATTGCCCCATATGGATATCCAAGCATTGCAATATCCTGGGCATTTTCAGCCAGGGATTCAAGCACGGAATTGAGTTCATCTGGACTCATTCCAGAAAATTGCTCTCGTAATATCTCAAATCTAAATACAAATCTTGATTTTGGATGAAACTTTACTACCATCATAAATCCTCTATCATCAGATGAAATCTCTTCGGCCACCTTGATGTACCATTTGCCAAAAGAAACATCTTCAGCAATTTCAGAAACTC
>JAERMO010000137.1 GCA_016844465.1 Nitrosarchaeum sp. | reverse complement strand
TGCAAATTATTTTTCCATTATCTTCTAGTTCTTTTAGGTAAGATAGAACAGATTCATTAGAGGAACCAATTAATTGTTCTAACAAATTTAAGCTGATTTGTTTTGATGAATTTATTATGAAATCAATTTGTTCATGAATTTTTTTTTGAACTTCTAGATTTTTTTGTTTTATGATTTTAACTTGCTCAGATTCTTTTGCAAAAAAAGATTGCTCTTTTTCAATTATTTCAAAAATAGACTTGAGATTTTCAAAACGAATTGGTTTTTCTAAATATTGGTATACCCCCAATCGGATTAGTTCTTTGATTCCTTCATCGTCTTTCTCAGTAGCAGTTTCCAATACAATCCGGGCATTAGGTTGAACTTCAAGCATTTGAGTTAGAATTGATCGTGCATCCATATCAGGAAGCATATAATCAAGTAAAACTATTGGATGCTTTCCTAGAGTCACAAGTTCTTTGAATGTTTCAATAGCAGTAGAACCATTAGTACAAATATGAATTCGTGTGTAATCTAATTTTTCAAGATAATTTTTCAACAACATGCCTATTGCGGGACTGTCTTCAACTATTAGGACGTCATCTTTTGAAAGCATCATAAGTTTTCCTCACAACAGATAATAAAAATTCCATGCCTAAATAACAATAATTTATTTAATTTAACGAAAGTTATAAAAATCGTTTATAAAATAATCCCATCTTTAGTATGATTGGTATAGATGAATCTTTATTCATTTTTAATATTAGTAATGCTTTTTTCCATTGGAATTCCCATAATAGAGACTGCTGCAGCCCAAATAGTTTCAATTAATGATATAGAATTTATACAAACTGGCAAGTTATTTACAGATGAAAAAGAATTCACCATTAGCAATGAAATAAACATTAGAGAGTTTTTTGATGGAAAGATAGTCAGAATAACAGGGTATACAGTAGATGGTTACCCATATATAACATATTCAAAAATTAACAATCAACAAATCACAATACACGGAAAAATTTTCACTGATAACAAATTTGTACCAATAATTTTTGATCAACAAAAAACACCTCAACTAGAAAAAATTGAAAAGATGGAAAAGAAAGAAAAATTAGATGATATGTCAATCCTTGTACAATATACAGAAAGATTGTATTCAGGTCAAACTGCAAAAATTGACATAAAAATATTTGACGTTAATCAAAACAAGTTAAATAATTTCAATCAGAATTATGGATATATTCCAAATATGAATATCAAAATAACAGTTTTGGATAAAAACGGACAGACAATATCATCCTCAGATGGAATTACAAATGAGCGTGGATTTTATAAGATGGAATTTTTTATTCCAAAAAATAGCCAAAATAAAATCTTTACTGTAAGTGTTAATGCTGAAAACAACAATTCCAAATCAGTCAAAACAATACAAATTTTTAATTTGGGAGAAAGGCCAGATCATGATAATTCACCATAGCTATACTGTACAAAAGACTAAATGTCTCAAAAATTTTCAATAATTAATGATCCATGCTTCCTCTTTGGCAATAGGTGCAGGAATTGCATCAGTTGCAATAATTGTGACGTTTTTGGCATTTGATACATTCGATGAGGAATCAGAACTTATAATGGAGCCAACACCTGCAATTGAAGAATCAGGACCTGCAAAAATTACATCTGCCACGTTTATGGGAAATGGCTCACCAATTCTAGGGGATCTTAATGCTCCAATAACATTGGTGGAATTTGGTGATTATCAATGTTATTTCTGTAATCAGTTTTTTCACACAACTGAAGACGAACTTTTCAAAAACTATGTAGATACCGGGAAAGTAAAAGTAATTTTTAAAGACTATACCATAATTGGTCCAGATTCAATTTCGGCAGCTCATGCTGCTCATTGTGCAGATGATCAAGGGTTATTTTGGAAATATCATGATACTTTGTATAATAATTGGAATGGCGAAAACAACGGATGGGCATCATCAGAGAACTTACTTCAATTTGCAACAGACGTAGGATTGAATACTGATGAATTCTCCAATTGTATGTTGGATTCAAAACATGCCTCAATTATAACAAATAGTAACCAAGATGCAAAAGATTTAGGACTGACAGGAACTCCCGCATTTTTTATCATTGGTCCAGATAACAAAGTAACAAAGATCGGAGGAGCACAGCCATATGATGTTTTTGAAAGAATTTTCAATTCAGAGTTGGAAAAATAGAAAAAATAGAATATTTAGCATAAAGTATATAAAAAATTGTAAAAATTCCCTAATGAGTAAGATAGAATTAGCTCAATATCCTTATATGAGTACAGACGGAGGCAAGCTAGATGGCAGCTGGAATAGATGACATTACAATTTACATTCCAAGATTATACATAGATGCAGCAGATTTTGCAAAAGCCAGAGGACTAGATCCTGAAAAACTCCAAAAAGGCTTAGGAGTATCTCAAATGGCAATTGTAGATACTAACCAAGACCCTGCATGTCTTGCAGCAAACGCATGTCTTCAGATTATGCAGAAAAACAAGTTATCACCAGAAGACATCGGAAGATTGTATGTTTCCACTGAATCTTCATTTGATGAATCAAAGGCAATGAATTCTTATGTCATTGGAATGTTAGAACAGGTTTATGGTCAGGGGGCTTTTGAGCATTGTGGTGGAGTAGAGACAAAATTTGCGTGTGTTAGCGGTTCTTATGCACTTTATGATAATACAAATTGGATTAGAGCAGGAGAAGCAGAAGGAAAACATGC
>JAERMO010000136.1 GCA_016844465.1 Nitrosarchaeum sp. | reverse complement strand
ATATACGAAAACGCTGCAAAATGATGCAATTCCAATTGGTGGACTAGGAATGCATGCACTGTCGACTTTGGCATATATCTTAGCTGGACAGTACGGTCTTTTCTATCTTGTACCTATGTTTACAATTCTGCTAATAATTGCAATAGATAGAATTTCTTTGAAATTATTTGGAAGATTTGTTTCATTTGCCTCTGTGTTATTTGCAGGAACTACTTATTGGATAATTGGATTTGGAGTACAGCTATATACAGAAAGTATTTTTACTTTGTTTTTCATAATGGGGATTTATTTTTTAATAAAATTTCATCATGATAAAAAAGTAACTCAGATATTTTTAACTTCATCATTTTTAGTTGCTGCGGCATTTATCAGGACAAACGGGATTGTTTCACTTCCACTGGAAATAATTCTAGTCATAGGAGTCTTGTTTTTACCCATACTTCAAAAAAGTAAAAAGCAAGAGCAAAAAACGACATTGAATTATTTTTATTTTTATTTTAAGACAAACCAAAAATCAATTTACAAAGTTATTTTATTTATGATGATTCCATGGATAGTCTTTTTTTTGATTAGTGGATTTTACAATTATTATTTTTTTGGTGATCCTAGCTTGGGCTCGTATGAATCAAGACCTCATTCTGAATTAGAATGGAGTCTTAAATCTGCATTGCAGAATTGGAGCAATGATATATTTACCTGGATTGACTACAACGCTGTTTTTCTCATTCCAGATAAGTTGTTTACAATTTTTTCAGATAATTCTACTATGATTAATGTTACTCCTTGGAATCATATGTGGATTGGTACGTTATCACTACTTCTAATATTCTCAGCAATAATCATTTCATTTCTTACAAAAAACAAAAGATTTGATATTGTGACTGTTTCTCTTTTTATTTTTGCAACTCTTTTTTTTTATGCTCTTGGGCACATGAGCCGTGTTTTTGACCTTGAAAATTACTCGCCACGGAATTTAGTTATCTACGATGCAAGATCCCCCATACGATACATGATACCGACATTCCCATTATTTCATATTCTTTTAGGCTATATTATGTACAAAATTTGGACAATAAATTCAGAATCTATTTCAAAATTATCCTTTAAAATTCCTGTAAAATATTTAAAATTTGGATTTCTCACACTTGTAATTTTATTTTTTATAATCAGTTTTTATGATTCATTTATTTTTAACCAAATGATTAAAGGTAAATTTACCAATCCTCAAAAAGAATTAGAAAATCACTTTCCAATAAAAAATGAGGGATTGCCCGAAAAAAGTGTAATTGTGGGTTTGGAGCATTACAAAACTATGGAGTATGGACTAATTCCATTTTATCCATATTGGGGTTTTAATTTTGTAAGGATTGACATTGACTAAGAATTGATTCCCCAAGAGCCGATCTCGACTTTAAAAATTTTACTTGACAATGAAAATGTTGATCCCTCTGCAGGACTTTCAAAAGCCGATGATTTGAAAGGTTACTCTGTTTTTGTTTTTAAAGACCATATCAAGTATGATACAAGCTATTACCATTACCTTGAATCAAAACATGGGATTATCCTAAAAGATTATTCGGCAAGTTTTTGCAAGATGGAACTAAATGAATTAAACCAAAATAATGATATCCCTAAAGGAGATCCGATCTGTTACTAGGAAAAAATTATTCCAATTATCATTATTTCAAATTTATCTTGACTTTGTAATGAATTTTCTTTTTAGATATGTCAAAAAATATTATTTCTTTTCTATCTGATTTACTATGATTTGTTCTGTATTTGAAATTTTAGTATCTAGATCTCATAAAAATTTTAAGATTTACTAAATTCATATCTTAGTACACATTTTTTTTGATTATTCTCAATTGAAAGAAGCAATGTAGTGTTTTTCCCAATATCTATAAACTCTGCAATATTTTTTGGCACCAACAAATAGATGCTTTGCTTGATGGCTGTAGGTTTTATTTTTATTGTCATGTTTATCTCTTAGCTTTTGTTTAGTTGATTCTAAGATATGTCTTAGTGTATGTTATATTTTGAGCAGACATGATATTAAAAAAAACTTAAATTTTTCATTATCTTTGAGTATAGAATTTCTAAATAATATCTAAGAATTTATTAAAAAAATAATTAGATCGTCACATTAATTAGTTACAATGTTTTTTTGATCGCTACAATGTATGATAACAAAAGCAAAACACAACTTCTAGCAACATTAATGATCATAGTCATGGTCACAGGCTTGTCATCACAGGCCTCGTACATGAATTTGTCATTTATTCCGTCAATTCCATTTGCTGACGCTCAACAGGTAGATGCCAGAAACAACAATAACAATGAAAAAGTTGTAGTCTGTCATCAACCTCCTGGAAATGCAAAGCCTGTTACAATTTCTGTATCCAAAAATTCAGTAAAAGCACATGTGCCAGGTCATAGCAGTGATTATCTAGGTCAATGTAAGCCTAGCAATGGTGGCACAGGTGCAACTGGAGCAACAGGTAGCACTGGAGCAACAGGAGAAACTGGTAGCACTGGAGCAACAGGTCCAGGCGGTGAAGGTTCACAAGGCCCAACAGGTCCAACTGGAGAAACTGGTAGCACTGGAGAAACTGGTAGCACTGGAGCAACAGGAGAAACTGGTAGCACAGGAGCAACAGGATCTACAGGTCCAACAGGTGAAACTGGTAGCACTGGAGCAACAGGTGAAACTGGAGCAACAGGTGAAACTGGTAGCACTGGAGCAACAGGTGAAACTGGTAGCAC
>JAERMO010000056.1 GCA_016844465.1 Nitrosarchaeum sp. | reverse complement strand
TCTTGGAGTTCAAATTCCTTCAATTCTCATATTAGGGACTATTTGGGGAGTAAATGGAGCTGCAGTATCAATAGTAATTGCAAACACTATACATGCAATTTACTTTATGTTAATTGATCGATATTTAGGTGAATCTAAAAAATAAAGAATTCTTAATCCATATTAACATCTAATGATGAGAAATTTTGGTGATAGAATATTAAAAAAGCTCTGATAACTGGCGTAACTGGTCAAGACGGAGCTTATCTTTCTAGATTTCTCCTAAGCAAAGGTTACAAGGTCTATGGAACTTTTAGAAGAGTTTCTACACCAAACTTTTGGAGATTACAAAGCTTGGGTGTTTATTCTCAGATAAATCTGATTCCTGCAGATTTGCTAGATATGGGTTCCATGATTGAAGCCGTGAAGGTTTCTGATCCAGATGAAGTATACAATTTAGCTGCTGCAAGTTTTGTAAGTAGTGCTTTTGAACAACCCGTAGGTAATGCCGAAATTACAGGCTTGGCGGTTACAAAACTATTAGAATCGATAAGACATTTAAATTCAGACATAAGATTCTATCAAGCATCAAGCAGTGAAATGTATGGCAATAGTCATACCTCAATCCAAAATGAAAGCACTCAATTTGCTCCTGCTAGTCCATATGCTATTTCGAAATTGTATGCACATTGGATAACCAATATCTATTATGAGGCATATCATATGTATACAGTAACTGGCATTTTATTTAATCACGAGTCACCACTTCGTGGACTAGAATTTGTTTCAAGAAAAATAACCAATGCTGTTGCAGAAATATCTTTAGGGCTAAAAAGTGAATTAGTTCTTGGCAACCTAAAAGCAAAGAGGGATTGGGGGTACGCACCAGAGTACGTACAAGCAATGCATCTTATGCTCCAGCAAGATAAACCCGATAATTTTGTCATTGCTACAGGTGAATCACACACAGTTCATGACTTTGTCAAATTGACGTTTGAGATGGCTGGCTTGGATTGGAAAAAACATGTAAAAATTAACAAGAGGTTCTTTAGACCATTAGACGTAGATTTGTTACGTGGTGATTATAAAAAAGCAAAAAAACATCTCAAATGGGAACCCAAGGTAACATTTGAAAAACTTGTAAAGATCATGTTAGATGAAGATATAAGAAGGTGGAAAATGTTCTTAGATGGAAAATCATTTCCGTGGGATGCACCATTATATCCAGATGAATCAAAAATTATAACCAGAGCAAGTGAAGAAAATATCAATTCTTCCAAGAATAAAAAACATCGTTTAATTCCTAAGAAGTAACATCATCTATAAATTCAGTTTTTTAAAATAAGATAATTGAAATGCAGTATAAATCAAAGATCTGAATTTAATTTCTTCCACATCACAAGACGTTTTTTATCATAATCTTTTCCATTCTTGAATCTTGCCATACTAATTACATGTCTGTTTGTCGTGTCAAATTTTTCATCGTTAATGAATATTCCTTCTATTTGAAAGCCCAATGATTTGTATAGATTTATCCCGTTCTTGTTATCTGAATAAACTGCTAGCCAAATCTTAGTAAATCCATGCTTCCATGCAAAATCGATCATGTGTTGACACATTTTCTGACCAAATCCCTTCTTTTGCCAAGTATCGCTTACAACTATTCCTAATGTACAGTTGTGTTTTTTTGTAAGTTTATCAAACCTAGTAAGAAATCCGTAAACAATCAATTCCCCACCTACAAACCCAAAAAATTTTTCTTTGTCACTTCTAGTGATTTCTCTTATTGCAATAGAAGTTACTGTGTTAGTGTTTATTTCTCCAAAATGGTTGAAAGTATTTTGCGTCTTATTACCAAGAGATAATAGAAATTTTTTGAATTTTTCTTTACTTGTTTTATTTAGAATTACAAGATCATATGAAGGTCTCTTTATTTCATTTGTCATTTATTTAACACCTATAATTTCCTTAGGAAAATGATTATTAATCACATAATTATAACTATAATTTCTATTTTCCATTCAAAAGTTGATGATATTGTTAAGATAAAAATTTTAATTCCAAAAAATCTTGGATAAATTCTAAGACTTGTTAATAAAGGTTTAAAATTATTTATTCCGTATTTCCAGATTAAATAATGAATGGGTCCCTAAGATCAAATATATTGTATAGTATAGATTGCCAATTACTACATGAAAGATTTTGAAACCCCTAGAGAACTAATCATACAAGAAAGTTGTAGAGTGTGTAATTCCATTAAACTAAAACCAATCATGTCATTAGGAAATCAACATTTGATCAACTTTACGGATTCGCAGTCTAAAAATATTCTTACTGCCCCTTTAGATCTGGTTTTATGTAATAAAAAAGATGGAGGATGTGGACTATTACAATTAAGACATACCGTACCGGGAGAATTGATGTATAGAGAATTTTGGTATAAGAGTGGAGTCAATCAGAGTATGAAGAATGCCCTGGCAGACATAGTTATGAAAGCAGAGACTCTAATTGAATTGGTGGAAGGAGATAATGTAATTGATATTGGTGCAAATGATGGAACTTTACTACGACATTATAAAAATAAAAATTTGAAATTAATTGGTTTTGAGCCGGCTAAGAATTTGATTGAAGAGGCTAGACATGGAACTAGCAAGATAATAAACGATTTTTTTAGTTATGAAAAGTTCATAGAAGAATTTCCCAATAAAAAATCAAAAGTAATTACTAGCATAGCAATGTTTTATGATCTTCAAGATCCAAATAAATTTGTTGGAGATATTGCAGAAATATTGGACAAGGATGGAGTATGGATAGTTCAGATGAATTACCTTGTCACCATGTTAGAAAATAATGCTTTTGACAACATTGTTCATGAACACTTAGAATATTATTCGCTAAAATCTCTTGAATATTTGTTAAGAAGACACAATTTAACAATCAAACACGATAGTTGTGAAAAATTTCCGGTAACCAATAGAGTTAAGGAAATAATAGATTATGAAGATAGATTAGGCCTTGATGATATACATCCATATCAACAGTTTTCAGAAAGGATATTAGAATTAAAGAAAGTCACTTATGAATTTATAAAAAATGAAGTTGAAAAAGGAATGACAGTATATGCATATGGAGCATCTACGAGAGGTAACACATTATTACAGTTTTATAATTTAGATTATAAGATGATAAAAGCCATAGCTGATAGAAATCCAATTAAATGGGGGAAGAAAACGGCTGGAACAAATATATCGATAATATCTGAAGAACAAGCTAGAAAAGAAAAACCTGATTATTTTTTGATCTTACCATGGTATTTCATAGATGAATTCAGAAACCGAGAAACAGAATATCTAAAGAATGGAGGTAAATTCATAGTTCCTCTCCCAAATTTTCAGATAGTGTAAATCAATGAAGAAGATAAAATAGGAAACCATGTTATAATACTCTAAATTAGCGAGGATAAATGGAAAAAGAATTTTCAGTACCTATGAGTAGACCAGAAATAGGTCAAGAAGAAATTGAGGCAGTTTTGGCTACTCTTAAAAGTGGTTGGCCAAGTCAAGGAAAAGGATGGTATAAGACCAGGAGATAAAATCATTGTGCCATCTTTCACATTCATTGCAACTTCATCCATTCCAAAGATATTAGGTGCAGAGATTATTGTAGCTGATATAGATCCTATAACTATGAACATCAACCCAGATTCGGTTGAAGCAATAGTAAAGAAAACTGATGTAAAAAGCGTAATTATTGTAGATGTCGGTGGTTTGTCAGCAGACATAGATAGATTCACAGAATTATCCAAGAGATACAAATTCAAGTTAATTGAAGATGCTGCAGAGTCATTTGGTTCAGAATATAAAAATAGAAAATTAGGCTCTTTTGATCATACCACAATTTTTAGTTTTCAGATCGCTAAACAATTAACGACCATAGAAGGTGGATGCATATCAACAAAGAATAAAACAACATTAAAAAAACTTAATCAAATCAAAGATTATGGACGTAATGATAAAGAACGATATGTTCACGATGTCATAGGGACAAATTTTAGAATCACTGATATTCAATCTGCCATTGGAATACAACAACTAAAGAAAGTAGAAAAATCCATACGCAGAAGAAATGAGATTGCGTCAGAATATAAAAATGGTATTAAAAACATAGATTTTCAAACTATTCCAAAATATGCAACAAGACACTCATACATGTTATTTTTTGCATTAGCAAATAACAAGATTCAAAGAGACAAGTATTTGAAAGAACTTATCAATAAAGGAATAGATGCGAGAAAAGCATGGACACCTATTCATATGCAACCATGTAATCCAGAGCTTATTAATGAGAAATGTCCTAATGCGAAAGATGTTTTTGATAGATCCTTCACTCTACCAATCTATAATTCCATGTCGAAAGATGAGACAAACATGGTAATAGAAGCATTTCATTCCATGTAGAGTATTAAAAATTATAATGAATTTATTCATAAATTACATAGGTTTCAACCAATAATCTCAAAAAGATTTTTTTCGTATAACTCAGCAAATTTCTTCCATGATCTATTTTCCTGAATAAAATTTCTCCCTGCTTTACCAAACTCTAATTTCAATTTGGGATTTGTAAGAAATTCAATAACATATTTTTCGAAACTTTCTCTATCATCTTTTTCAAATAAATATCCTGTTTTACCATGCTCAACTTCTTCAAGGCTATAATTTGTCCTAATAACAGGGGTTTCACATGCCATAGATTCAAGTACAATATAGCTTGCAGCTGCTGCTCCCTCTCCAATTCCTACATAAACGCATACATCAGCCAATGAATAATATGCTGGTAGTAGATTTTCTGGAACAGAACCGCACAGTTCAATGTTTTTTATTTTTTTATCATTTATTTTTTTTATTACCTTTTCTCTTTCAACTCCAACATTTTTCACTTCCATAATTAGCAAAACAACATTATTTATTTTAGAATTAATAGAAACAAATTCATCTATAAGCCAATTGGTTCGCTTCAAAGGTGTCCAGTCTGTACTATGAAGAATTATTTTTTTTCCAGTATATTTGTTCTGTAGATTCAAATCAAGAGTTGGTTTAAAAAATGATGTATCGACTCCAGGATGCACCACAATAGAATCCCTATGATATACTTTCGATATCCATTTCTGTACACCAGCTATAACTGTTACTACTTTGTCAGATTTTTTTGTGGCTTCAATATCTAACTTACCAAATTTTATCTTAGCAAATTTTAGTAACAATCTTTGAACAAAGGGAAGTTTGTTTATCATTAAAGAATCCCAGAAAAATGCGTAAGGTTGAAAACAACTTTGTAGGTGCGGTAAACCTAGAGCATTAGCCTCAACATTCATTGGGAACATGGATGAAACTACCACATCATAGCTTTTCGCTTGATTTTTTAAAAATTTTAGTTCATTTTTGAGCTGTTTTGAAAAATGGAACCAGAATAAAATATCACCAGTAGAATATTTGCTCATAGCTGTGATATTGATTCCAGCTTTTTTGAACAACTGTTCAAATTGTGGGGTTGTTTTTTGAACGTATAAATCCACAATGTGGTTTTTTGATAATTCACGAATTCCTTCTAGAACATATTTAGTTCCTCCACTAGGGAGACTCAAATGAGAATGTAGCCACATTATTCTTAATTTTTTCATGTTTATTCAACAATGGTTAATCAACTAGTTTGTATTTCTTCCATCTTTCAGTATCAAGGCTCATATCAATTGTAAGTGGAGGACCTGTATAATCACTTAATGTCATGGGTTTTACATCAGGAGTTGTTATTTTTGCTAAATCAAACATTGAAATTTTCTTATCTCCAACAATATGAACTACACCTTCTAAATTATTTTCACATATTTCTTTAATTCCATATGCAACTTTATCAGCAAAAATATACGTTCCAAATCTATCTGTAAAAGCACCTTGATATGGCCATCTTTTCTTTCCAACAAAATTTGTTCTAACTATAATGTGATTTAGTATTCTTTGTGCTTCATATTCGCCTAATAATTTAGTTAATGCATAAAAATTCTCAGGATATGGAATAGAACTTTCTACATACATTTCTGAGTGTCCATCAAAAACACAAGCTGTACTAATGTAAACAAATTTTGTATTTATTGAAAATTTTAATATAGCATTAACTAAATTTTTTGTTCCTTCTACATTTACTTTCATTGCTAATTCTTTATTTTCTTCACAACCTCTTACTGTTGTGAATGCAGCAGTGTGAATTACAAGATCAAATTTTTCTTTATTGAAAAGGCTATCGACTTGATTCTTATCACATATATCAAAATTTTTGTGTTCAGGCGAAATAGAGTCTGGAAATAATTTTTTTAATTCAGAACCTAATATGCCAGTAACTCCAGTAATCAACAAAGTCATTTAGAATAATACTAAATTGTAGGTATAAAAAATGTTCAGTAGAGTTTTCCGTGTAAAATATTGATAACTTTTCTTGCAGTTTTTCCATCACCAAGTGCTTCTTTCCATTGCCAATCTGGTTTTCCTGAAGTAATAGATTCTGTAGCTCGAAGTATTCTTTCAGGTTCTAAACCAGATAATATGTTAGAACCTGCTTCAATGACTTCTGGTCTTTCAGTGCTTTCCCTTATTGTTACACATGGTTTCTTGAAATAAAGCGTCTCTTCAGGAACTGTTCCAGAATCTGTAAGTAAACAAAAAGCATTTTTTTCCAAATAAGTAAAATCAAAAAATCCCAAAGGATCAATTAATTCAACTCCTTTTGGAATTTCAATATTTTTCATTTTGCTAGTTGTTCTAGGATGAATAGGATAAATGATTTTTTTACCAAATTTTTTGTGAATTTTTTCAAGGCCAGAAAAAATATTCTTTAATGATTTTAAATTATCAACATTTTCACTTCTATGTGCTGTAACAAGAAAGTATTCATTTTTTTTGATTTTTAGTTTTTGAAAAATTTTACTTTTTTCAATTTTAGGCATATAGTAATCTATTACCTCAATTATGGGATTCCCTACAACAAAGATTTTACTGGGATGAATATTTTCTCTAATTAGGTTTTCTCGAGAATAAGGAGTATATGGTAATAATACAGTAGAGAGATGATCAATCATAACCCTGTTTTTTTCTTCAGGCATTCTAAGATCATAGCTTCGCATACCTGCTTCAAGATGTGCAATTTTAATTCCTTGATGTGCAGCTGGAATTGCAGAAAGCCCACTGTTAGTATCCCCTAGAATTAATAATATTTCTGGATTTTCCTTTTTTAGAAGTTTTTCTGTTTTAACAATAACATCAGCCACTTCTATTCCATATGCTTCAGTGTTTACTTTTAAATCATAATCGGGTTTTCTAATATTCAGATCATCAAAAAAAACTGAATTTAATTCTCTGGTATAATTTTGACTTGTGTTAACCATTACATGTTCAAAGTTTTTATCCAATAATGCAAAGATTCTACTTAAACGGATTATTTCTGGTCTGGTTCCAAAAATAGACATTATTTTCATTAGATATCGGCTCTCTTCATATGTGAATTAAAAAGTTATTGATGAAATATACTCAATTCAAAAAAGTTTCAAATTCTTCTAAAAATCTATTTGCAATGTTTTCCCAAGTATAATTAGCCTCAACATAATCCCTACCTTTCCTCCCAAAATTTTCTAAAGATTCACTATTCAATAATGAAATTATTTGAGACTCAAATTGCTCCAAATTAGCATAAATCAATATTTTTGATTCTTCTGGAAAATCATGAAGTAATCCTTCTAAAGGAGTTGCTAAAATTGGTTTACTACAAGCCAAAAGATCAAAAATTTTAACTGGAGATAATTTTTTTGTCATGTCGGTAATTTCAAAAGGATTGATGCATAATTCTGCAAGACTGCAATATCGAGATATATGCAAATAAGGCACATAACCAGTAAATACAACTTTGTCTTGTATTTTTAATTTTTTTGATATCTCTTTAAGATTTTCAAGGTGAGCACCACCACCTACAACAAGTAATTTGAAATGAGGAATTTTTTGGATAATTTTAGGAATAGAATTTAGAATTACAGGTAACCCAGAAATTGAATGTATACTGCCTAAATACATTACAACTCGATCTTGGTTAGAAATTTGAAGATTTTTTTGTAATTCTAAATCTTTAGGTAAAGGTTTCATGATATTTGGATCAACTCCTTGTGGAATTATGATTACATGTTTGGATTTCATATCTTCAGACCATTTTTTCATGAATGGTGTATTTACTATTACTTCATCAAATTCTGGATATGCAGATTTTTCAAATTTTAAAACTATATTCTTCAAGTATTTTTCATCAATTAGATCATGAACAACATCAAATGTTCTATGAATGATTGGAATGTTAAACTCTTTACATGCCTTAATTGTTGCTTTTGCATTTGTAACTATTGAATATAATAATACAATATCAATATGGTACTCTTTTAGAGTTTTTTTAATAAAACGATATGATGTAAAATATGCAGAAATCCTATTCAGACCTTTAATTGGTATTATAGGGGTTCTCAGAAGTTTAACAGATGATTTTTCATATATTCTATGATAATTGTCTACATTATCTTTAGTTTCTTTATTTAATGATAATTTTCCTGGATCTGGAATGTCTATTGCATAAACATTATGACCCTTTAAAGAAAAAAGCTCTGATAAATGATGAATTTCATATGTAACTTTTTTCAACCAATCAACTTCATGAATTATTAAAATATTCATGTTTTAGTAAAGAGATATCTCGTTTTATAGTATTTTGTGTTTGATGTAAAAATCCACTAGTTACAAGTGTTTTAGTTAAATTCCATATTGTTTACGAATATCTTCTTTTATGAAACTTTGCTGATCTACATCTCTTATTTTTTTCGCAGGATTTCCTGCAACGATTATTCTTGGTGGAATATCTTTGGTAACTATAGCACCAGCTGCAATAATTGCTTCATGCCCTATTTCAACTCCAGGACAAATAGTAACACCGCCACCGATGGCACACCCCAATCGTAATTTTGCACCCCTAATTGTAGAAGGAACATTACGTAAATGTCCAATTGGTGAGTTATTTGTAAATGTGACACCTGGTCCAATAAACACGTATGATTCAATCATTGTTTCAGCACAAATCATAGTATTATTATGAATAGCACATCTTTTGCCTATTGAAACATTGTTTTCACAAATGGTGTTTGAACCGATAGTTGTATCTTCTAAGATAGTTACATTTTCTCTAATAATTGCATTATGATTGATCCAACAGTTATCAGAAATATTTACACCGAGATAGATTGTAACTCCCGTTCGAATCAAAACATTTTTTCCAATTTTTATTTGATACTTTACTTCTTCTAGATTGTCATATTTTTCGTGAGGTTGTTTTGGATCATAATAATGTCCAGTAATATTACCATAGCCTAATACAGAATTATCTTCTATAATCGTATTATCATCAATTGAAACAGATTGTAAAAATACGTTATTTCCAATTTTACAATTATTGCCAATTCTAATATTTCCAACAAGAATTACATTATCATTAATTTCACAGTTTTTTCCAACTAGAACTTTTTCATTATCAATATTTTTGTTAGTCAAAATTATTTTCCTCATGCATATTATACAAAAAAATCTACAACTTTTCCTACTTGAAATCCCTCAGCATAATCATTACCTGAAATATGTCCCCAGTATCTTTCTCTTTCAAATATTTCTCTTTTCCATCTATTTTCTCTACGAGTCCACTCTGATACATATTGGGAAAGTAATTTTTCTTTAAAGATGTATTGTTCTTGATTAAAACTGAAAAATAAGTTAGGTTTGAAAATATTTACATTATCACCATAAGAGTTAGATTGAAACATTAAGAAATTTTTTACATTTCTAAAGGCTGTTCTAGATATTTCCCAGGTTGTTTTATGATCTGTGTTTATATCTCCAAACCAATGAGTGAAAACTGTATCAATTTTATTCTTATTTGCGATTTCTTCAAGAGTTTGCATTATTTGTTTATTGTATGTTAATTTGCTATTAGGTTCTTTGGGGGTAGAAATATAATTTGCACCAATTAAATGAAAGGAGTTTAATCCATATTTCAAAGCCTCAGATTCTTTCATCCCTTCATCTTCATTTGTTCCATATTGGGAACTACATACCACAATAGAGAAAATATTATGTCCTTTTTCCTTTAATTTTTTTAAAGTTAACCCACAACCAAGCTCAATATCATCCCAATGTGCACCAATAGATAGTATGTTCATTGACCTTCAACATACGTAAAATTAGGATGGTCTTAAATTTGGTGATTAAATCAACAAAATAGAACTGAAAATTTAAAGGGCTTAAGATGTTGAAAATTTTACAAACTTTGTAATTCCATCATGGAGATTAATGGATGGATTAAAGTGTAAATTTTTCTTTATTTTTTTAGGATTTGTAGAGCTGCAAACAACAATTCCTGGAATTGATTTTTTATGAATAGGTTTGAGTTTGGATTTGTTTGTTACCATTAAGAACATTCTAGCTAATTCATTGATAGATGTTGATTTTCCAGTTGCAAGGTTAAACACATCAAAAGATTTCTTGGCATATTTTAATACCAAGTAAAACGCTCTTGCAACATCATCTACATGAATAAAATCTCTTGTTTGTTTTCCATTTCCAAATATTATGGGAGGTTTATTTTCATTTAATTTATCCATGAATTTTGAAATTACACCTGCGTATGCATCATTTCACTGTAATATTGATATCAAATAAATTAGAATATATTTTACAATATTGTTCTCCAGTTAATTTTGTTGCGCCATAAACGGTAGTGGGAATTGCAGGTGTAATTTCAGTAATTGTTTTTTCATAATCACCATAAATTGCTGCAGATGATGTAAAAACTAGTTTCTTAATTTTCTTTTTTCTACAAAATTCAAGAATATTTAAAGTGCCGTTTACATTTACGTCATTTACAAAAATTGGATTATTAATTGATTCCACCACACTGGCAATTGCTGCTAAATGAATTACTGCATCAACTTTTGGTAGATCCATAATTTTTTTGAAATTTCTAATATCACATTTTATGAATTTGGCTTTTTTAGAATCTACAAATGTTTTGATGTTTGAATAAAGAC